>NZ_OUMZ01000007.1:960611-1280815 GCF_900327775.1 Roseovarius sp. EL26
CTTGTGCCGTATCATTTGCGCCCAGAATGATCTCGGACGGACCGATGACCAATGCGGGTAACGGAAGGGCCTCCAGCAGCGCATTGATCTGTTGTCTGTCCATTATTGCCCCACTGGTGATATGGCTTACAGGGCGCGTAGCCCGGCGCGGAAACGGCGCATATTTTTCTGATAATTCAAAGCGCTGAGTTTCAGGCGGTCAATCGCAGCTTGGTCTAGTTGCCGCACCACCTTGCCCGGTGCCCCCATCACTAGCGATCCGTCGGGGATTTCTTTGCCTTCGGTAATCAATGCCCCTGCCCCGATCAGGCAGTTTTTGCCAATCTTTGCCCCGTTCAACACCGTGGCCCCCATACCGATCAGGGTATTTTCACCCAAAGTACAGCCGTGCAACATGGCCTTGTGTCCAATCGTGCAACCCGCACCAATAGTCAGCGGAAAACCCATATCAGTGTGCATAACGGTGTTTTCCTGCACATTACTGCCCGCGCCGATCATGATCGGCTCGTTATCACCACGCAGCGTACAGCCAAACCAGACCGAGGCCCCCTCTTCCACAATGATTTGCCCAATCACATTGGCATCCGGCGCGATCCAGCTGTCCTCGGCAATCTGTGGTTGGTGATCATCCAGCGCATAAAGGGTCATTGGCAATTCTCAAACTCGGTTTGCAGCTTGCGCACGTGATCAACCAGAAGCGGTTGTTGAATACGTCGTAGACGTGTCGCGTTTATGATGGTCTTCAGGTCCGCCTCGGTGGCGTCCAGATCATCGTTGATCAGCACGTGATCATAAGAATCCCAGCGGGAAATTTCATCCCAGCTTTTGCGCATACGTTTGGCGATGGTGTCATCACTGTCCTGACCCCGGCTGATCAAACGGCGGCGCAGTTCTTCGATCGAGGGCGGCAGGATGAAAATCGACAAGGTATGTGGTGCCAGATCCGAGTTTCGGATCTGTGCCGCCCCTTGCCAGTCGATATCAAACAACACATCCCGCCCGGCATCGATTGCGGTTTGAACCGGGCCTTTGGGCGAGCCGTAGAAATTACCGAAAACATGGGCATGTTCCAGCATTTCGCCCTGGCTCACGTCGCGTTTGAAATCATCTTCGCTCATGAAGTGATAGTCTTGGCCATCCTCTTCGCCGGGGCGCGGTGCACGGGTTGTCGCGGAAACGGAAAACGCTAGACTTGGGTCCCAGGCCCGTAGCCGTTTGCTCAGGGTGGATTTTCCTGCGCCCGAGGGCGAGGACAAGATGATCAGCAGGCCACGTCGGTTGGTCATATTAGTCCCTTATTCCACATTCTGTACTTGTTCACGCATCTGGTCGATGACGGTTTTCAGCTCAAGCCCGATAGCGGTCAATGCACTATTTTGCGCCTTGGAACACAGCGTATTGGCTTCACGATTGAATTCCTGCGCCAGAAAATCAAGCTTACGCCCCACGGGGGACCCCTTGGCTATCAAATCACGAGCCGCAGTAATATGGGCGCGCAGCCGGTCCAGTTCTTCCGTGATATCGGTTTTTACCGCTAGCATGGCAAGCTCTTGCGCAATGCGTGTCTCATCAGTGCCATCGGTATTGTCCATTACCCGTGCCAATGACGCACGAAAGGCCGCTTGCATGTCATCACGGCGTTCTTCCAGTACGTCACCTGCCGCCGTGGTCAGTGTATCGATCTGATCCATCTGGCCCTGTAGCACCTCAGTTAAGGCCTGCCCTTCGGTGGCGCGCATGGCGATGAAGCTCTGCAAAAGCGGCTCAAAGTCTTTTTGCAATACGGCCAACAGAGCCTTGGTATCTTGATCATTGGAACGGTTTTCCAATACGCCCCGGATTGACAGAACATCGGCCGACGTGGCGGGTGCCAAAGACACGCCCGCTGTCATCGCCTGTTGTTCAACCTCGGCCATATGGGTCAGAATGCCAGTCAAGTTGGCCTGATTGATACTTTGGGTGGTTTCCATCTCGTCCGACTGGATCCGTAATGAGAGCGAAACGTTTCCTCGCCCCAATGCCTTGCCCATTCGGGCGCGCAGCGCGGCCTCTAACCCATCAACCCAGTCTGGCACCCGTTGGCGAATATCCAGACCTTTGCCATTCACACTTCGCAATTCCCAAGTCCAGGAATACCGCGCATCGCTGCCTTTGGCCGACGCAAAGCCCGTCATAGAATTTAGCAAACCTGCCTCCTGCGCTGCTACTCTTCTCCTATCCATTTGCCGGACGGCTGACAAGAACTGTCCGGCGTTCACGACCTTGCTGCGTTAACCAGTTGTTAGGTTTTCACAACAAATCATCGCAAAACTATGGCAAATTCTACGCGAATTGAAATGACCCCACGAGATGGCGCTACAGCCATCTGAGGATGGAGAGGCTTATGCGAGACGATTTATTAAACGCGATCCAGGACATGAAGCAGGATGAGGATGACAGCCCTCTCTTTCGCCGTCAATTGCGATTGATGCGTCATTACTGGGATAGCAAATGCGAGGACGGCCAGATCCCTAAGCGGAGCATGATTAACCCACAGGGCATCACGTCATTGCTAGGTTCATCCTTTATCGCCGAAAAAATTGCCCCCGGCATGGCCCGGTTTCGGATGGCAGGAACACACCTGTCTGATTTGATGGGCATGGATGTGCGCGGTATGCCTGTCAGCAGCTTCATCGCCCAACCTGATCGTGCGCAGTTTTCTGACCTGCTGGTGGACCTGTTCGAGACCCCGGCTAGTCTGACATTTAACCTGCGCAGCATTTCGAAACCTGGTGCACCCGATCTTCATGGTCGCCTGTTGCTATTGCCCTTGCGCAGCGATCTTAGCGATACATCGCGAGCGTTAGGGTGTTTTTTGACCCAAAATCAGAGCCACAGACAAAGCATTGGGATCTACCAAGTCCAAGCAGAGACTGGCCCACGGCGATTTCAGATCACCAAAAGTAACGTGGAACCAGTCGAGATTGGCACCGGCACTAATTTGCGGTTGATCACCAAGACTGCAACACCTGCCGTCACAGGAAAGACCACGGCAACAGAAGGCGAGCGCCCTTATTTGAGGCTCGTTAAAACGTAAGAGTATTCGGTTTCAAGAGTTGTGATCTGTAACGAGTAAGGCCCGACGCATCGTTCAATGCGCCGGGCCTATTTTATTTGTTACCCAAGATTATTGGCAACACGGGTGCCTGTTATACGGCTTGTGCCGCCAGACGGTTTTCACGCAGGTCTGACAATTCCTCGGCGACGAGGAAGGCCAATTCCAGCGACTGACTGGCATTCAAACGTGGATCACAAGCGGTATGATAGCGATCAGACAGGTCCTCTTCGCTGACGGCACGCATACCGCCGATGCATTCGGTCACATCTTGACCGGTCATCTCGAAATGCACGCCGCCGGGGATTGTTCCCTCGGCCTTGTGCACACCAAAGAAGTCACGCACTTCGCGCAGAACCGATTCAAACGGCCGGGTTTTGTAACCGGTGGCCGATTTGATCGTGTTGCCGTGCATCGGGTCACAAACCCAAACCACATTGGCACCCTCTTCCTCAACCGCTTTGACCAGACGTGGCAGGTGCTCACCGACATTGCCCGCACCAAAACGTGCGATCAGGGTCAGGCGACCGGCCTCATTCTCTGGGTTCAGCTTGGACATCAGAACCTTCAAGTCATCAGCCGTGGTGGTTGGACCACATTTCAGACCAATTGGGTTCAACACGCCACGGGCAAATTCGACATGTGCACCGTCAGGCTGGCGGGTGCGATCACCGATCCAGATCATGTGACCAGAGCCAGCCAGCCATTTGCCGGATGTGGAATCCAGGCGTGTCAGCGCTTCTTCATATTCCAACAACAAGCTTTCATGGCTGGTGTAGAAATCAACCGTTTGCAGGCTGTGTGCTGTGTCACTGTTTATGCCAGCTGCGCGCATAAAATCGAGCGTATCGCTGATCCGGTTGGCCATATCACGGTAGCGCGCAGCCTTTTCACCTTCAGTAAAGCCCAAGGTCCAAGCGTGCACTTGATGGATATCTGCATAGCCGCCGGTTGAAAATGCACGCAACAGGTTCAGCGTCGCCGCCGATTGTGTATAGGCTTGCAACATCTTGTCTGGGTTCGGGATACGCGACTCGGATGTGAACGCCAGATCATTAATGATATCACCACGGTAGCTGGGTAACTCAATCCCATCGATCACCTCAGTTGGTGCACTACGTGGCTTGGCAAACTGACCAGCCATCCGGCCAACCTTGACCACAGGCACTTTGGCACCATGGGTCAGAACCATCGCCATTTGCAGCATCACCTTGAAGGTATCGCGGATCGCATCGGCGCTAAATTGGTCAAATGCCTCAGCACAATCCCCACCTTGCAACAAAAATGCCTCGCCTCGTGATGCGGCCCCGAGCGCGGCTTTCAATCGACGCGCTTCGCCAGCAAACACGAGCGGAGGATACTGTGAAAGACGCGCTTCAACCGCGTGCAAAGCATCAGCATCGGTATAATCTGGCATCTGAATCCGCGGTTTCGCGCGCCAGTCAGATTTGTGCCAATCGGTCATCTTTTTTCTCCGCTTTCAGAATTCTGAACCATCCCTATACTAGAGCTGTTGGTAAGAGACCATATAGGTCTTGCTGGAATTCTCGCAATCGAGTCGAAGGAATGCTTGTAAATTGCGACAGTTTAGTGAAAGTCGACGCGAACAGACCTGAATATGTCGGAGATTCGCCACCATGCGTACAGGTGACGGAAAAGTAAGAGCCGCCGGACAAAACGCCCCACAGCGTTTTGTTTTTGTGCTGTTGGATAACTTTAGCTTACTAAGCTATGCAGCCGCAATTGAGTGCCTGCGTATTGCCAACCGAATGGCCGAAGAGACCGTCTATGAATGGGTTACAACCGGCGATTCAGAGAGCACGGTGAATTGCTCCGCCGGGTCGATCTTTCAACTGGATTCCCCACTGGGCGAGTTGAGTCGTGATGATTGCGTCATGCTTTGTGGTGGCACTCAAATCCAAAATGCGACCACTAAGAAACTACTGAATTGGGTCCGACGTGAAGCGCGCAAGGGTCTGCGTATTGGTGGACTTTGTACGGCAGCTTATACCTTGGCCAAAGCCGGGCTGATGAACGGCAAACGTGCGACCATCCATTGGGAAAACCACGATAGTTTCATGGAAGAATTTGATGAGGTCGAGCTGACCAAATCGGTCTTTATCGTTGACGGCAATCGGATGACTACTGCGGGTGGCACCTCGTCGATTGACCTCATGCTGAAATTGATCGCCGATGATCATGGCGAGCAATTGGCAAATGCCGTTGCAGATCAGCTGATCTATTCATCGATCCGCACAGATCAGGACACACAGCGCCTGTCGGTTCCGACCCGGATTGGTGTGCGGCACCCAAAATTGAGCCAAGTGATCCAGATGATGGAAGCCAATATCGAAGAGCCAATCAGCCCATCGATTCTGGCCAAGGATGTCGGCATGTCGACCCGGCAGTTAGAGCGTCTGTTCCGCCGCTATCTGAACCGCAGTCCAAAACGGTACTATATGGAGCTACGGTTGCAAAAAGCGCGTAACCTGTTAATGCAAACCGACATGACGGTGATCAACGTGGCGCTGGCCTGTGGCTTTGCCTCGCCCTCGCATTTTTCAAAATGCTACCGCGCCCATTATAACACCACACCCTATCGCGAACGCGGCACGCAATCGGCACGGTTGTCGGTTTAAGCCCGCTTTCCACTCAACTGCGAAACGCCCAATATATCAAGTACCTTAGCCTCAATATCTGACGCATTAAGGGCCGCAACACTGTACATGTCTTCTGGGCTGGATTGGTCGATGAAGATGTCAGGCAGTACCATGGATCGGAACTTAAAACCTTGATCAAACACTTCATTTTCCGCCAGTAACTGACTGACATGACTGCCAAAACCGCCAATTGCGCCCTCTTCGATTGTGATCAGCGCTTCGTGATTTTCCACCAAGTCCAAGATCAATTTTTCATCTAGCGGCTTGGCAAAACGTGCGTCTGCCACGGTTGGCGAAATACCACGCGCTGACAGAGCCTCTGCTGCTTTCATAACTTCACCCAGACGGGTGCCAAAGGACAAGATTGCCACTTTTGCACCATCGCGAACGATCCGGCCTTTTCCTATTTCCAGCACGGCGCCGGTTTCCGGCATATCGACGCCTTGCCCCTCGCCACGTGGATAACGGAACGCAATTGGTCCACTGTCATGTGCAGCTGCGGTGGCAACCATATGAACCAGTTCTGCCTCATCCGCCGCGGCCATCACCACCATACCCGGCAGGTTGGTCAAGAATGCTGTGTCAAAGCTGCCTGCATGCGTGGCCCCATCGGCCCCGACAAGCCCGGCACGGTCAATCGCAAAGCGCACAGGCAGGCGCTGGATGGCAACATCATGCACCACTTGGTCATAGCCACGCTGTAGGAAGGTCGAATAAAGCGCGCAGAATGGACGCAAGCCGCCGGCAGCTAAACCCGCAGCAAATGTCACGGCATGTTGCTCGGCAATTCCGACATCAAAACAACGGCTTGGATAACGCTTCTCAAACAGATCCAAACCAGTTCCGTCCGGCATAGCCGCAGTTACGGCGCAGATTTTATCATCCTTGGCCGCATGATCCAACAACGCCTCAGAAAACACTTTGGTATAGCTTGGCGCGTTTGATGGTGTTTTCTTTTGCACCCCGGTTAGAACGTCGAACTTTGCCGTCGCATGGCCACCGTCGCGGGCGTTTTCCGCAGGGGCGTAGCCCTTACCTTTTTTTGTAGTGATATGGATCAGGATTGGCCCTGTGGCCCGTTCCTGTACGGTGCGTAGCACTGGCAGTAGTTGCTCCATATCATGACCATCGATGGGGCCAACGTAAGAGAATCCCAGCTCCTCGAACAACGTGCCGCCAACAGCCATACCTTTGAGCATCTCTTTAGCCCGTTTGGCACCCTCTTGGAATGGTCCTGGCAAAAGCGAGACAGCACCTTTAGCAGCCGCTTTGAATTCTTGAAACGGTTCGCCAGCATAAAGTCTTGAAAGGTAAGATGAAAGTGCGCCAACAGGCGGAGCAATCGACATTTCATTATCGTTTAAAATTACGATTAAGCGTTTTTTCAGATGACCCGCGTTGTTCAATGCTTCAAACGCCATGCCAGCACTCATGGCGCCATCACCGATGACCGCGATTGCATCGCCATGCCCAGTGTCACAGGCACCACCTAGGTCGCGTGCCACGGCAAAACCAAGAGCGGCACTGATCGATGTTGAGCTGTGTGCCGCACCAAAGGGATCGTAGGGTGATTCTGATCGTTTGGTGAACCCGCTCACACCATGTTTCTGGCGCAAGGTCCGCATCCGATCACGACGCCCGGTCAAGATCTTATGCGGATAGCATTGATGGCTTACATCCCAAATGATCTTATCTTTTGGTGCATCAAACACCGCATGCAGCGCCACAGTCAGCTCAACAACACCAAGGCCAGCCCCAAGGTGCCCGCCAGTCTCTGAGACAACAGAAATAGTTTCAGCGCGAACTTCATCCGCAAGCTGCTTCAAATGCGCGTCACTGAACTGCTTGAGATCCGCTGGGCTTGCCACCTGATCCAGCAAGGGGGTTTTGGGGCGGTCAGACATGGGGCGGTGTCCCTTCTTGGTCAAATCGGGTCATACCGGTTCACTTTTGACGCGAGATAACAAAGCGCGCGAGTTGCTGCAACATGTCTGCGTCATTTCCATATATAGATAGGGCGTCACAGGCCTGATCGACAAGGGCTGAGGCGCGATGTTTTGCCCCATCTAGTCCCAAAAGAGATACAAAAGTCGCTTTTCCGGCGGCGGCATCCTTGCCAACGGCTTTGCCAACTTCGGAGGCGTCACCGATTACATCTATGATGTCATCCTGAATTTGAAACGCCAGTCCAAGCGCCTGCGCAAATGTTGACAAGGCTTCGGTTGAGGCACCCACCATCACCGCGCCTGTTGTTGCCGACCATTCAATCAAAGCACCAGTTTTACCGGCTTGCAAATGGGTGATCTGCTCTAAATTCAGTGGGATTTCGGCGGTTTCGGCGGCAATGTCAAGTGATTGTCCAAGCACCATCCCCTGCCCGCCAGCGGCCCGTGCCAGCCCAAGCCCAAGGGCGGCTTGCGCCTGTGCTGTTTCAGCGCCCCCTGGGTGCAACACCAGCTCAAACGCCAGAGATTGCAGCGCATCACCAGCCAAAGTTGCGGTCGCTTCGTCCCATTTTACATGTACAGTAGGTTGGCCGCGACGCAGCGCATCATCATCCATGCAAGGCATATCGTCATGCACAAGGCTGTAAGCATGCATCGCCTCGATCCCGCTGGCGGGCCAGATCGCACGCGCCTCAGGCACACCATGCAACTTAGCAGATTCAGTCACCAAAAAGGCGCGCACCCGTTTGCCGCCCGAGACAGCGTATTGCATCGCCTGTGCCACCTGACCATCGCCAAACGGCACAAGAGCCTGCTCCAAATGCGTCTGAACCCGGGCCGCGAGCCCAGTCAAAGCCTCATGCATAGTGCTCACAACTCTTCGACGGGGGTCGTGCCGGTGGGTTGACCGTCGCGGTCCAGCGTCAGCGCTGCCACTTTTTCCTCGGCCCGCTTCAGCTCAGCCTCACAATGCTTTTTCAGGGCATCACCCCGCTCATAAAGCGCGATAGAGGCCTCTAATGCGACATCCCCGCGTTCCAGCTTGCCGACAACATGCTCCAGCTCTTTCATCGCCTCTTCGAATGACATTTCTACTACGGGTGTGTCGGTCATGGGGAATCCTGCATTCTTTGTTTGAGGCACAATAACGCTGCTATGGACTGGGTTCAATTCGGTTGACGCCCTGTTGTGGCTCAGAAAAGATACACCAATGCAAAAAACCAACGATAATCATGATCTGTCAAAATTGGACGCCACGCTTTTATTAGCAGAGCAGCTTGAAGTCATGATTGATGAGGTACCCGAATTGAAAGACGCACACATCGAAGAGATGCTGCGTATTGTGCCAGAAAAACGCGCATTGATGCGTGGCACCCTGAATGAGCGGGATGTGGTTTTTCGCATGCATTTGGGATCATCAAATCAAACGGCAACGCGGGAGTGGCAAGAATATCAACGCATTTGGCCCTTTATGTGTGAGGGTGCATACACAGTTTGCGAACCAATATTATTCTTAAGTGAATACAACCTTTTGATTTTGCAAGCTATTGATGGCACATCCTTTTTGCGTGTGTTGCGCAAATCCAATCACGATGAGAAATCGACACACTTGGAAACGGCAGCACGTTGGCTGAAACACTACATGTCAGTTTCAGAGCATGACGAACAAACCACCCATCGTCGTTGGATCAAGAGAGCTCGTGATATCCACGAAGCCAAAACGCTCGCGCGCTTTAAGCCCGTAAAAGATTGTATTTTAAACGAGTTAGAGAGGTTAGCCCGCTATTTCGATGAGAGAACCTGGCGCACGGCAATTTGCCATGGGGATTTCCATTCTAACAATCTGATTCATCGTGAAACAACGTTGGTTGGTTTCGACATTGGCCGATCTGGGCGTAGCCCAATTTACCGCGATATGGCGCGTTTTTTGTCGCATCTTGCCCTACGAGACAATAACACGCCAGACGTGCAATACCTTGGTGTGAGCCAAACCGGATTTTCGACATTTTGCCGCGTTTTTGATTTGGATCAAGATGAACGGGAGATTGCTCTCCCAATCATGATTGGTTGCGACGCATTGCTACGGCCTGAAACTTTGGGGCAAACAACGCAGAGTACCACCAAATCCGAAGCATTTTGCCAAGCCTTGTTAAAGGACCTATCTCAGATCCGCACCTAGCGTCCTTTGAACAGACCACCAAGAATACCACGCACAATCCGCCGCCCAGTTGTGCCCTTTAGCTCTTTGAGCACTGCGTTTGTTACCGCGTCACCAAATTGCTGACCCATGCTGCGATCACGACTGCTGGAGCGTTTGATCCGACTGCCAGAGTAGCGGCGTGCGGTGTTGAATTCACGCTCCATCGGAGGTAATTCTTCGGCTTCCGTTTCAGCAACTTCTGCTTCGCTTGCCGCAGCCTGTGCCCGCCCTGCCAGAATTTCATAGGCCGACTTGCGATCTTTGAGGGTTTCGTATTTTCCCGCAACTGGGGATGCCTGTATCAGCTCTTTACGTTTTGATGAATCTATCGGACCAAGCTTGGAGGACGGCGGGCGGATCAACGTGCGCTCTACCACACCCGGCGCTCCCTTAGCCTCCAGCATCGAGGTCACAGCTTCCCCTGTACCGACGTCACGTATCGCATCGACAGTGTCAAATCGTGGGTTTGGGCGATAGGTTTCTGCCGCTCGGGTCAAGGCCTTTCGATCGCGGGCGGTAAAGGCACGCAAAGCGTGCTGGACCCGGTTACCCAGTTGACCAAGGATGTCTTCGGGCACGTCATCCGGGTTTTGGGTGATGAAGTAGATGCCAACCCCTTTGGAGCGGATCAAGCGAGCGACTTGTTCAACCTTATCGACCAGTGCTTTGGGCGCATCGTCAAATAACAGGTGCGCCTCGTCAAAGAAAAACACCAGCTTGGGTTTGTCCGGGTCGCCAACCTCTGGCAATGTTTCAAACAACTCGCTCAGCAGCCACAACAGAAAAGTCGCATAAAGCTTGGGCGATCCCATCAATTGATCTGCGGCGAGAATATTGATGTTGCCCCGACCATCCGGTGCGGTTTTCATCAGGTCGGCAAGTTCAAGCGCGGGTTCACCAAAGAGTTTTGTTCCGCCCTGATTTTCCAGCACCAATAGCTGCCGTTGAATAGCCCCAACAGATTGTGGGGAAATGTTGCCATATCGCAGTGACAGCTTATCTTTGTTTTCGCCGACCCAAACCAGCAATGATTGCAGGTCCTTAAGATCTAGCAATGGCAGTCCCTCTTCATCTGCCACACGAAAGGCGATATTGATCACCCCTTCTTGCGCATCTGTCAGCTCTAGCAGGCGCGATAGCAATAATGGGCCCATTTCAGAAACCGTGGTGCGGACGGGGTGACCCTGTTCGCCTAGTAAATCCCAAAATACGACCGGGAATGCGGTATAGACGTAATCAGCAAACCCAATGGTCTGCGCTCGATCAGTAAAGGCCTGATGTAGCTTGAACTCTTCACTGCCCGTATCGCCCAGCCCTGACAGGTCACCTTTGACATCAGACAAGAAAACAGGCACGCCTGCGGCTGAAAACCCTTCCGCTAGGATCTGCAGGGTTACTGTCTTCCCTGTCCCCGTCGCCCCGGCAATCAACCCGTGTCGGTTTGCATATTTAAGTGAAAGACCTTGTTGAACGCCGTAGTTTTCACCACCACCGCCAATAAATACGCTTTTTTCCACGACGTTACCCCTGTCTTACTTTTTTCACGATGTGAACATACTAAGTTAAGAGTTTCTGGCTAGTCTGAAAACCTACCCAAACCCTATCTATTAGCGTGTTTTGGGTAATTTCCTCCCTGTCAGACTGGCCGCGCCTTCGGGTGCGGCGCTTTTTTGTACAATTTTTGCCTTTAAACTGTTGACCCAAATGAGGATCTGCCCTAGCGTCGCCATCAATGAATAAGTCGGCCTGTCCGACAGGGAGAGATGAGGAAAAGAGATTGTGTAATCTCTTTTCCTTTTTCTTTTTATAGCAAGCCTTTAAGTGGCAATATTTTGCCTCACCAGCCAGTAATGAGCAGGATATAGCCTGACACACCGTTTGGGCTGTGGTAGGCCCTGCGCAAATCAATTGGAACAATAGGACCAAAATGACAAAACTTTATTCGTCGCTCTCCGTTATTGCATTAATGGCGATAGGCACCACGCTGCACGCTCAAGAAGACAGTACAAACGCTATAGAAGCACCTTCCGAAACTGAAAGCACTGTCGCGGCCGAAACGGAATCACAAGATACACAAGCCGAGGCACCCTCCGCTGAGGGGGCAACTGAGGCAGATGTTACGGCTGAACCAGAAACCAATGTCGCCAGCGCACCTGCGCAAGAGGAAGCGGCGCAGCCAGCGGTCTATATAGCTGAGCAATATGGCGACTGGCAATTGAAGTGCTACAAAACAGATGCCGAAAAAGACCCATGCAATTTGTTCCAACTTTTACCTGATGACAGCGGCAACCCTGTTGCAACCATCGATTTGTTCAAGCTTCCTGAAGGTGGTCAGGCTGTTGCGGGGGCAACAGTTGCTGTTCCCTTGCAAACCTTGCTAACACAGGATTTGAAAATCGCTGTCGATGGTGGACGCGCTAAAGTCTATGAGTTTGTCTATTGCGATAGAAGCGCGTGCTATGCTCAACTTGGATTTACACAAGAAGACATCAACGCCTTCAAAGCTGGGAATTCAGCTGTGATGCAGATCGTACCAGCGCAGGCCCCTGATCGGTTTGTAAACATCGGCGTATCACTGGATGGTTTCACAGCCGCCTTTAAAAGCGAAGCCATCACTAGCAACTGAATATGATGTTGGTACAATAGCTGAAAGGCTGCCATGAGGGCAGCCTTTTTCTTGCCAGGTCTCAGTGGAAACGCTTAAGCGCAAGCACTGCATTCAACCCACCAAAAGCGAAGGCATTAGATAGTGCAACGTCGACTCTGGCCTCACGTGCAACATTAGGAACCACATCAAGGGCGCACTCCGGATCAAGCTCTTCATAGCCAATCGTTGGAGCGATCACGCCGTCGCGAAGGGCCATGATACAGGCCAACATCTCAACTGCGCCCGTCCCCCCAATCAGATGGCCATGCATCGATTTGGTAGAACTGATCATCAGCTTATCTGCATGTGCCCCAAAGGTATCTGCAACGGCGGCGCTTTCGGTTTTGTCGTTTGCCGCGGTGCCCGTACCATGTGCGTTAATATACCCCACGTCTTCACGGGCGATCCCTGCATCCTGCAACGCGCCTTTGATCGCACGTGCTGCGCCTTGTTTTGACGGCATCACAATATCCGAAGCATCCGAAGTCATCGCGAAACCGGCCACTTCTGCCAGAATTTCGGCCCCGCGTTTCTGGGCATGCTCCAACTCTTCAAATACGAAAACCCCGGCACCTTCACCCTGCACCATACCATTACGATTGGCCGAGAACGGCCGGCAAGCGTCTTTTGACATCACGCGCAACCCCTCCCAAGCTTTCACCCCGCCAAAACACAGCATCGATTCCGAGCCCCCGGAAATCATCACTGGTGACATGCCACTACGTACCATCTGAAACGCTTGCGACATGGCATGATTAGACGAAGCACAGGCAGTAGAAACCGTAAAGCTTGGGCCTTTTAGGTTAAACTCCATCGAAACATGGCTGGCCGCTGCGTTATTCATCAGTTTTGGCACAACAAACGGATGAACCCGGTTTTTGCCATCCTCATAAACTGATCGGTAATTTTCATCCAACGTGGTCATGCCGCCGCCAGAATTGCCCAACACAACACCGGCACGGGCTGCAAGTTCGCCAGAAAATTCCAATCCCGATTGTGCGATCGCCTCGCGCGCCGCAATCAGAGTGAACTGTGTAAACCGGTCATAAAGTGCCAGTTGCTGTCGGTTAAACGCCGCTTCTGGTTCAAACCCTTTGACCTGTCCGCCGATCTGGATGGCAAGACGTTCGACATCTTTGATTTCCAGCTGGGTGATGCCGCAACGGCCTTCGCGCATTGCGTCCAGAGTTTGCGGCACATTGGCCCCAAGCGCATTGATTGTCCCCGCGCCGGTAATGACAACACGTTTCACGATTGATCTTTCACCAATTTTTCGATGCCAGAAATAATGCTGGCAACCGAAGAAATGTCAAAATCACTCTCGCTTGGATCGTTGGCATTGAACGGTACTGAAATATCAAAGGTCTCTTCGATTGCAAAAATGCTTTCGACCAACCCCAAGCTGTCAATGCCCAGATCCTCCAGCGTATTTTCTGGTGTGACATCAGAAGGTTCCAAAACCGCCTGCTCAGCGATGATGTTTATCACACGATCTTTGATGTCCATATCGACCTCTTCCGGTATATGTTGATCGATTTACTTGCTCTGCTTCTGGTTTAAAACAGTTTTTTTCAATTCAGCGACGTCATCGTAAAGCCGCTTGAGACGACGCAGACCTTTGAAAACCTCCATCGTGGTCTCCATCTTCATCGCTGGATGGCCCAACATCACGCGGCCCGCCGGGATATTTGAGAATACCTTTGTGGCCCCACCAGTTACGACGTTGTCACCGATAAAGATATTGTCGTTCACACCGGTTTGTCCGGCCAGAACCACGTTTTTACCAATTCGGGTAGAGCCTGAAATGCCAACCATCGAACAAAACAGACAATCGGTGCCTACCTCAACGTTGTGGCCGATCATCACCTGGTTATCGATTTTGGTGCCGGCCCCGATACGCGTGTTGCGAATGGTGCCCTTGTCGATGGTCGAATTGGCCCCTAATTCGACATCATCGCCAATTTCTACAGCACCCAGACTATGAATCCGCGTCCAGCTTTGTGCCCCTGCATCACCACGGTCACCTAAAGTTTGACGTACTTGTTCCACAGCCGATTTTTCTGGTGTGACATAAGAAAAACCATCACCACCAACAATAGCACCGGGTTGTGCGATAAAACGGTCGCCAATTTCGACACGGGATCCGATTTTCACGCCTTCGCGTAAAAAACTATCCTCGCCGATACTGGCATTTGTGCCAACATAGCATTGTGGGCCAACCACACTACGAGCGCCTATTACAGCCCCAGCTCCGATCACTGCCAGCGGACCAATGGTGACATCGGCACCGATTTGTGCAGTGTCATGCACGACGGCAGATGGGTGAACGCCAACATCCCAACCCTGCCCCGGATCAAGAAAAGCCGTGAGGCTAGACATCACATAGCGCGGCCGTTGCGCGACGATAGCGGCCTCAAGCCCCATTTTCTGCCAGTCCGCGCCTTCCCACAAGAAAGCAGCACGCGCCGCACCGTTGGGCAAGTCATCGGCGAACTTGGGTTTCATGGCCATGGCCAGCTGATCTGCGCTGGCATCTGCGGGCTCGGACACACCTTGAACAATCAGGTCTGCGTTTCCAAAAACCTCAGCCCCCAGAGCCTCGGCGATTTGCTTGATGGTATATCCCATGACACCCCCTATCCTTGGGGATGGTTTAGCCCTGAACCGCGCTCAACGAAACCCCCGCTTTGCGTAAAGCATCCCAAATCTTTGCGTCACGCCCGTAAACATCGCGTCGGTACTGCACACCCTCGCTGGATGAGGTGAAAGCAGTGCGATAAATAATGTGCACAGGAACCTTATTTTTCAGCAGGACTTTGGTTTCTTTCCCAGTATTTAGTTTGGAATGAAAATATGATTTGGGGTCACTTTCCTGCTTGGAAAGCAATTCATAGGCAAACTCAAACGGCTTTTGCAATCGGATACAACCATGACTGAAGGCGCGTTTTTCACGTGCAAACAGGTCCTTGGCCGGGGTGTCATGCAAATATATGTTGTATTTATTTGGAAACATGAACTTGACCAGCCCAAGCGCATTGCGCTTGGACGGCGGTTGTTTAATGGAAAAGGGGAAGGTTCTTTTATTATAAGCCGCAAAATTCACTGCACTACGGGGAACTTCGCGTCCCTGCCGGTTATACAGTTTCAGATGAGATACCGCATTGCGGTTCTTTTTCATCTTAGGCAAGTATTCTTTGACCGCTATTGAACGCGGGACATGCCAGGTGGGATTGATCACCATAAATTCCATTACATCAGAAAACTCAGGGCTACGGCGATCATCCACACTTTTGCCTACTACAGCCCGTGTGACAAATTGAACCTCATCGTTCTCGAATACGCGCGCATTGAAATCAGTAAGGTTTACCATAATGTGGCGTTCATACCGCGGTTGAGAGATCCAGCGTTCCCGCTCCATCGCGACGATGATCGATTTTAGCCGAGCTTCTACGGGTTTGTTCAACTCGGCCAATGTACCCGGGCCTGCAACGCCATCGGTTTCCAACCCGTGCGCAGCCTGAAACAGCTGAACCGCTTGCTTAATCTTATCGTCGAACACTTGCCCCGCATGCCGTTCAAGGTAGCCCATAGCGATCAGGCGATTGCGCATTGCGATAACAGCCTCGCCCTGATCCCCGTGTTGCAGTTTATCCGCAGCAATAGTGGCACCCCACCCTCCTAACTGCACTAATTGCCGCAGGCGCACCTTTTCTTTCATCAGCCGACGATACTCGTTCGAATTGGGCGCAAGTCCATTGATGTATTTACGAGGAATGCTTTGGGCGAATTTTGCCAAATGCGCGGTTTGGTTAAAGTCAGGCGAGGTACGTTTAATCCCGGAATCAACAGACGATGGCACTAGAACGCCGGTACTCACATCTTTTGCATATTTCAAAAAAACTTTACTAAGCGCAACCTCGACTTGGCCAAGCGCACGTGGAGACTTTGCGCTTCCCATTTGCTGCAACAGACCTTGAATATCATACTCTCCTGACGGAAGCCCGTGGGCCTCAACATGTTGAAGCGCGCGAAATAGTGCCTGGCGCCGCAATTGGCCAATCTCACCTTCTTGTGTCCATAGGCGCTGATAATTTGTGTCTTGAAAGTACGTGGCTAACGCCCGATCAGAAGACGCACCTTCTGCAATCGCCTGCCGAAATGCCGTCGATTGTGCCATCGCAGCTGATGTATCAACAACCACAGCTGTTGCAGAAACCCATACTGCGCAGGCTAATTTTGCCATTCTGATTGTGGGGATTTTGAACATCATCACTCTGACCGCACCTTTCTGAAAGTCGCGTAATACCATCTGTTGTTTTTTCGCGATTGGTCAAATCTGTCCAATGAAATCCTAATCTTTATGAAAGATATTGATGATATTGAGACTAAATAGCATCGGATTTTCATGTGTTATTCGTAGTTTGTGCAGTTTTTGCGCAAATTCTCGCCGAAATTGAAGCTTTCGTGAGGCACATTACAATCCCTACTTGGTGGCTGAATCAGTTTGTGTAATAACAATCGCACATCTGGGGATGAGATGGCAGAACCGCCTTGCAAGCGGACAAACAGGTAAGCGACGGGACAGGCGCGGACTAATGAAAAATTGTGGCACGATTCAACTATCGCGGCGCGCGGTACTTGGTGCATTTGCAGCAACAGCCGTTGTCGCAGCACCAACATACAGCAATGCAGCAGGCTTCCTTCGTGGTGGCGGAGATATCCGCAGACTGCGTATGACTTCACCCCGAACAGGTGAAACCATTGACACGATCTACTGGATCGAGGGCAGCTATATCAAGGACGCTATGCGCGAAATTTCAACGTTTATGCGCGATTGGCGAACAAACGACATCATGAAGATCGATGCGCGTACAATCGATATCATGGCAGCAAGTCATAACTTGCTGGATATTAATGAGCCTTTCATGCTGTTGTCTGGCTATCGCAGCCCGAAAACCAATGCGATGTTGCGTAGCCGATCACGCGGTGTCGCGAAAAACTCTCGCCATATGAACGGCGAAGCAGCAGATCTGCGGCTCTCATCTCGGTCAGTTGGTCAGATGTACCGCGCAGCAAAAGCTTGCGCCGGTGGCGGCGTTGGCCGGTATTCTGGCAGCAACTTTGTCCATATGGATTGTGGACCTGTCCGCACATGGGGCAGCTGATACTAAAGGGCGTTCATTTAACGCTTAGTCATAACACTCACGTAACAGGCGGCCTTCGGGTCGCCTTTTCTTTTTGATGCCTCAAAACTATGTTGCTCAACTCTGCTTAAGGTTAATGCAAGTCGAGAACACAGGCGGTAGCGCATGTTATTGACGCGCCAATTTAGCGTCGCGTGCCTCCCGCAAACGAGCAAAATCATCTCCTGCATGGTAGGATGAGCGGGTCAAAGGTGTTGCAGAAACCATCAAGAACCCTTTGCCATATGCAGCGCGCTCATAAGCTTTAAAATCATCCGGAGTTATAAAATCGGCCACCGTGTGATGTTTTGGTGTAGGTTGAAGGTACTGGCCAATGGTCAAGAAATCGATATCAGCGGCGCGCATATCATCCATCACCTGATGCACAGATTGGCGATCTTCCCCTAAGCCCACCATAAGGCCGGATTTGGTAAAGATACTAGGATCAAGCTCTTTGACCCGCTGCAACAAACGAAGTGAATGGAAATACCGCGCCCCGGCGCGCACCTGCGGGTATAACCCCGGCACGGTTTCTAGATTGTGGTTAAAGACATCTGGGCGAGCATCAACGACCACTTCCAATTCGGCAGGATCGCAATGGAGGAAATCCGGTGTCAGGATTTCAATAGTGGTCTTAGGACTACGGTGTCGGATCGCTCGGATCGTCTGGGCAAAATGCGCGGCTCCCCCGTCTTTGATATCGTCGCGATCAACCGAGGTCACAACAACATGATTCAGGCCCAGTTTCTGCACAGCATCGGCCACACGGCCAGGCTCAAACACATCAAGATCTTCCGGCGGCTTTCCAGTCGCGATGTTACAAAAGGAACAGGCTCGCGTGCAGACTTCGCCCATGATCATCATGGTGGCATGGCCTTGGCTCCAACATTCCCCGGCATTTGGACAGGCCGCCTCTTCGCAGACCGTGACAAGGTTGTGCTCACGCATAATACGGTGCGTTTCCTTGTACCCTTTACTATTCGGCGCTTTGACACGAATCCACGAGGGTTTGCGCGGCTGGGCATTATCCGGACGGTGCGCTTTTTCTGGATGCCGTAGCTCTGGAACCTTGATGTCCTTCACCGTTTTTTCCCCGCAAATAACCGTTAAACAATACCTATGTATACAACAGCGGCGGGGAGTACCAGTACTGCAGAAACCGTGCAGGTCGAGCAGATGTTATCGAGTGGCCCGTCGCGTATTACCCTAATCTGGCCCCCGGCCCGATCGTAATAAGCTCAGAGTTTCAGTAAGCGCCCGATATCGGGCGCTTACTCAGCCTATTATTCCACCAGCATCACCCAGTGAATCATAATGTCGGTGCAACCGTTGAAGGGCTATACGCAGCACAATCTTGCCCGACCGTGCTGACCAACCCATCTTCTTCTCTGCTTTTTCAAGGCCTTCAAGAAAACAACAGCAGCGTAAAACTACATCGCCAAGTCCTGGACCAAGGTCGCGAAATGCACAAATCACGCGATCCCGAGCATAAGGTGAGCCGGTGTAATTATGTATATCCTCGGGAATGTTTGTAAGAATCTGGCTCCAATTATCTGGCTCTGGCACTCCAATTTGTGCCAACTCGAAGTCTTCGCGCAATCGCTCCCCTGCCCGGACAAGATCGTCCGATAAAAACCGTGTGCCATCGCGGTCACGGCGGCGGGCTAACATTGCAAGTGGCGTATCAGGCGCACTGTATCGAATTCTTTTTCTGGTGGTGGTATTCGGCGCATCCGTGTCCGTTTCAAGGCCGTGCGAAGTCACACCCACCCCCAAAAATGAGGTTTGTGTTTCGGCGAACCCCATGGCGGAATTTTCACGCTCGGCCAATAAAAGGTTAAACGCTGAACGTCCCGATGCGCTGATACGATAACGGACAATACGCCCGGTACAATTGCTTTCGATCCATCCTTTTAATGCGATCGCTTCTGCCAACTCTCGGTCGATATTGTTGATTGCAACGGTTGCCTGCTCTTTGTCATCACTGACAATAACCGCCTTTTCCATACCAGCGGCAACTGCTAACACCGTGCTGTTCTTCCGCAATTGTTGTAAAACCGGAAAAGCTTCAGCATGAAATTTTTCATCGCTCATAACGACAGGCTTTTCGGGGTTTAACTGATCTGTTGCCATTGGTCTCTCCTTGGATGGGCTTGCAGGTGCAGCACAAGGTCGAACGCAATCTCCTAGGCGATGAAAAGCCTGATCAATCAGCATGTCATCACGGCGCGCTTCGCATCGCCGTACTTGCCTAAGCACAGTTGAGGCATGGCAACCAACCTGCCGGGCGACAGCCCTGATCGAGACACCTGTTTCCGTATGTATGAGGTAATTCTGGGCTGGTTTTGGGACCCAAGATGGAAACGCGTAAATATTAACGGTTTTCACCGCCACATTTTCCATCATTGGCCTCCCGGATTTCGTAGCAGACAGCGCATTAGTCTTACTACCTATTAATCTCTCTCTACCTATGCGTGTTAATCATTGCATTTCGAACTTTTTGGGTCCTGTTAATAATTGTTTTCAAATGTTAATTAAATCTACCCCCTACCGTTCGGTATTCATTACATCACGCAACACCCGGTATAGTTGTGCTTCAATGAGAGCCTGCAAATAGGGGATAATAATGCAAAATTACGCAATTTTACTGAGCAATTTGAAACGCCCACGGACACTAATACATGCAGCTCGCATTGGCGTGGAGAATTACTGCCGCGAGACACACCTGGCCAGATGCATTACGGACATCCCATTGCCAACGGTGGATGAGGCAACAGCGCAATTATTGGAATTGGAAGAGAGGGCAAATGCGCAACGCTTGGATGATGATATGACCTATTCTGTCAAACACCATGTCGAAATCCTGATCGCGCTGATGGGCGAAGCGCGTTTGTTATGCGCTTCGCCAGTGGTTCAGGATCTTAAGTGAAAGCATCCGGCATAGAGGCTTTCTTCTCTGCCACATAGGCCTCGAGAGCTTCTTCAATCGCCGGATCAATTGCTGGCTTTTCGTAGTTGGCCAGCATTTGCTTCATTTTAATGTTTGCCAATGTCCGTGTGTCACGCTCACCTTCTTCGGACCAGGTTTCAAACGGTTTATAGTCCAGCAGATCAGACCGCCAGAACGCCGTTTTGAAATTGGCTTGAGTATGGGCACAACCCAGATAGTGACCACCCGGGCCAACTTCGCGGATGGCGTCCATCGCAGGCGCGTCGCCGTCAATAGATACGCCTTTGGCCAGACCGTGCAACACACCCAATTGATCAGCATCCATCACGAACTTCTCAAAGTCGGCAACCAGACCACCTTCGAGCCAACCACAAGAGTGCAGCATGAAGTTCACACCCGCCAGCAACCCCATGTTCAGGCTGTTTGACGTTTCATAAGCCGCCTGCGCATCTGGCAGTTTCGATCCACAGAACGATCCAGCGGAACGGAATGGCAAACCAAGACGACGTGCCAGCTGACCTGCGCCATATGTCACCATCGATGCCTCAGGTGTCCCAAACGTTGGCGCACCCGAGTTCATATCGATCGAACTCACAAAAGCGCCAAAGATTGCAGGCGCACCAGGGCGAACCAACTGGTGATAAGCCACACCGGCCATCACTTCAGCCAGAACCTGTGTTAGCGTGCCAGCAACCGAAACCGGCGCCATCGCGCCACCAACGATAAAGGGTGAAATGATGCAGGCTTGATTGTTCTTGGCATAAACTTCTAACGACCCCATCATCACATCGTCAAATGTCATTGGCGAGTTGATGTTGGTCAACGAAGTCATAACAGTGTTGTTCTGTACGAACTCTTTTCCGAATACGATTCCGCACATATCGACAGAGTCTTGCGCACGGCTTGGTTCGGTCACCGAACCCATAAACGGTTTATCAGAGAGCAACATATGCGCCTTGAGCATATCAAGGTGGCGCTTGTTTACAGCAATATCTGTTGGCTCACAAACGGTACCACCCGAGTGGTGCAGCCATTTGGACATATAGGCCAGTTTCACGAACTTCTCGAAATCATCCATGGTGGCATAACGGCGACCACCATCCAGGTCGCGTACGAACGGAGGACCATAAACCGGAGCAAGAACAAGATTGCGGCCACCAACGGTCACTGAACGCTCTGGATTACGGGCGTGCTGAATATATTCACTTGGTGCGGTTGAGCACAGCTTACGGGCCAAACCACGTGGAATACGAACACGTTCACCGTCAATATCGGCACCGGCATCACGCCAGCGCTCCAATGCCGCTGGGTTATCAACGAAGTTCACACCGACCTCGGCCAGAATGGTCTCAGCGTTGGCTTCAATCAGCTCCAGCGCCTCCTCGTTCAGAACCTCAAAGTTCGGAATGTTCCGTTCAATATACTTGGCGGTTTCAAAACTGACTGTAGTGCGCTCTGCGCGGCGGGCTGCTCCGCCACCTCCGCGACTGCGGCGACGCGATCCTGCTTCGGCCATACTGTACTTCCTCTGGTTTTAAATGCACCCCGTAGGGCGCGGCTTAATGTCAGTTTAACCAATCAAAACCGCTCACCCTTGAAGGTTTGCGGCCTTTGAGGCCCTATAGCGACATCTAACAAAGACAATGGCGACATTTTTTATCGAACAACTCATCGCCTCTCTTGCGTAAATCTACGCCTCGGCCTACTAGGCTTTTATGACCCAGACATCCCATGACCGCCTTCTTATCATCGACTTCGGCAGCCAGGTTACCCAGCTGATCGCCCGGCGCCTGCGCGAGTTGAATGTTTACTGCGAAATTCACCCTTATCAGAACGTCACAGCCACGTTTCTAAAGGATTTCGCCCCCAAAGCCGTGATCTTTTCCGGTGGCCCAGACAGCGTGACCCGCGAAGGGTCCCCGCGCGTGCCACAGGAAATCTTTGCCATGGGCTTACCCATCTTGGGCATTTGTTATGGCCAACAAGTGATGATGCATCAGCTGGGTGGCAAGGTCGAATCGGGCCATGGAACCGCTGAATTTGGGCGTGCCTTTGTGACACCCGGCGATGATCTGGCGATCTTGCAGGGCTGGTTTGCAGATGGCGACGAACAGGTTTGGATGTCGCATGGTGACCACGTTAGCGAAATAGCCCCAGGGTTTGAGGTCTACGGCACCTCGCCCAACGCGCCCTATGCCATTACGGCAGATGTCGCGCGCAATTTTTACGCGGTACAATTTCATCCCGAGGTGCACCACACCCCCAAGGGTGCCACGCTTTATGAAAACTTTGTGCGTCTGGCCGGGTTTTCAGGTGATTGGACCATGGGTGCCTACCGCGAACAGATGATAGCGACCATTCGCAATCAAGTCGGCGATAAAAAGGTCATCTGTGGCCTTTCAGGTGGTGTCGATAGTTCGGTCGCTGCAATCTTGCTTCACGAGGCCATCGGCGATCAGCTTACCTGTGTCTTTGTTGACCACGGCCTATTACGCAAGAATGAGGCCGACGAAGTCGTCAGTATGTTCCGCGACAATTATAACATCAAACTAATCCATGCAGATGAAAGCGATCTGTTCTTGGGTGAGTTGGATGGTCAAAGTGATCCTGAAACCAAACGTAAGATCATCGGCAAGCTGTTCATTGACGTGTTCCAGAAATACGCCGACACGATTGAGAACGCTGAATTCCTTGCTCAGGGCACACTCTATCCTGATGTGATCGAAAGCGTCTCTTTTTCCGGCGGCCCATCCGTCACGATCAAGTCACACCATAATGTCGGCGGTTTGCCGGAAAAAATGGGCCTGAAGCTGGTCGAACCGCTGCGCGAGTTGTTCAAGGACGAAGTCCGCGCTTTGGGTCGCGAGTTAGGGCTGCCAGATAGTTTTATTGGCCGCCATCCCTTCCCCGGCCCCGGCCTGGCAATTCGGTGCCCCGGTGAAATCACCCGTGAAAAGCTGGAGATTCTGCGCGAAGCCGATGCTGTCTATATCGATCAGATTCGTAAGCACGGACTTTATGATGAGATCTGGCAGGCATTTGTTGCTATTTTGCCAGTTCGCACCGTTGGTGTGATGGGCGATGGCCGAACCTATGATTTTGCCTGTGCCCTACGCGCGGTGACCTCGGTTGATGGGATGACAGCTGATTACTATCCCTATAGTCACGAATTTCTTGGCGAAACTGCAACCCGGATCATCAACGAGGTCAAAGGCATCAATCGCGTAACCTATGATATCACCTCAAAACCTCCGGGTACAATCGAGTGGGAATAACACCAGCCCCGACAACGACTGAACCCGCACATATTTTACGTGCCGCGGTCTGGATGTTGGGGGCAGTGTTTGCCTTTTCACTCATGGCGATTGCCGGGCGCGCAGTCAGTCTGGAACTCGATACATTCGAGATTATGATGTATCGCAGCGTGATCGGGTTGATCACCGTTGTGTGCATCGCTCGTTTAGCTAACACTCACCGCCAAATAACCCTGCGCAATATGCATTTGCAGGCCCTACGAAACATCAGTCATTTTGCAGGGCAAAATCTATGGTTCTTCGCCCTCCCCCTGATCCCGTTGGCACAACTCTTTGCATTGGAGTTCACCTCACCAATTTGGGTGCTGATCTTATCACCGGTTTTTTTGTCTGAACGGCTAACACTGATCAAAAGTATCGCCGCCATCACAGGCTTTTGTGGTGTGCTGATCGTGACACAGCCCGGAAATAGTGATGCCCTGAACATCGGTACTATTGCTGCGGGCTTAGCTGCGATCGGATTTGCCGGGTCAATTATCTTTACCAAGCTCCTAACCCGACGAGAGAGCCTGACTTGTATCTTGTTTTGGATGACCTTATTGCAATCAGTGTTTGGACTAATTTGCGCCGGCTACGATGGTCACATTTCCGGCCTGTCGGGTGACACGTTGCCATGGCTAATCGTGATTGCGCTTTGTGGTCTTACTGCGCATTTTTGTTTGACCAAAGCAATCAGCATTGCTCCTGCAACTGTTGTGGTTCCCGTAGACTTCCTACGTTTACCATTGATCGCCTTGATTGGATTCTGGTTTTACCAAGAACCAATCACCTTAACCGTCTTGCTTGGGGCGGCAATTATTTTTGCAGCAAATTATCTAAATCTTTGGAATGAATCTAAAAATACAATTTAATACAATAACTTAAATGCGGTGATGTCATTGCGCCACACAGAATAAATGACAAATTTGTGACGCGGCGTCAAAGATTGACCGGCTCATCCGCCTCTATATTCTGCCTTAAACAGGAAGAGGTATGAGGGTTTTATGAAATATCAAGGTCTAATAACGGCAACGTTTGCCACAGCAGCGATCGCCAGCATGGCGGACGCGGGCAGCATCGAGAGAGCCGGTGATCCATCGCAAATTTTGTTTGAAGAAGGCAAAAACTATCTGGAATTCAGCGCAGCTGTGGTGACACCTTATATTAGCGGTACACCAAACGCGACGTCCCCCTCGATGACACCAATCATCTCGGGCGGAGTTACGGTTGGTGCAGCAGCTGTAGGTGGCACTGGCAACATCACAGATCGCTATATTACCGGAGCCCTAGGATATAAGCATCAACTGAACGATCAAGTTGCTTTGGCCTTCACGATAGACGAGCCAGTCGGTGCCGATGTAAATTACACAGCCGCAAATGCAGTTTTCGCTGGATCCAATGCAGATGTAAGTTCTCGCGCATTTACAGCTTTGGCAAAATACCAAACCTCCGAGAATTTCAGTGTATATGGTGGCCTTCGCCTGCAAACCCTGAGAGGTAATGTTACCGTTGTCGGCTTAAACGGTGCGTTGTTTAACTATAATCTTAATGTCGGAAATGATTATAAACTCGGTTACCTTCTCGGTGCTGCATACGAAAAGCCCGAAATTGCACTGCGCGTTGCACTAACATATGAATCTGCGATTGAACACGACTTCCGCGACAACAATGGCACGGAATTTGATGTGGAAATCCCACAGGCCTTTACCTTGCATGCACAAACCGGCATTGCTACGGATACGCTCCTATTTGGCTCAGTCCGCTGGCGTGAATGGAGCAAATTCAATATTGCTCCACCCGACTTCGTATCACTGCCCGGAAACCGCACCAACAGCCCAATTGCATCCGAACCCGATGATATCTGGACATATGAACTGGGTCTAGGCCGTCGCTTCAATGAAAATTGGAGCGGTGCTGCCCTACTCGGTTATGAATCTGATCACGGCAAACCTGTTGGTAACCTCTCAGGTAAAGATGGTTACATTAGCTATGGGCTTGCTGCCACTTATGAGACCGAAACCTGGGAAATCACAACAGGTGTTAAATATTTCGACATGGGTAGCGCAGAAACATCAGTGTCTTCATTCTCCGGGAATGATGTTATCGCATTCGGCATGAAGCTGGGCTTCCGTTTCTAAGGCTCTCCCCTCAAAAACCGTATCTACCCCGCCCCTTTCGGGCGGGGTTTTTTATTTTCTGCGCTTTCAAATTGACCTCGCTTCCGGCTCTGGCTACCACAGGCGCGATAAAGGGGCCGATCATGATCTATCAAACAGCCGATGACTGGCGAGCAGCGCCAAACAAACGTATCTTGTTTTATGGAATGTCTGGCTTGGGCAAGACCCACCTTTCCAGCATACTGCGTGATCAAGGTGAATGGTTTCACTACTCGATCGATTACCGCATAGGCACACGTTACATGGGCGAGGTTATCGCTGATAACGCCAAGGCTCACGCCATGCAGGTGCCCTTTCTGCGTGAACTGTTACTGACCGATTCCATTTACATCGGATCCAATATCACCTTCAGCAATCTGACCCCAGTTTCGACCTATTTGGGTAAACCCGGCAACCCAGATCAGGGTGGCCTTCCAATCGATGAATACCATCGTCGTCAGGAACAATTCCGTCAGGCCGAAATTCGAGCACTGGCCGACACAGCCTATTTTGTCGACCGAGCCGCCCGTTTGTATGACTATCCGAACTTCATATGCGATACCGGCGGATCAATTTGCGAATGGGCCGACGGTGACGATCCTGATGATCCACTACTGAATGAGCTGTCATCACAATGCCTAATGATTTATCTGCAAGGTAATGAGGCTCACACACAGGAACTGATCCGCCGGTTTGACCGTTCGCCCAAGCCGATGGCCTACCAGCCCGATTTCCTGCACGCTTGTTGGGAGGAGTATTTGGTCGAATCTGGTCTGAGCGATGACACGGTTGACCCCGATACTTTCATCCGCTGGACCTATGCCCGCGCACTTGCGCATCGCAAACCACGCTACGAAGCGATGGCGAAATGGGGTATTACCTTGACCAGCGCAAAAATGGCCACAATCCAAAGCCCTGAGGACTTTGATCACGCCGTCGCGAGCGCCCTTGAGGATCTCAGCTAACCTTCTTATCTGCAAACAAACAAAACAAAAAGTTCAACATCATGCCCATCAAGATCCCCTCCAACCTTCCCGCCTATGACGTGCTTTCGCGCGAGGGTGTGATGGTTATGGACGAGGATCAGGCCGCGCGTCAGGATATCAGACCGCTACGGATTGCAATGCTGAATCTGATGCCCAAGAAAATTCAGACGGAAAACCAATTTGCGCGGCTGATTGGGGCAACACCTTTGCAAATCGATCTGCACCTGATCCGGATGAGCGAACACCGCACCAAAAACACCGCTGCAGAACACATGGCCAGCTTTTACCGCCCATTTAGCGAAGTTCTGGCGTCGGACGAGAAATTTGACGGGTTGATCATCACCGGCGCCCCAATTGAGCATCTCGACTTTGAAGCTGTCACCTATTGGGAAGAACTGCGTCAGATCTTTGAATGGACGCAAACTCATGTGCATTCAACCTTTGGCGTCTGCTGGGGCGGGATGGCGATGATCAACCATTTTCACGGCGTGCAGAAACATATGTTACCGCATAAGGCTTTTGGTTGTTTCAAGCACCGGAATATGAAGCCCTCTTCTCCGCTTTTACGTGGTTTTTCAGACGAGTGTGTAATTCCCGTGAGCCGGTGGACAGAAATGCGTCAAGATGAAATTGATGCCGCCGATGGTCTGAATACCCTCCTGTATAGCGATGAGGTGGGCCCTTGCCTCGTATCTGACAGGGCACATCGTGCGCTCTATATATTTAACCATTTTGAGTATGACAGTGACACACTCAAACAAGAGTATGATCGTGATGTCGCCAATTACACATCCATCAATGTGCCGTGCAATTACTATCCCGATGATGATCCAACCCAGCCGCCGCAAAACCGGTGGCGTAGCCATGCACATTTGCTTTATGGCAACTGGATTTCTGAAATATACGAGACAACACCTTACGATATCGACAAAATCGGGATTGAGCAGACAGACCTGCGCGCCTGATTGATTCACGCCAATGTAAGATTGCACCCCACCCGGCGGCACGCCATATTAAATGTAAGTAAAAGGGAGATCAGGATGGATTTACCATTTGGCGGTGCCATTAGTGACTTTTTTGAAAACGATGCGCCACAGGACATTCGTGATGCCATCCGGCGCGCCGACAAAGGTGAAATTCTCTCTCATACGTATCCCCATTCTGAACGCTTACCACGCAAAGCCTATGAAAAAGATCTGCACCAGTTGCAAATTGAATTGGTCAAGATGCAGGCATGGGCCCGTCAAAGTGGCGCGCGTGTTGTTGTGGTCTTTGAAGGGCGAGATGCGGCGGGAAAAGGTGGTACAATCAAACGCTTCCGTGAAAACCTTAACCCAAGAAGTGCCCGAGTTGTAGCGCTTCCCAAACCTTCGGACATAGAACTATCTCAGTGGTATTTTCAGCGCTACATTGACCACTTACCCTCGGCTGGGGAAATCGTGTTCTTTGATCGTAGCTGGTACAACCGCGGTGTGGTTGAAAAAGTGTTTGGCTTTTGCTCTGACGCTGATCGCAACCGATTTTTCAATCAGGTTTGTCCATTTGAAAAGATGCTTACTGACGAAGGGATCTACGTTTTCAAGTTCTGGCTTAATGTCGGCCGTGCTGAACAATTACGACGTTTTCTGAGGCGCGAATCTGACCCCTTAAAGCAGTGGAAGCTAAGTAAAATTGATGCTGATGGCCTAAAGAAGTGGGATGATTACACCAGAGCCATTCACGAAACGCTAGATCAAAGCCATTCAAGCCATGCACCCTGGACGATTATACGGACCGACGATAAACGCCGTGCTCGATTACAAGCCATTCGGCACGTTCTAAACGCTTTGCCTTATGCGTACAAAGACGCTAAGGCCATCGGCGCGATAGATCCTAAGATATGCGCCGGCCCTGAGATCTGGCATGCCTAAGCGCGGATATCATCATGGCAATCTGCGCCAGGCATTGGTTGATGCTGCACTCAGCCTGATCGAGGCAAAAGGCCCAACCGGATTTACCTTGTCAGAAGCTGCAAAACAGGCCGGTGTCACCCCTGCAGCTGTCTATCGTCATTTTGCAGGCCGAGAAGACCTAATCGCAGAAGCCGCCCGTCAGGGATATGAGATTTTCGCCGACCTGATCCAGCACGCTTTTGACCAGGGGCAACCATCCGCTCTTGCCAGCTTTGAAGCCACAGGTCGCGCCTATTTGGCATTTGCCCGGAAATATCCTGGCTACTATATATCCATGTTCGAATCTGGAATATCAATCAACCGCACACCTGAACTGGCGGCAGTGGCCACGCGTGCGCGCAATGTGTTGGAACATGCCGCAACCGAGCTGTCAAAACACATCCCCGCAGAAAACCGCCCACCTGCCGCGATGTTTTCCGCACATGTTTGGGCGCTAAGCCACGGCGTTGTAGAGCTGTTCGCACGCAATTCTCCCGGTACGCAAAGCCCCTTTGCGCCCGAGGATTTGCTGGAATCCGGAATTGGGATTTACCTGCGTGGGCTGGGGCTTATCCCACCAGATGAATGAGTTTCATCTCGAAACTATCCACCCTTCAGAGCGTGTGGCAACGCAATAAAATTATTATATAAATTCACATTCTACCCCGCGACATTTCGACCGTTGAAGCTGCCCTTAGAATCATTTTAGAGCGCTAATCAAACACATCTGCATCACAGGAGTTTGATGATGAAAGCTGGCGCACAACTGCCCAACGTGACCTTCCACACACGTGTCCGTGACAACGCAATCGAAGGTCCTAATCCGTTCCGTTGGGAAGACAAAACCACTGCCGATTATTTCACTGGCAAACGCGTGATACTGTTTTCTCTGCCCGGTGCGTTCACGCCGACCTGCTCGACCTATCAGCTTCCCGGTTTTGAAAACGGGTTTGACACATTCAAGGACAACGGCATTGATGCGATCTACTGCATGTCCGTAAATGACAGCTTTGTCATGAACAAATGGGCGCAAGATCAAAAACTGTCAAACGTACATGTCATTCCGGACGGGTCAGGTGAATTCACCCGTAAAATGGGCATGCTGGTCGACAAAGAAAACCTTGGCTTTGGCATGCGGTCGTGGCGTTACGCCGCCATCGTCACCGATGGCATTGTTGAAGCATGGTTTGAAGAGCCCGGCTTGATGGATAACTGCCCAGAAGATCCATATGGCGTGTCCTCACCTGACAACCTGATGAAACACCTCGAGCAGATCAAAGAGCCTGAACTGGCCTGATCGACCACACTTAGCAAAAAACCGAAGGCCCGCCACTGGCGGGCTTTTTTGCATTCGCAAACGTGCCCTCGCCGCGAAATCAAACATGTACCCATAACGTAAAAAAGGGCCGCCCAAAGGCAGCCCTTTCCAAATCCAAATGTCGAAAAGCTTAACGCTTCGAGAACTGGAAGCTACGACGCGCTTTACGCTTACCGAACTTCTTACGTTCAACAACACGGCTGTCGCGTGTCAGGAAGCCAGCAGCTTTCAGAGCGCCACGCAGGCTGGGATCATAAAGCTGCAGTGCTTTTGAAATCCCGTGCTTAACCGCACCGGCCTGACCAGACAGACCGCCACCTTTAACGGTGGCCATAACGTCAAACTGATCTTCAACGCCTGCAACCGTGAACGGCTGACGCAGGATCATCTGCAGAACCGGACGTGCAAAATATTTGCTCATCTCTTTGCCGTTGACTGTTACTTTGCCGGAACCTGGTTTGATCCAGACGCGGGAAACCGCATCTTTACGCTTACCAGTGGCATATGAGCGGCCCAGATCATCACGAACTGGCTCACGTGGGGCTTCGATTTCGATCGCTGGTGCTGTGCCATCGGCAACCGCTTCCAGACCTTCGAGTGTTTTGATATCTTCGCTCATCAGTAAGCCACCCGCGTGTTTTTGGAGTTCATGGATTTCACATCCAGCACTTCAGGCTGTTGTGCATCATGTGGATGATCGGTACCCGCGTAAACGCGCAGGTTTGTCATCTGTACACGTGACAGGCGGTTGCCTGGCAGCATGCGCTTGACCGCTTGCATCACAACGCGCTCCGGATATTTCCCTTCCAGGATTTCGCCAGTTGTGCGCGATTTGATCCCACCTGGGTGGCCAGTGTGCCAATAGTTTGGCTTTTCACGTTTGTTGCCGGTCAGCTGGATTTTGTCGGCATTGATGACGATCACGTTGTCACCCATGTCCATGTTTGGCGTAAAGCTGGCTTTGTGTTTGCCACGCAGACGCATCGCAATGATCGAAGCAAGACGGCCCAGAACAACGCCTTCTGCGTCGATCAGGATCCATTTCTTGTCGATATCTGCTGGTGTTGCAGAGAATGTCTTCATTTTCAGGGATATCCCATTTGTCTGTTGGGCCTGCCAAATGACAAACCCCGATTGATGGGCGGTTTATACTTGTCTTTTTGCGCCAGTCAATGACACCAAGAAACAAATAAACGTTTAAATACAATAAATTACAATTACGGTATTATTTTACCCCAATTAAATTTACCGATATTGGACTATGAATCACAGAATTCACAAGTCAACGTTTGTGGGTGGCTGCGCCAATAGCCGTGACATTGTTCGCAATGCGCTTTCAAACGTTGCCTGAGAGACATTGGCATTCAACCCCAACCTTACTGCATTTGGCGCATGTCCATCTGGCAAAGCAAACTCATCAGAAGGTTTAATCCGCACCCCCTCCGCCTCGCATGCCCGAGCAAAAGTTGACCCCCGCCAGCCCTGCGGAAGCTTAAGCCAAATAAAGGGTACGTCTGGCCGCCAATTGATTTCCCATTGACCAAGCACATTCACCGCAATTCGAACACGTTCAAGGATAACCTGCTCCACTTTCAGTCGCACGGCTTCAGCTGTTCCAGACAATATCAGTTCGGCACAGATATCGAGCGAGGTTTGAGGTAAGCCGTAAAAGGAAGACTGTGCCACCTGCCGCGCCTGCGCTGCTTGTTCACGCGGGCAAGCAACATAGCCAAACCGCATTGCCGCAGAAACCGATTTGCTGAGTGATGACACATACCATGCTCTTTCCGGGCAAATACCACGGTAACTTGGTGCTTCGGGGCGTGTCACACATAGGCTATCATCTTCGATGATTTGCAACTGATATCGGCGGGCAATTTCGCTTATCTCTTGCCGCCTTTGCAAGCTGGTCCGGCTGGTTGTTGGACTGTGCACTTCTGAAAAAGTCAGCAACACTTGCCCACCATGCTTGCGCAACGCTTCCTCCAACCGATCAGGGCGCATCCCTTCGTCGTCCATACCAATCCCAATCAACTGGGTTCGCAGTAAACGACTCGCGTGTCGCACCCCGGGATAGGCGAGCTCCTCTGTCAAAATCACCGGCGAAGGTCCATGCAAACAGGCTTGAAGGGCTACGATGACCGTATTTTGCGCTCCAAACCCCAACACAATATCATCTTCGGTTAGTCGCCCTGCTCGTTCCGGCCCAATCCATTGCACTACGGCTTGGCGCGCCCTTTTATCTGATGCTGAACTTGGAATATCCGTATAATTGCGCTCACTATCACGCGCCAATAGCATCATAATGCGCTGTATCTCTTTGTCTTGCCCAACATCAGGAACCCGTACGCCACGGAAATCTACGGACCCCGGACTAGGATCATTCAAAAGGGGCTCAGGTTCTGCGTCCTGTGTCACCAATCCTCCAGACACAAAGGTCCCTCTTCCCACGCCAGTTTCGACCAAACCTTCCTCTGCTGCCAACCTATAGGCGCGAGCCACTGTTCCCGGTGTGATCCCTAATTGCCAAGCCAATTCTCGCACTGGCGGCATTTTATGCCCATGGCTCAACACACCGGATCGGATCGCCGCGCGCATTGATTGTACCAGTACAATGTATTTAGGTGAGTCAATGTTAGCGAAATCAGGATGCCAAATTGTATCGGTCACAATGTTTTCCTAGCAGAATTGTACTAAACAAGTTACGTATATCCCTACGTAACACATACATTGTACCAATACAATACAGGAGTTAGACCAATGCACGCCTCTATCCTTACAGATCACGCAGATCTTGCGCAGCTTACCGCTCGTCGCGACATGCCTGTTCTGGCTCAGGTCGCAGTGCGCGCAGCTTATCTCATTACGCTTTGGTCGCTTCGCCATAACACACGAAAACAACTGCAATGGCTCAACCCCAAGCAACTTGAAGACATCGGGATTTCTCACCGCGATGCCCTGATAGAGTGCAGTAAGCCTTTTTGGCGGCCGTGACACCCCGTAACGGCCCCTCTTCCCCTGGGCCGGAGTTCGCTCCGGCCCTTTTTTATGCGCAACTTATGTTTTGGGTGGGATCGAATAGGTCATACTCGCCCGGGCAACGGGGCGATCATCATTTCCTGAAAAGACTAACACTTCACCCACGGCCAGAACCCGACCCAATTTCAGCAACCGACATTCCGCGATCAGATCCTGACCCGCGGCAGGTTTACGCATGAAATCCATGGAGCTGCTTGTGGTCACAGCCAGCCCCTTAGGACCGAGCATGGCAAGAACCACCAAGTAAACAGAAACGTCAGCCAGAGCAAAAATCGAAGGCCCGGACACCGTACCACCGGGGCGTAAGTGGCGTTCAGTCACCGCCATGCGAGTCCGAATGCGCATCTCCCCCAGGTCCTCAATGGTGAATTCGCCACGAACCTGAGGGAATTCTTTGTCGACGAAAGAGTTCAACTCCTCAATGTTCATCAACAGCTCCATACTTCCCTCGCTACGATTTCCAACATAAAAGGGAACACATCAGATCGGAGGACACAAGATGCCAATCCTTGAACGTGTTGACAGCGGCGCCATTACCCGCCTCACCCTTAACACCCCAGAGAAGCTAAACGCATTGTCTGATGCCATGTTAGCGGCACTGCAATCTGAACTTTTATCAATAGCAGACAGCACTGATATCCGCGTTGTGATCCTTGCTGCAAACGGCAAGGCGTTTTGTGCTGGGCATGACCTCAAAGAAATGACTCACGGGCGACAGGCAGCAGATGGTGGAAAAGCCTATTTTGCAGATCTGTTTTCGCGGTGCGCCACCTTAATGACCACCATTCGCGACCTTCCACAGCCGGTTATTGCCCAGCCCCATGGCATCGCCACCGCAGCCGGATGCCAACTTGTCGCGACTTGCGATCTGGCCATCGCCGCCGAAGGGACACGCTTTGGCGTAAATGGCGTGAATATCGGATTGTTCTGCTCTACGCCCATGGTCGCGCTCAGCCGCAACATCCCGCGCAAAAAGGCATTTGAGATGCTCACCACTGGCCGCTTCATCGACACAAGTCGCGCGATAGAGCTGGGTCTGATCAACGACGCGGTGCCCTATGAAGAGCTTGAACAAGCTACAAACGAGCTCGCCATAACCATCGCCAGCAAACTCAGCACGGCGGTACGCATCGGTAAACAAGCCTTTTACCGGCAGATCGAAATGCCACTTGATGCAGCCTATGATTACACCCGGGATGTCATGGTCGAGAACATGATGGACAGTGACACAGCAGAGGGAATCAGTGCTTTTATCGAAAAACGCCCACCATCTTGGTCAGATTCGTAAACTCGATTGTTCTCAAATAAGGAACATAACGATCAATTACTTAAAATTGTATAGGTATCAGAAAGTACGTGAGTCACATATATCGGACACAAAATATAATCGATCCGATTAAGGGGACATGTTTTGTTGTATTTCCATGAATATAGGCCCCTTGTCCTCACATTGGAAACAAACTGTATCCAGTTGATCACTATATGCTTCACCGGTTATTTGATCAAACTGAAGCAGAACCGATATGACGATTAAACAGTAACAACAGTATCAGTGAAACCGGCGAAGAAATAATTAGGAACTCATATCGGTTCTACGAAAGTGTCAGTAACCAGTGTGTTGGTCATTGCATTAGTTATTAGTTTAGGACGCATGCACGGCTATTAGTGTAAACCGAGTATCAGTTTGCCATGCATGCTATTTTTCAAAGCCGGGCCTGACAGCAGTCAGCCCGGTTTTTTATACGTAGACTGCAAACCTTCCCTTTCCTAATCCGACGTCATCGCCTAAATCGCAAGGTATGAGCAAAACACTTCATATCGTCGGCGGCGGCATGGCTGGCTCCGAAGCCGCCTGGCAAGCCGCACAATCTGGCATATCTGTCATTCTTCATGAAATGCGCCCACATGTGGGCACCTTCGCCCACCAAAGCGGTGACTTTGGCGAAATGGTCTGTTCCAACTCATTCCGCTCTGACGATAGTGAACAAAACGCAGTGGGCCTGCTGCATTGGGAAATGCGGGCGGCCAATGGCCTGATCATGGAAATGGCCGACAAACACCGCCTGCCCGCAGGTGGAGCTTTGGCTGTCGATCGTGAGGCCTTTGCCGGATCAATCACAGAACGTCTGCGCAGCCATCCCAACATCACCGTGGACGAGGGAGAAATCACCGCCCTGCCCGATGATGGAAACTGGATCTTTGCCACCGGACCGCTGACATCGACCGCCCTTGGTCAGGCGATTGCTGACGTTACAGGCGCTGAATCCCTCGCCTTTTTCGACGCCATCGCACCCATCATCTACTTTGACAGCATCGACATGAGCCGCGCCTGGATGCAATCGCGCTACGACAAGGGCGAGACCGAGGAAGAACGTACCGCCTATCTCAATTGTCCGATGGACCGCGATCAATACGAAGCCTTCATTGATGCCTTGCTAGCCGCAGATAAAACCGAATTTCACGACGGTGAAACAGCGACGTACTTCGATGGCTGTCTGCCGATCGAGGTGATGGCTGAACGCGGCCGTGAAACACTGCGCTTTGGCCCAATGAAACCTGTTGGACTAACCAATGCCCATGCACCGGATGACAAGCCCTATGCCGTGGTACAGTTGCGTCGCGATAATGCATTAGGAACACTATATAACATAGTGGGTTTTCAAACTAAAATGAAATACGGCGCGCAAAACGAAGTGCTGCGTATGATCCCGGGACTGGAAGACGCCAGCTTTGCCCGTTTGGGTGGAATCCACCGCAACACCTTCCTGAACTCCCCCACCTTACTCGATAGCCAGATGCGACTACGCTCGCACCCTCATATCCGTTTTGCTGGTCAAATCACCGGGGTTGAGGGCTATGTTGAATCCGCGGCAATGGGCCTTCTGGCCGGGCGCCTTGCTTCGGCTGAATTGCTGGAGCACCCAATCTCTGATCCCCCACAAGACAGCGCCATGGGTGCACTGATCCATCACATTACAGGCGGAGCCGAGGCAAAGACATTTCAACCGATGAACGTCAATTTCGGACTGTTCCGCCCGGTAGATGGCCTCAAAGGTGGCCGTCGTGGCCGTAAAGACCGCTACAAGGCCTATACTGACCGCGCCAAGAACGCCTGGCAGGGCTGGCTGGATGAAACAGCGCTGGACCCCACACAATCGGTGTGATCTTCTGCCTGCATGACAGAAAAGTTCTTCGATAAGATTTATGGCGTCTCCTCGCCCGAGGCGACACAAGATATGTATGATAAATGGGCAGCAAGTTATGATGCAGAGGTCGCCGATAATGGTTATGCCACTCCGGCGCGTGTCGCCAAAGCACTTGCCAAACACCTGCCGGATCACTCTGCTACCATACTGGATTTTGGCTGCGGCACCGGATTGTCGGGTTTAGCGCTACGTCAAGCTGGATTTAGCCAGGTCGACGGCATGGATCCGAACACCGAAATGTTATCGCGAGCCAGTGAAAAAGACGCCTACCGCACTCTGATCCCAATCGATCTCGAAGATGAGACCCCGATCCCGCAAGACAGCTACGCAGCCATCGCCGCTATCGGCGTTATTGGCACCGGGGCGGCCCCAGCCTCTGCACTTCATACACTCCTAAAAGCCCTGCCTAAGGGTGGCCATCTGGGCCTGAGCCTAAATGATCATGCGCTGGCCGACCCCAGTTATGAACGCGCTTTGTGTGAATGGTTGGATTGTGGTGCCGCACTGCTTGTGTTCAAAAAATATGGCCCACACCTGCCTGGTCAAAACATAAAGTCCAACGTCTATATTGTTGAAAAGAAGTGACATTCAAAACCCGCTTTGCACCATCTCCCACAGGCCCTCTGCATCTGGGGCATGCCTATTCGGCGTGCCTTGCCCACGACATGGCACTGGCACAGGATGGGCAGTTTTACCTTCGTATTGATGATATCGACCAAAGCCGCAGCAAGCCACGATGGGAACAGCAGATCTATGAAGATCTCGCTTGGTTAGGCATAAGCTGGTCACAGCCCGTTCTGCGCCAATCAGAACGTTTGCCGCGTTATCGCGATACGTTGCAAATCCTCTGGGATCGCGGGCTACTGTACCCGTGTACCTGTTCGCGTGCAGATGTTCGCGCCGCAGCGTCAGCCCCGCAAGAAGGCATCGCGCTGCATGGTCCAGATGGGTTGGTTTACCCCGGCACATGCCGTCCAGAAACGCCGCATACAGGCCCGCTGCCCAATTTACCTCTAAGGCTTGATATGGCGCGCGCGATTAAGCTCCTCAACACACCGCTTGAGTTTCTAGAAACCGGCAGCACACACACGGGAGAAACCGGTCAGATCCAACCTCAAAACATGGTGAAAACCGTCGGAGATGTCGCTCTGGCACGTCCAGGCATGGGGGCTTCTTATCACCTATCAATTGTGTTGGATGACGCGGATCAAGGCATCACCCATGTCATTCGGGGCCAAGACTTGTTTGAGGCCACACAAATCCACGTCTTACTGCAACGCCTGCTAAATCTGCCAACCCCAACATATCACCATCATGGCCTGATCCGTGATGATGCAGGTAAACGTCTTGCCAAACGCGATGACGCACGTGCCATCTCAAAATATCGCAACGAGGGGGCCACAGAAAATGACATCCGCCAAAAAGTCGGGCTTTCGCTTTCACTTGATTAAAAACATCCTGTACGGACCTGCGAAAGCGAAACCACTAGATCTTACCCTTCCATAGGCGCCATCAACTCGCATTCATGCCCATCGCGTACTGCCGTATAGAAACAACTCCGCCGATTGGTGTGGCAGGCCGCTCCTACCTGCTTGATCAGCACCAGAAGGCAATCACGATCACAATCTAACCGGAAATCCACCAATTCCTGAGTATGGCCCGAGGTTTCACCCTTAATCCAGAACGCTTGCCGTGACCGGCTCCAATAAGTGACGCGGCCAGTTGCCAGCGTCTGTGCCACGGCTTCTGCATTCATCCACGCCATCATCAGCACATCTCCGGTCTCGTGATCTTGCGCAATTGCCGGGACCAGCCCTGCCTCGTTGTATTTCAGTGTCTCTGGATCAAATTTCATGTCGAAAACCTTTTGCATCTGACGCTTTGCCCACTATCTAAGAGACAGCAACACAAAGGAAAAGCCATGAGCGGCGAAACCGACCTCATCAAACTCTATTCTGCCCGCATTCTGGAGCTGGCCGCCGACATTCCGCGCCATGGCCGATTGGAATCCCCTGATGCCACAGTAAAGCGCCGCTCGCCGCTGTGCGGTTCAACAGTGACGGTTGATATCAAAGTATCCGATGGCCGCGTGTCAGGCTATGCCGCTGATGTCAAAGCCTGCGCCTTGGGTCAGGCGGCGGCCAGCATTGTTGGAGCCAATATCATCGGCTGCACACAGGATCAGGTGATTGCCGCCCGAGATGCGCTCAAATCGATGTTAAAACAGGATGGCCCAGTCCCTGATGCCCCCTTTGATGGGCTCGAGGTTCTTTTGCCTGCGCGTGACTATAAAAATCGCCACGAGTCGATTTTGCTAACCCTCAACGCCTCAGTCGAGGCCATGGCTGAGATCAGCGCCGCCAGCAGCTGCGCCTGACCTGCTATGTCACCTCGTAGGGTCTGGGCATATAACTTTACTGGATGGGTTCTCTTTACCCTCTCCGCACTTGGTTTTTTATGGACAACCCTCAAAGCGGGCGATGCCATCGGTTGTGTTGCAAGTCTATTGTTCCTGATTGCCTGTTTGGTTTTCATTATACCCGTTTGGAAAATGCGCCCCCGCAAGAACCAAGACTAAGTTTGCATTCTCACCACAGATAAAAAAACCGCCGCGCACCCATAGGGCGGCGGCGGCAAGTCATGCAAATCCTGGAGATCCAAACTGTGCCTCACGCGGGAAGAGGCAAAAACCCGCTGACAGGGACAGAAGTCGGGACAAGGGACAGTCGTCTCGGAATATGTGCATCACGCTTGGGACATAAGATGCAAGCACAGCCGGGTCAGGATATTGCAGGCAGAAAACTTACGTTAATCCAGGCAAGTAAAGTGCCCCGACCAAAATGACCATCAAAGCAACAACACCAAGCGCATCGCTTAGCAGGGTTTCGCGGGACGTATGGGCAACAGTTTTGATCTGGTGAAGCATCGGTGTGGGCTCCTTTTTGATTAACAGTTGCTACTTTGTTCTCATTTTATTCACTCACTGTAAAGAACTTTTTAAGAACATTAGTGAACATTTATGGAATCATTCCATTAACCCACTGAAATCAAACGAATTGCCTGATCTTGTTCCATCAACCACAACAGAATACGTGCCGCCTGCCCGCGTTCCGTCTGAAGATCAGGATCATCATTCAGCAATTTGCGTGCATCCGATTGCCCAACCGCCATCAATGCGGATTGCCGTTCCAGGTCAGCCACACGAAATCTGGGCAAACCGGCTTGGGCCGTTCCAATCAGGTCACCGGATCCCCGCATTTCCAGATCGACCTCAGAAATTTGAAAACCATCTTCGGTCTCGCGCATGGTGGTCAGGCGACGTTCACCACCTTTGCTCATCGGGGCCTGATACATTAACAGACAGGTTGACTGCGCCACGCCCCGTCCAACCCGACCGCGCAGCTGATGCAGCTGCGCCAGACCAAAATGCTCGGCGCGCTCGATCACTATGATGCTGGCATTGGGCACATCAACGCCGACTTCAATCACCGTAGTTGCCACCAAAACGCTTGTTTCGCCGCGTTGGAATGCGGCCATAGCCACATCTTTGTCCTGGGCTGGCATCTGCCCATGTACCAAACCAACATGCCCGTCCCCAAGGGCCGCACGCAGGCGTTTGAAACGATCTTCTGCGCTAGACAAGTCCAACACTTCACTTTCCTCAACCAAAGGACAGACCCAATAGGCCTGTTGCCCCTCGGCAATGGCTTTGCGTAGGTGGTCCACCACCTCATCCATCCGGGCCATGTTCACCAATGCGGTTTTGATCGGTTTGCGCCCCGGCGGTTTTTCATCCAGCACGCTCACGTCCATATCGCCATATTGCGCCAATGCGAGCGAGCGCGGTATCGGCGTGGCCGTCATCACCAAAACATCTGCCGCCGCGCCTTTTTTGCCCAGCTCCAACCGCTGGCGCACGCCAAACCGGTGCTGTTCATCCACCACCGCCAAACGCAAATCGTTGAATTCCACATCTTTTTGGAACACCGCATGGGTGCCAACCAGAATGTCGATATCGCTATTTTTCAAGGCTGCCAATTTTTCCCGCCTCGCCACACCTTTGTCGCGGCCAGTCAGGATCTCAAGGCGCACACCTGCTGCCTCGGCCAACGGATACAAGCCTTCCATATGTTGGCGTGCCAATATTTCGGTTGGGGCCATCATCACCCCCTGCCCTCGCGCTTCAACTGCGATCAGCAACGCATTGAATGCAACCAATGTTTTTCCTGCTCCAACGTCACCTTGCAGCAAACGATTCATACGGTTTTCAAGTGCCATATCTGCCGCGATCTCAGAAATAGACCGTGTTTGTGCACCAGTCGGGGTATAGGGTAAAGCGTCCAATACCTTGGCCTGCAACACACCAGTCCCCACACTGGATCGTCCTTTGAAACGCCGCAGCTTGCTCCGGGCCAATGCCAACGTCAGCTGATGCGCCATCAGTTCGTCATAAGCCAATCGTTCACGCGCTGGGTGCGCCACTGATAGATCTTGCGCAGATTTGGGCCGGTGCGCGGTCATGATGGCATCATACCAATCTGGCCATCCAGATTGTGCCTTTTGGGCCGGATCGATCCATTCGGGCAATTCAACAATCCGGGTCAAAGCACTGGCGGCAGCCTTGGACATCATTTTTTGACTAATTCCAGCAGTCAGCGGGTAAACTGGTTCAAAATTCGGGATCTCACCGGCTTCATCGACCGGCAGAATATGATCCGGATGCACCAATTGCGCCATGCCATCAAATAGTTCGACCCTGCCTGACACTATACGCCGTGACCCTTCGGGCAGGATCTTGGCCAGGTAATCCCCGCGTGCGTGAAAAAACACCAGTTGGAACGACGTCGCAGCATCCTCGACTGTAATCCGGTAGGCCCCGCCACGGCGTGCTGGGGCACGGTGCGTACCAACCGTAACCTCGACCGTGACGACCCCAGGTAGATCCGCGCCCTGGACAGTATCCCTTTTGCGTCGGTCCAACCCAGAGTGAGGTAACGTCAGCACTAGGTCTTTCGGCTTTTCAATATCCAGCCCAGCCAGATTTTGAACAGTCTTTGGGCCCACACCCGTTAGCGTCTCTAACCCTGCAAACAACGGGAATAGAATTTCTGGGCGGCCACTCATAAGCCATCGATCAGCTGCAACCAGCCGTCTTCATCGATGGTTTCAATTCCGAGATCGGCTGCTTTTTTCGCCTTGGAACCTGCACCGGGCCCAGCAACAAGCAAGTCGGTCTTCGCGCTCACGCTGCCTGAGACCTTGGCACCAAGCGCTTCGGCCCGCGCTTTGGCCTCGGCCCTCGTCATCTTCTCCAGCGTTCCAGTGAAAACCACAATCTTTCCAGCCACTGGACTGCCATCGATATCAGGATGTTCTGCATCCTCAATGTTCAGATGTCCGGTCAGCTTATCGATGCTATCGCGTTCTGGACCCGGCGCAAAGGCCATCACTAAACTGCGCGCCATCACATCACCGACCCCATCGATGCCCAGCAAATTATCCCATTCAACCCCTTCACACGCGGCCGCCGCATCCATTGCAGTAATTAGCGCGGGCCAGCTGGTGTAATTGCGTGTGATCAGATTACTGGCTTGTTCTCCAACATGGCGTATTCCAAGTGAAAACAAAACTCTTGCAAACGGAATGTTTCTTTTTTCTTCAATTGCTTGAAACAACTTATTCGCGCTTTTCTCGCCCCAACCTTCGCGGTTTTTCAGCTGCTGTAGACCGCTACTGAACCGTTCTCCAAGCGTGAAGATATCCGAGGGCTCCTTAACCCAGCCGTCTAAATAAAATTGTTCGACCTGTTTTGCCCCCAACCCTTCGATATCAAAGGCGGCACGACCGACAAAATGTTTTAATTTTTCAACAGCCTGCGCCGGACAAATCAAGCCGCCCGTACACCGGTGCACGGCATCACCATCCTCTCGAATGGCCGGGCTGCCACATTCGGGGCATTTGTCAGGAAACACATACACGGCGCTGCCTTCAGGGCGTTTGCTCAGGTCAACATTCGCCACCTTCGGGATCACATCTCCTGCACGGTAAACCTGTACCCAGTCACCTTCACGAATGTCTTTGCCACCCCGGATCTCTTGCCCTTTGCTATCCAGCCCAGTGATATAATCTTGATTGTGCAGGGTTGCATTGCTGACCACCACGCCACCCACGGTCACAGGCTGTAGACGCGCCACCGGGCTAAGCGCCCCTGTACGTCCAACTTGGATCTCAATCGCTTCCAGATGGGTCCAGGCCAGTTCTGCCGGAAATTTATGGGCAATTGCCCAACGGGGGGTCGTGCTGCGAAAACCCAGGCGTCCCTGCAAAGACAGGTCATTCACTTTATAAACTACACCATCAATATCATAGCCAAGCGCGGCCCGCAGTTGTTCAATCTTGTCATAATGCGCCAACATGCCGGCAGGGCCATCGCAAAGCGCCGTCAACGGATTGATTTGAAAACCAAAATCATTCAAACGCTCAATCGCCCCCATCTGCGTATCAGACAATGGCGCGCTAAGCTCACCCCAGGCATAAGCAAAGAACCTCAAGGGGCGACGTCGGGTGACCGCAGAATCCAATTGCCTAAGCGAGCCCGCTGCCGCATTCCGTGGGTTTGCAAATTGCTTATCTGATCTCGCAACTTGACGCGTATTCAGGTCCGCAAAATCGGCGTGGCTCATATAGACTTCTCCGCGCACTTCCAAAACGTCAGGGGCACCATCGATCAGAAGCGGTATGTCAGGTAATTTGCGCCCCTCAGCGACACGTTCTGCAATCGTGCGGGCGTTCGTGGTGACATTTTCGCCAACCGCACCATCCCCACGGGTTGCCGCATGAATCAGTTTTCCCGCCTCATAACGCAGGCTCAGGCTCAATCCATCAATTTTTGGTTCAGCCGTATATTCCAGCGGCGCGACATCCCCTAAACCAAGATAGCGACGGATTCGTTCATCAAATTCGATAATATCGTCACCATCAAACGCATTAGACAATGACAGCATTCGCACGACATGGGTGACTTTTGCGAATCCCTCACTTGGTGCCGCGCCCACCTGTTCACTGGGGCTGTCCGGTCTTTTCAGTTTAGGAAATCGCGCCTCGATCAGGGCATTGCGTTGCTTCAGTGCGTCATATTCAGAATCACTGATGCCCGGCGCGTCCTGCCCGTGATATAATATATTAGCTTGGGCCAGTGCGCCGGCCAGCTGAGCCAGCTCTGCTTTGGCCTCGGCCTCTGTCAGGGCCTCCACCGCTTTATTATCCATCCGTAATGCCCTCTTCGATCTTTCGCCGACTTCAGCTTCAGGTCAAAGTGATAGGATGCAGCGCGGCAGAGGTCCAGCACTCACATGTTGAACCTCTACCTTTTGGAGGCAGCGATTATGCGCCAATCGCCAAGCGATGCCCTTTGTCCAGATCGACAGGTTGTGGGTCACGCAGGACATAACCTCGCCCCCAGACTGTCTCGATGTAGTTATCGCCTTCAGTGGCCTCTGTTAGTTTCTTACGCAACTTACAGATGAAAACGTCAATGATTTTTAATTCAGGTTCATCCATGCCACCATAGAGGTGATTCAAGAACATTTCCTTGGTTAATGTCGTCCCTTTGCGCAGCGACAAAAGCTCTAGCATCTGATATTCTTTTCCGGTCAGATGAACGGCTTGACCTTCGACATCGACAGTTTTGGCATCCAAGTTCACATTTATCTGCCCGGTTCTGATCACCGATTGTGAATGGCCTTTAGATCGTCGGATAATCGCGTGAATACGTGCCACCAGCTCTTCACGATGAAAAGGCTTTGTCATATAATCATCAGCCCCAAACCCGAAGCCTTTGATTTTACTATCAGTATCATCTGTTCCAGATAAAATCAGAATGGGGGTTTCGATCCGTGCCAATCGGAGCTGGCGCAGCACCTCATGGCCATTCATGTCTGGCAATCCCAGGTCCAGCAAAATCAGATCATAGTCATAAAGTTTGGCCAGATCGATGCCTTCTTCGCCCATATCCGTTGTATAGACATTTAAATTGGCATGGGTCAGCATCAGTTCGATGCTTTTTGATGTCGTAGGGTCATCTTCAACGAGCAACACGCGCATTAGGGTTCTCCGCTATAAAAAGTTCTCCGATTAAGCTTCGGTAAAAATGGTTAACTACAGATTACTATAGAAGAACAAATAGTAAATACTACCTATGGTTGTCTAGCTTTTTTTGCACGGTTTTATGCATTGTGGCTTTTAGCCCCGTTTTTCCAAACTGCTCAAAAGAGGAAACCCATTCGCAAAACTCTTCATCGCTGAGGCCATATTGCTGCACAGCATCGGATTGAGAAATCAACCCATACAAAACACCCCGCACCACGGCCAGCTTTCTGGAGGCCACCCATCGCTTGGTATTTGCTTTGGGCAAATCCGCTTGCGTAAAAACCTGCCCATCCGGCAACGTCACCGCTCGCGGACCGTCGACCTTTTTCAAAAACATCTCATTCCCCTTTCGCCGCATCCCCAACAGAATTGCCACAGCACGTTAACGACAAGTGAAACTGGCCCTTGAGAGTAGTTAGGATTTTCCTATATTCCGCAGTATCTGCGTCGGAGACCAACCATGCCCCTTGAGACACCGCTCAATTCCCTTGGCTTTGCTAAAGCCCCTGCCGACACCCGTGTCGTCGTGGCCATGTCTGGCGGCGTCGATAGCTCCGTTGTGGCTGCGCAACTGGCAGAAGAAGGCTATGATGTCATCGGTGTCACGCTGCAGCTGTATGATCACGGCGCGGCACTCGCGAAAAAAGGGGCCTGCTGCGCTGGTATCGACATCCATGATGCCCGCCGTGTGGCCGAGGACATGGGCTTCCCCCATTACGTTTTGGATTATGAGAATATCTTCAAAGACGCGGTGATTGATGAATTTGCCGACAGCTATCTTGCCGGGGCCACCCCTGTGCCTTGCATCCGATGCAATGAGCGGGTGAAATTCAAAGACCTGCTGGAAACCGCCAAAGATCTTGAAGCCGACTGTATGGCCACTGGCCACTATATCCAGCGCAAGATGGGCGCGCGGGGTCCGGAACTGCATAGCGCGACTGACGCCAACCGTGATCAAAGCTACTTCCTGTTCTCAACCACACCCGAACAGCTGGATTACCTGCGCTTTCCTCTGGGTCACTTGCCGTCCAAGGATGCAACGCGTGAACTGGCCTCGAAATACGGCCTGATGGTCGCAGACAAACCTGACAGTCAGGACATCTGTTTTGTCCCTAATGGTAATTACGCCAGCGTGATCGAGAAACTGCGCCCCGGCGCCGCCGAACCCGGTAAAATTCTACATGCAGATGGCCGGGTACTGGGCGAACATAACGGCGTGATCCATTACACCATCGGCCAACGCCGGGGCCTTGGCATTGGTGGCCTGTCAGAACCGATCTACGTGGTGAAACTGGATGTTGATCAAAAGACCGTCACCGTTGGCCCCAAAGAACTCCTCTCAACCCGGACTGTTCCGGTGCGCGAAATCAACTGGTTGGGTGATGAACCTTTTGACAGCCGAGGCGAATGGCAGGTGTCCGTCAAGGTGCGCTCAACCCGCCCCCCGCGTGAGGCGGTCATCAGGCCCTTGTCCCCAACCACAGCCGAAGTTGAACTGATCATCGCCGAAGAGGGTATCAGCCCCGGTCAGGCCTGTGTGTTTTATGAAAACGACAGCAGCCGCATTTTGGGTGGTGGATGGATCTGGCGTGGGCATTAATTCTCACGTCTGTGATTTTGTTATCCCGGTCAAAACGGCCTTAGCTGCACACAGGCCGGGTGCCTCGCCTCCACGACCCAAGCTGTCCATTGTCAGACGCATTGCCGCAATCTGATCATTAGGATTTTTCTGCACCTCAACCAGTTTATCCGCAATCAGATCGGCGCGACAATTTTCAAACAGGCATTCGGGAACAACCCGTGTGTCGCTGACCAGATTGACCAGCGTCGCGGTATCAATTAACGCCATACGTTTCATCAAAAACCGCGTAATCAGACTGAAGTCATACGCGATGACCATTGGCGTCTCAACGGCAGCCAGCTCCAGAGATACAGTGCCCGAGGCTGCAAGTGCCAGATCAGCCGCCCGAAATGCAGCGCGTTTGTACGCTTGTGCGGTTGCCAGATCATAGGCATTGGGGTCAATCACATGCGCGGAAACGTCCCATTCGCCAATCTGCTCTTTCACCAAATCAGCGACAGCGCCTGCCGCCGGGACAACCACTTCATAGTTCGGGTTTTGGCGTTTAAATTTCGAAATCGCCGGTCCAAAGATTGGGGATAATCGGCTAACTTCACCACGACGAGAGCCCGGCAAAGCCAGCAACACAGGTCGACTTTCAAGCTGGAATTTGTTACGAAATTTCCTTACCTCACAATCACTTGCAAGTGTCTCCTCAACAACTGGATGACCAACAAAATCACACTCCATCCCCGCTGCCTGCATATAGGGCGGCTCAAAGGGTAATAGTGCCAAAACATGATCAATAACCTTGGCCATTTTATCTGCGCGTTTCGGTCGCCAGGCCCATACCGATGGTGCCACATAGTGCACCGTCCTGATTGAAGTTTTGGCCTTGACCAGTTTCGCAACACGAAGGCCAAAATCAGGACTATCGATGGTGATTAGAACGTCCGGTTGAACGTCTAATACAGCGTTTGCCGTTTGATGCAGTCGCCTGCGCAATTCTGGGTACTTTGGCAGCACTTCAGCCAAGCCCATAACACTCAGTTCGTCCATAGGAAACAGGCTTTTCAGGCCTTCAGCCTGCATCAACGGGCCGCCAACACCATCAAACTCAACATCCGTCAGCGATTTCAAACCGGTCATAAGGGCAGCACCCAGCTTGTCGCCAGACGCCTCACCTGCAACCAGAAACACCCGCATCAGAACCTCTGTGCAGAGAGGAAAATGCCAGTGTCGTTAACCGCGTCCAGCGTCTTTTCACGCTCAAGAATCATCACACGGCCCGCCTCGATCACGATCCCATCCAACCGCGCGTTTTTGACCGCCTGTATCGTCTTAGGGCCGATCGCAGGCATATCAACCCGCAGGTCTTGCCCCTGTTTAGGCGCTTTGACCAGCACGCCACCTTTGGCATGACGGGCCTCGTCCGTTTCGGCAACAAATCGCAACAACGCATCAGTGCCTTGTAGGGTTTCAACACCAAGACATTGTCCATTACCCACGACACAGCCTTGGCCGACATCAAGCGGCGACAGGGCTGTCAGGATTTCTTGCGCCCGGGCGACATCGGCAACATTGGCCTTGCCAATCTCAGGGCCGATATGAAGGCCTTCTTCTGCTGTCAGCTCTGGCACCAGCTCGTGCGCGCCCAGCATCGTGAAACCCTGCTCTTCAAAAAATCCGATCACCTGCCTCAACAGCGCATCATCTCCAGCCTGCAAGGCCCCTAGTAAGCGCGGGGCAAAGCCCATAATCACCGGATCAAAATCTGCCGGGTTCAGCGGGGGGCGCGTCAAGGATCCTGCCAGAACAACACGTTCAACGCCTTGGTCTTTCATGGCAGCAAACAAGCCGCCAATCTTCTCGATCTGATGCACATCAACATCATTCTCAAGATCATTCGGAACACCCTTCAGACCAAAGCACAGGGCCTCGGGGTGATGCTTGGCGATCAATACCGGCAACACCCCGGCGCAGGCTATAATCGCAAGATTGTCGCTCATTTGCGATGCCCGGGTTTTGGCGTCAGGAAAGAGCGGTCTGTTTCGCCAGTGACAAATTCCACAATCTGTTTGACGTAATCGCTTTGCGCATTTTCCCCCAAGTTTTTCACACGCTCCATGAAAGAGCCGCCCGTATTTCTGGAAAGGTCCTGAAATGCAGCACGCAGTTCTGAAATATCCACGCGCGAAACACCACGACGTTTGAGACCGACCAAGTTAAGGCCGTCCAGTTCACCCCGGGCGGCCTGAACCAAACCATAAGGGATGACATCATTGGTCACCATGGTCACCGCACCGATTATCGCTCCCTGCCCAATACGCACCCATTGATGAATGCCCGACAGGCCGCCGATGATAACGTCATCACCAATGATGCAATGGCCAGCCAATGCTGCGTTGTTGACCACAATTACCCGATCACCAACCTGAACATCATGCGCCACATGGCAGCCTGCCATGAACAAGCCATCATCGCCCACACGGGTCATACCACCACCGCCTTCGGTGCCGGTGTTCATAGTGACGTGTTCGCGAATGCGGTTACGTGCACCAATCACCAACTTGGTGTTTTCACCTTTGAATTTCAGATCCTGCGGAATTTCGCCAATGCAGCTGAACGGAAACACAACGGTGTCTTCGCCAATTGTGGTATCCCCTGCGACGACAACATGCGATTTAAGCACAACCCCGTCGGCCAAAATGACATCTTCGCCGACATGACAGAACGGGCCAACCTGTACTCCCTGCCCCAACTCGGCGCCGGGCTCGACAATAGCACTGGGGTGAATTTGAGTATCTGGCCGTATCGCCATATCCATCATTCCTTGGGTGCGTCGATCATCGCCGCGAATTCAGCTTCGCAGGCCACTTCACCGTCGACAGTCGCTACGCCGTGGAATTTCCAAACCTTACCACCCGGGCGACCGCGCATTGTGGTAACCTGAAGTTCAAGCACATCACCCGGCACGACCATGCGACGGAATTTGCATTTTTCGACCGACATGAAATAGACCAACAGGCCCGCATCCTCGGCATTTAACCCCATCGACACCAGCACCGCAGAGGTCTGCGCCATGGCTTCGATGATAGTGACACCTGGCATGATCGGTTTACCCGGGAAATGCCCCTGGAAAAAAGGTTCATTAATGGTGACGTTCTTAATCCCACGCGCGGACTTAAAACCATCAATGTCAACGACCTTGTCAAGAAACAAGAACGGATACCGATGAGGAATAAGCCGTTGGATCAGATTGATATCAGCAGATTTAAGCGGCTCGCTCATCAGGTATCCTTTCGCCTGTCAGTCTTATCTTCGACCCCTAACAATTCACGCGCTCGCGAGCAAGTGACGCTCACTCCTGCGGCACTGCATTTTCGGGGTCGTTCTTGGTATTTTTCACAACAAAGCCTGTGCCATCACCAATTTTTTGATCAATGCGCGTGATTGCCAAACTGGTAATATCTACGACATCGCGTCTGAAGAGAACACTGCGCTTATCCAAAATTACTGCGCCACCGGTTTCGACCATCAGTTCAACCAAAATAGGTTCAACGGTACGCATAAACGCCACCGGAGCCAGATCTCGGTTACGTTCAAGCTCGCGCACCTTAAGATCACTTGTACGACGCAGTTCCTGAACCTTGGCATCAAAGGCGTCAGCCATACTTTTGAACTCATACGTGCTGCTCTGCGCACGCAGTTCTGTCAACAACTTTTCCTCAGCCTCAAGTTCGGCCTCGATCTGGCGGTTTTGGGTGCTTAGTTTTTCACGGGCGGCTTGATATTCAGCAGTCATTTTTTTGCCGAACAGGGTTTCAGCTAAGAGCCGCTCTGTATCCAAGACCAGCAATTCGCTTTGGATCACCCCTATCGTTTGAGCCTTTGCTGTGCCTGTCAGAAGAATTGACAGGCACAGGATTCTTAACAGCTGCCAAATCATTGGCTTCATCAGAAATTCGATCTGACGGTCAGGTCAAATGTCTGCTCTTCGTCACCGGGTTGGTCGTTGAGTGCACGCGAGAAGTTCATCCGCAGCGGGCCAAAAGGCGATTCCCAGAACACTGAAAGACCGATTACATGGCGCGCTTCAAAGTCACTTGAATTGACAACGCCAGTTGCGTTCGTTGTATCGATACCCCAGATGGAACCGACATCGTAAAATGCGCCACCTGTAATACCATATTCATCAGGCAGGCCCAGCGGGAACTCAGCTTCAAATTTCAAAGCCGCATAAAAATCACCACCCAGATGCTCAGTTCCTTCTATCGGACCGATGCCATTGGGTTCAAAACCACGGATCACCTGCTGACTAAAGCGGTCAACCGCACGGCTGTTTTGACTATTTAGAAAATGAAGCGCACCACCTTCCAGCGTGGCCCGAAGCGTGACTTCCTCGGCAAAGGCTAGAGTCTGGCCAACAACCCGAGCTGTGGTTTCAATGAAATCTTGATCACCACCAACGCCATTGAATTGCTGCCCGAAGGACAGCAAAACACCTGCATTGGGGTTCAAGCCGGTCCGGCGTGTATCATAGGTATAGTTATATCCGATACCGCTGGAAAACAGGCCATCTCCATTTGTTTCCGCCGCCAGAATACCCGAAGTACCAGTATAGTTACGCATGTCACCATAGCCGAGGCTATAAAACAGACTCAGCCGACCATTTTCACTGATTGGGAATCCAATACTTGGTGTGAAGTCCGCACTGGTTGTATCAAATAAACTGTTGCGGTCACTGGTTTCAAGCAACGAGGTTGAAATTCCGAATTCCAGATCCCGACCTAAAAAGGCCGGTTCCACGAAGTTGAGGCGATAGTTCAGCGTTTCAGCTGACCCCGACACCTGAGCAGACAAACGTTGTCCACGGCCCAGGAAGTTACGTTCAGAAAAGCCAATACTCAGACCCAAACCATCGTTGGTCGAAAAGCTGGCACCAAAACTGATTGAACCCGTTGTCGTTTCCTCGACATCAACGTCAACAATCACCTGATCCGGGCGTGAACCTTCGCGGGCCTCAACATTGACATCCTCAAAGTAATTCAGCACCTCGATCCGATCAGACGCTTCACGAATTTGACGTGGATTAAACGGGTCACCTTCGACCACATCGAATTGACGACGGATCACACGATCAAGCGTTGTGGTGTTGCCTTCGATATCGATACGTTCAACAAAAACGCGCGGTCCTTTGACCAGTGCGAATTCAACATCAAGCGTTAAATCGCGGTCATTGCGGGTGATGCGAGGTTCAACGCGCATAAAGTCAACGCCATCCTTGATGCCCTGTCGTTCCATCCGGGCGATCGAGCTTTCGATTAAGGTGGGTGAATAAACAACACCTGAACGCACCTTGAGCGTATCGTCATAGATCTCCGAATCCAGATTTGGAATTTCACTAACGGTTGTGATCTGACCAAATTTGAATTGCTGACCTTCCTGAATGTTGAATGTCACAAAATATGTATCTTGCTCACGCGCCAATTCAGCGTTGGTTCCGGTGACCCGGAAATCAACATATCCCCGCGAATTATAAAAATCCCTCAGTACTTGCTTGTCGAATTCCAGACGGTCTTCAACAAAGGAATCGCGGCCGATAAAGGCACGCAACAGCCCGGCCTGTTTGCTGCCGATAACGCGGCGCAACCGACGGTCCGAATAGGCACGGTTCCCGACAAAACTGATGCGCTGCACTTCGATGGCTCCGCCTTCGAACACTTCAAAAACAAGATCCACACGATTGTCACTACGCTTAATAATCTTAGGTGTTACACGCGCTGAAGCGCGACCATTTTGCGCATAGGCTTCGGTAATGATGGCCGCATCGCGTTCAGCTTTGGTTGGGCTGAAAACTTGACGGGTCCGGCTTTCGATGAAGCCAGAAAGGTCGTCATCCTTGAGTTTTTTGTTACCCTCAAAGGCGATCTTATTGATCGTCGGGAATTCTTTAACCTTGATGTTTAGCGTGCTACCGCGCGGCTCAAGTTCGACCGCCTCAAACAGTCCACTACCAAGAATGTCCTGATAGGCCTCATTCAACTGGCCTGCAGAAACGGTCTCGCCTTTACTAATTCCAGCATAGTTCAGAATCGTATTGGTATCGATCCGCTGATTGCCCTCAACCGCAACGGAATTAAACCGATAAGACTGCGCTTGCGAAACTTGTGGTACGGTAAGCGTCGCGATTAAAAACAAAATCGCGATTACTTTTCCAAAAATCTGTGAAAAATGCCCTGCCCGACGTTGTGTCAGACCCTGCCCCCGATGGAATTTATGCATTCTTATAACCCAGTAAGACATCCTATTGGTAAACGTCAGTAAACGGAGTCTGATGCCTTGTCAAAAGACCAATTCAAGGGAGTATCAAACGGCAGCCAAATGCCGTCGAAATAGCACGGTTTTCGTCAGAGCGACCCGACAAATGCACCCACATATAAGGCCACCAAAACAGTCGCCACATAGAGTATTCTGTCCCAGTTCAAATCGAACAAAAGACCCAATCCATTTGCAACCTGCTTCATAGCAACCCCACTTAATTTGCGAGGATAGTTTAGTAGCTGATTGAGGCATTAATCAGTGGCCAATTGCGGCCAAAAAAAGGCATTCCTTACGGGCAGAACAGATCGTTCCCAAGGGCAAATACCATCAACCCCAAAACAAACACCAAGCCAAAGCTCATTAATGCATTAATGATGCGTTCACTTGGGGGGCGTCGAACCACCGCTTCATAAGCGTAAAAGACCAAATGCCCACCATCCAGAATTGGGACCGGGAACAGATTCATCAACCCAACGGCTGCTGACAGAATAGCGATGAAATTGATAAAGCTGCTTGCGCCTTGGTTTGCCATTGCGCCAGAAACCTGCGCGATCCCTAGTGGGCCAGACATATTACAGCTGCTAATCGCTCCAGTGATCATGTGATAGAGGCCAGAAAGTGAGGATTCTATCACAGTCCACAACCGGTTGACGCCAGATATCACCGCAGCCCCCGGCCCCGCACCCACGGTTTCCGGCTCAAATGCCAATCCACCTACAATGCCAATCCGCCATTCAGTTTTAAAGCTGCCGTCGTCTTTGCGTTCATCAGCCCGTTTGGGACTCAGACTTAACTCCAAAATCTCGCCATCACGCCAGATGTCCAGTTTCAACGCCCGCCCGTTTGAACTCTCTACAACGCCCTTCAATTCGGAAAATGCGGTAACTGCGCTATTGTCAATGCGCGTTATAACATCGCCATTTTCCAATCCGGCCTCATAAGCTGCAGACCGTGGCGCCAGACCAACAATCACTGGCGGCATTGGGTATGGGCCTACAACGCTTATCGTCTTGCCGTCGCGAATGACGTCGTAATCCAGGGCCTGTTCCAATGGCAAGTTCTGAATAAATGCGTCAAAAGCACCACTTTCACCCCACTCTGGAAAATCAAACCCGGCAATGCGAACGATCTGATCACCTGGCTCCAATGTAATCTCGGCGACGGGTGACGAGCGTAATTCTCCAACCGAAAAAGGTTCTTTTACTGTGCCCTGCATCATTGCAACGCCGGCAAAAATGATAATAGCAAGTACAAAGTTGAAGATCGGCCCCGCCGCAACCGTCGCAGCCCGGGCCCACAAGGGTGCTCCTTGCATCGTTTTGCGGCGCTGTACCGCATCCATTGCCTCAACCTCATCACTGCTTTGACCGCTGGCCGCAGTGGCATCGCCCAAGAATTTCACATATCCACCAAATGGCAGGGCGGCCAATTGCCATTGTGTGCCATGTTTGTCGGTCCTGGCAAACAGCACCGGGCCAAATCCCAATGAGAACACCTCGGCTTTGATTCCGCACCAACGCCCAACGATGTAGTGGCCATATTCGTGGATCGCGACAATCACGGATAGCGCAACAACAAAAGCCAACGCTGTCATAAGAAAGCCGTCAAACTGGGGGATGAAGGATGAAAATTCCAACTTAACCTCGTATCACTAGTTTTAGGTCGCCATGAACAACAAGCGCATCAATGGCTTCGCGCGCAATCAAATCAATGTGCTGTACGTTATCTAAGGTCACATCGACGTCGATCAAATCAGTTGTCGCACAAAGGTCATCAAGAACCGTTTCAACAACTGAGCTCATATCGCAAAATCCAATCTGCCCTGCAATGAAGTAGTCTAGCGCACGCTCTTTTGCCGCATTAAACACAGTTCCACTTAACCCGCCTTGCTCCATAACCACACGAGCTAAACGTAAAGCGGGATATTTTTGCAGATTTGGAGACTGAAAGTTCAACTGACCTTGTGAGGCCAGATCCAACATTTCAACGGGCAAAGGTCTCCGATGCGGCCAATTCAACGCATACCCAATGGCATGTCGCATGTCGGGTGCCCCGACGTGGGCCATCAGCGCACCATCGCAAAACCCGACAAAGGCATGCACAAGGGATTCAGGGTGAACCAATACCTCGATTTGATCAGATCTTAGGTCAAAAAATTCTTTTGCTTCAATAACCTCTAAGGCTTTATTGAACATAGAAGCACTGTCTATCGTGATCCTTGCCCCCATCGACCAATTTGGGTGTTTCATCGCTTGTGCGGCTGTGGCCTCCGCCAGTTGCTCAAGCGGCCAATCGCGAAATGCCCCACCGCTTGCAGTCAAAATAACGCGTTTAACCGTTTTGATATCTTCGCCATTCAGCGCCTGAAACACGGCCGAATGTTCACTATCCACTGGGAGGATCCGCGCCTGATGTTTCTTTGCGGTTTGCATCAAAAGCGGCCCGGCGGTTACAAGCGATTCCTTGTTGGCCAGCGCCAATGTCGCGCCCTGCTCAAGTGCGACCAAACCCGGTTTCAGACCTGCGGCACCGACGATAGCAGACATCACCCAATCTGCCGGGCGGTTGGCCGCCTCAGCCAAGGCAATTGCTCCAGCTGCAACCTCAATACCGGTTCCTGCCAGCGCCGCGCGCAATTCTGGCAGCTTGTCGCCATATGCCGTCACCGCAAGTTGCGCTTTCAGCTCGATGGCATCTGCGGCCAGTTGCGCAATATTCGCGCCACCGGTCAGGGCAACAATATCATAAAGCTCTTTTTCACGCCGGATCAGATCTATCGTGCTTTGCCCGATGGATCCGGTTGCACCAAAAATGGAGATGCGTCTCATGACGCCCCCGAGCTCAACAACCCGATCACCCAAAACAACGCAAACACAACAGAAGCACCCATCATGCCGTCAAAACGGTCCAGAAAACCACCATGACCTGGGATCAGGTTCGAGCTGTCTTTGACACCCATCCGCCGTTTAATCGCGCTTTCAGCAATATCGCCCATCTGGCTGCTGAAGCTTAGAACGACCGATACCACCACAAGTCCAAAGCCGGTTCCGGTCGGCCCGATGAATATTACCCCGACAATGGCCGATACGGCCCAGCCCGCAACCGTTCCAGACCAGGTCTTTTTCGGGCTGATAGCAGGCCAGAATTTTGGCCCACCCAAAATGCGACCGGCGAAATATCCAGCTATGTCAGTTCCAATCACAATCAAAACCAACCACAGCATCCACGTCAGTGCCGCCTCGTGCCGTAAAAGAATGAAACCAAAGCAAGCCAACAACACCCACAAGCTAAAACCTATGAATACACCTTTGTCGCGCTCTATATGAGCGGCAGATACAAAGACAGCCGCACCCAGAATAGGAAGTACAAGAATGGATGGTAAAAGTGCTGACAAAAACACGGCAAAACCACAAAGCACCCCATGCGAGATCGCCTTGGGCGCCATAAACATCCGCATCACTTCCCAGGTCATTGCGCCAGCGATCATCGCAATCGCCAACGTAAACAGCCAGCCGCCCGTCAAGATGACAATCAATCCAATGGAGGCCATCACAAGAGCCGAGATAACCCGCGGCATCAGATCAGACCATTGTGCATTTCCAGACATCAGGACACGGCTCCAAACCGGCGTTCACGTGCGCCATAAGAGGCTAGGATCTTTGCAAATATTTCTTCGGTGAAATCAGGCCAGAGCGTCTCTACGAACTCGTATTCTGAATAAGCCGACTGCCACAGCAGAAAATTGGAAATCCTTGCCTCACCACTTGTACGGATTACCAGATCCGGATCAGGTAATACATGGGTATCCAAATATTTTGGCAACGTCTCTTCATTGACGTCATTCGGGTCAAGCCGTCCGGCGGCGACATCTTGCGCTAAACGCTTTGTCGCACGAGAGACCTCATCCCGTCCCCCGTAATTGAGTGCAACCGTCAAATGGATGCCATCGCACCCTTTGGTCAGCTCTTCGGCCTCATCCATTAATATCTGAAGTTTACGATCTAGACGTAACCGATCACCAATAAAACGGACCCGGACGTTTGATTTCACAAACTCCTGCATCTCTGATACAATATAGCGGTGGAACAGTTTCATCAGACCAGCAACCTCGGTCTGTGTGCGCTTCCAGTTTTCTGTCGAAAAGGCAAATATTGTCAGGTACTTAACGCCCAGTTTCGGGCAAGACTTGACAACATCGCGGACCCGACGCGCACCGGCGTGGTGACCAAACAGGCGCGGACGGCCCCGGGCCTGCGCCCAACGACCGTTGCCATCCATGATGATCGCGACATGGTTCGGCCCTCGTCCATTAATATCTGTGGCCATGCCGCGCCCTCCGGTCCTTAGACCTGCATGATTTCGGCTTGCTTATTTTCAAGCGCGTCATCAACAGCCTTAATAAAGGCATCCGTCAGTTCCTGCACCTCGGTTTCCCAGAACTTCTGGTCATCTTCTGACATACCGTCGGCCTTGGCCTTCTTAATCTGATCCATACCATCTCGACGCACGTTCCGAACCGCCACACGGCCGTTTTCGGCATATTGCGAAGCAACCTTGGTCAATTCACGGCGACGTTCTTCGTTGAGTTCAGGAATTGGAAGCATGATAATTGTGCCGTTGAGTTGAGGGTTGATCCCTAATCCACTCTCACGGATAGCTTTCTCAACTTTTCCGACCAGTGATTTATCCCAGACATTTACTGTCACCATACGCGGTTCCGGTACATTTACAGTACCCACCTGATTGATCGGCGTTGGTGAACCGTATGCATCAACCATGATCGGCTCCAGCATGCTGGCCGACGCACGCCCCGTGCGCAATGATGCAAACTCTGTCCGCAAGGACGCAATCGCGCCTTCCATGCGGCGTTCAATATCGCCGGTGTCCAGTTCGAAATCATCTGCCATGTTACTTATCCTTCTTGCACCTGCCTGTTGGTACAGGTTCTTTAACGTTAGCCGTGTACTGTTGTATAGGTGCCGCTACCATCCAAAATACTGCGGAACCCGCCCGCTTGATCCAGGCTAAAGACGATAATCGGCAAGTTGTTGTCACGTGCCAAGGCAATCGCGCTGGCATCCATTACTTTCAGATGCTTGGCCAGCACCTCGTCATAGCTCACTCGGTCATAGCGTTTTGCATCATCATTTCCGACTGGATCTTTGTCATAGACACCGTCAACCTTGGTCCCTTTGAAGATCGCCTCGCAGGCCATTTCATTGGCCCGCAACGTTGCGGCGGTATCCGTTGTGAAATAAGGGTTCCCGGTGCCTGCGGCAAAGATGCAAACCCGCTTTTTCTCTAGGTGGCGCACCGCGCGGCGGCGAATGTAAGGCTCGGCCACTTCATCCATGCGAATGGCCGAGATCACCCGGCAGAAAACACCCAGTTTCTCCAGCGCGCTTTGCATCGCCAGCGCATTCATCACCGTGGCCAACATGCCCATATAGTCCGCAGTCGTGCGTTCCATACCTTGCGCGCTGCCAGACAACCCGCGAAAAACATTACCGCCACCAATGACCATGCAGATCTCAACCCCAAGGTCATGAACGATCTTCACTTCGCGGGCGATTCTTTCAACCGTTGGCGGGTGCAGGCCAAACCCCTGATCCCCCATCAATGCCTCGCCTGAAATTTTAAGCATAACACGATTATACTTGGAGGCAGAAGAATCGGCATCGGACATGGGCATCGCTCCGCAATGGTGATTTGGCTAATTTCGTGCAAAATGTCGGAAATCGCGCCGGGGTTCAATCGCAGAGTCGGTAAATGCACTCAAAATGCATAAAACAATCTCGCATATCGCGATATTCTCACCTATTGGATAGGATCGATGATAGATATTGCTGCCCTTCCCACAGATCGTCCGATCCTGATTGCGGGCCCGACGGCTTCGGGCAAGTCCGCCCTTGCGTTGCGCATTGCGCAAAAGCAAGGCGGCGTTATCGTGAATGCTGATGCTATTCAGGTTTTTGAAAACTGGCGGATTTTGACTGCACGTCCATCGATCGAAGATGAACATCAAGTTCCGCATTTGCTCTATGGTCATGTGCCTTATGATGCACCCTATTCCGTTGGCCATTGGCTACGCGAAGTAGCTTCGCTGCTCGAAAGTGGGCCGCGCCCCATTATCATAGGCGGGACAGGCTTGTACTTCACTGCGCTGACACAAGGCCTCGCTGAAATCCCGCCTACCCCGGATGATATCCGCCATACAGCGACCGCAAAGCTTGAAAGCGAAGGTATTACCGCGTTGCTCGCCGATCTGGATCAAGACACAATAGCCCGAATTGACACTCTTAACCCCATGCGGGTTCAACGCGCATGGGAAGTACAGCGCACCACTGGGTGCAGTCTTGCCAACTGGCATGACAATACACCACCACCACTTTTGCCGCTTTCCCGCGCAACCGGCCTTGTGGTCGAAGTTGAAAAAGAATGGCTAAACAATCGGATTAAAAAAAGATTTGACTTGATGTTGGATGGCGGTGCGCTTGATGAAGCGCGCCAAAATCTACATTATTGGGACCCGACGCACCTATCTTCAAAGGCAATTGGAGCACCGGAATTGATTGCCCATCTGAAGGGTGAAATTACATTGGATCAGACACGTGATCTGGCAACCATCGCAACCCGGCAATATGCGAAACGACAACGAACTTGGTTTCGCGCACGGATGAAGGATTGGGAAAAAATCCCAGCCGAATCACTTTAATTTAGTTGGCTAATCTGTTGATATAAAGTCAATATTACAAAAATATTGATCAGATTTAACCGCCCCAAATAACCTTCACGTAATTTCGGGTTTCTTTATAAGGCGGCACTCCGCCGTATTTCTTGACCGCCTGAGGCCCTGCATTGTAGGCCGCCAGTGCCAACCGCCAAGATTTGAATTCACGATATTGTTCTGCCAAATAGCGCGCCCCACCATCCAGATTCTCATATGGATCATGCGGGTTCACACCCAAATACCGTGCAGTACTGGGGATCAACTGCGCCAGACCAATCGCTCCCTTGTGTGACTTGGCCCTTGGGTTCCAACCCGATTCTTGTTGCACCAGCCGTAAAAACAAGTCCTGCGGGATACCATGGCGTTGCGCTGCATCCCGCGCCATGCCCAGATAACGGCCTTTGTATTTGCCTTTATAGCCACGCACCAAACCTTCATCGCCCCATTTCGTCGGGGTTCGTACTTTCTGCGGCTTAAGACGGACCGAGCTATTATATTGTTGCTTGGCCCGGGTATCGAGCACACCAGTCTGGGACTTAAACAACTTATTGCGGTTTTTGCTCGACAGAACGTCCGCCGCCCCCACGCTTGGGAGCAGCAAGCCCAAAGCCATTGCTGCAATAGTTAACGAACGCATACCTGTCACCGCCACCCTAAATTTTGGCAAACTATAAATTGTTTCATTCAAATATCCAGCAAGATGCGCATCTTCGGCAAATTCCTGCGGTCAAATGGCCCAATATTTACAATTTTAATCTTTCCTTCATGCCCGTAGAGTGTTGTAAGCCACAGATAACGAAAATGACAATCGCAAGGAGGTCGCAATGGCCGGTTCCGTCAACAAGGTAATCCTCATCGGCAATCTGGGTCGCGACCCCGAAGTGCGTACGTTCCAAAACGGTGGGAAAGTCTGCAACATTCGTATTGCGACGTCGGAAAACTGGAAAGATCGTAACACCGGTGAACGACGCGAACGCACCGAATGGCACTCTGTCGCGATTTTCAACGAAGGTCTTGTCCGTGTGGCTGAGCAATACTTGCGCAAAGGCTCCAAGGTCTACATCGAAGGCCAGCTGCAAACCCGCAAATGGCAAGATCAGAGCGGCAATGACCGCTATAGCACCGAAGTGGTGCTTCAAGGCTTTGGCAGCACTTTGACCATGCTGGATGGTCGCGGCGAAGGTGGTGGCGGTGGTGGTGGCCAAGGCGGCGGCTATGGCGGCGGATACGGTGGCGGTGGCCAAGGTGGCGGCTACGACTCTGGCCCATCCCAAGGCGGCCAGAGCAGCCAAGGTGGCGGCGGTGGACGTCAGGATTACGACGACGAAATCCCGTTCTAAGTCTCAAACGATACCGACAACAACAACGGCCGCCAAAGAGTGGCCGTTTCTGTTTTTTGCCCCATGCTGATATAAAGGCCATCAGTCCACGCAAAGCCGCCATGCATCAAGAATTGCCTCTGGCCTTTTCGTGCCTGCCCGTATAGGGCGCGGGGAAACTCAAATCAGGAAAGCTTTTCAGATGGATCTGCGCAACATCGCCATCATCGCTCACGTTGACCACGGCAAAACAACGCTGGTCGATGAGCTGCTCAAACAATCGGGTGCCTTTCGCGCCAATCAGGCCGTTGATGAACGCGCCATGGACAGCAATGATCTTGAACGCGAACGCGGGATCACCATCTTTGCCAAACCCACATCGGTGGAATGGAAAGGCACCCGTATCAACATCGTTGACACCCCCGGTCACGCCGATTTTGGTGGCGAGGTTGAGCGGATCTTGAGCATGGTTGACGGTGTGGTTCTGCTGGTTGACGCAGCCGAAGGCCCGATGCCACAAACCAAGTTTGTAACCTCCAAGGCGCTTGCTCTGGGTCTGCGCCCTATTGTGGTTCTCAACAAGGTCGACAAACCCGATGCCGAGCCTGATCGCGCATTGGACGAGTGTTTTGACCTGTTCGCCAGCCTCGACGCTAACGATGATCAGCTTGACTTCCCACACATGTATGCCTCAGGCCGTTCCGGCTGGGCCGACCACGAGCTTGACGGTCCTCGCTCTGATCTGTCTGCAATGTTCGACCTGATCGTTAATCACGTCCCTGCCCCCAAGCAGCTGAACCGTGTTGACGAAGATTTCCGCATGCTGGCAACCACTTTGGGTTCTGACCCGTTTGTGGGCCGTATCCTGACGGGCCGCGTTGAATCCGGTCGTCTCAAGGTTGGCGCCACAGTTCAGGCGTTGTCGCGCGTTGGTCAAAAAATTGAACAATTCCGCGTCACCAAAATCCAAGCCTTCCGCGGTCTGCAAACCCAAGACATTGAAGAGGCAACCGCCGGTGACATCGTCAGCCTTGCCGGCATGTCAAAATCAACCGTGGCCGATACCATCTGCGCCTTGGCAGTAGACGTTCCGCTGGAAGCGCAGCCAATTGACCCGCCAACCATTACGGTCACTTTCGGTATCAACGACAGCCCACTGGCCGGCCGCGAAGGCAAAAAGGTGCAATCGCGGGTTATTCGTGAACGCCTAATGAAAGAAGCGGAATCAAACGTCGCCATTCGCATCACCGATACCCCAGGTGGCGAAGCTTTTGAGGTCGCCGGTCGCGGTGAACTTCAGATGGGCGTTTTGATCGAAAACATGCGCCGCGAAGGCTTTGAGCTGTCAATCTCGCGCCCTCAGGTTCTGCTGCGTGACGGCGAAGATGGCAAAAAGCTAGAGCCAATTGAAGAAGTCACCGTCGACGTCGATGACGAGTACTCCGGTGCCGTGATCGAAAAGCTGACCAGCACACGCAAGGGTGAACTGACTGAGATGAAACCAGCTGGGGCTGGCAAAACCCGCATCATGGCGTTGGTACCCTCACGTGGCCTGATTGGCTATCACGGCGAGTTTCTGACCGATACCCGTGGTACTGGCGTTCTGAACCGTGTGTTCCATTCTTGGGCCCCGCATAAGGGTGCAATTCCTGGCCGTCGCGCTGGCGTTCTGATTTCGATGGAAAACGGTGAATCCGTGGCCTACGCCCTGTGGAACCTGGAAGATCGCGGCAAGATGTTCATTGGCGCACAAGCCAAGATCTACACGGGCATGATCATTGGTGAGCATTCACGCGAAAACGATCTCGAGGTGAACCCGCTCAAAGGCAAGAAACTGACTAACGTTCGCGCCTCCGGCACCGACGAAGCAGTTCGCCTGACCACACCAATCACCCTGTCGCTGGAAGAGGCCATCGCCTACATCGACAACGATGAGCTGGTCGAGGTCACACCGGAATCGATCCGCCTGCGTAAGCGTTATCTTGACCCACATGAGCGTAAGCGCAACGCCAAGTCTCTGTCATAAGGCAGGCTTAATCGCGGATTACTTCCAGCGTATCCCCAATCGCGATGCGCCCGGGTTTCAAAATCTGGGCGCACCACCCTCCATGCCCGCGCATGGCGTTATAGCCACCTTTGCCAAGGGCTGCCTCCATCCGGGAACACGGTGCGCAAGGTGCGGTAAATTCAATCTCGCATGGTCCAAGTCGCAACCTGTTGTGGCGCAGCGCTGTCAGATTGATACCGCTGATCACGACATTACGGCGCAACACCTCTGGCAAAATCACTTCATGCCCACAAAGCGCTGCAATCACCGGGAAATGCTCTGCTTGAATTAACGTAAGGGCGCGCTTACCCGGCCGCGCATGATCCCCGGCCAAGCCATCCAATTCAACGTTAGCGTTCTCAACCGATCGTAAATCGGCCTTGCGTTCAGATCGCAAGCCAATCCATTCAATGCGCCCCGGTGCCGAATGCGTTTTTAGCAATTCAGCAAAGCCCTGCATTATTCTGTCGTTTCCACGATCAACAATTCACGCTCGGATGCATCGCGCGCATGGCTTAACGCCTCTTGGTACTCTGCACTGTGATAGCAGGTTTCCGCGGCTTCAACGCTAGGAAACTTGGCCACAACATTGCGCGGACGCTCTTTGCCTTCCAGCTGGACGTAACGCCCGGCACGGGCAATAAAATACCCCCCGTGCTTTTCAATAGCAGGCCCCGCTAGCTTGGCGTATTTGCCATAAGACTCATCGTCGGTCACCGTGACATGTGCAATCCAAAGTGCTGGCATCTGTTATCCCTCCAATACCGCTTCGGCCGCTTTGATCGCAGCCTCAGCATTGCTGGCATCCCGGCCACCGCCTTGTGCCATATCCGGGCGGCCTCCGCCCCCTTTGCCACCCAGCTCGGGCGTCACGGCGCGCACCAGGTCCACGGCCGACACTTTGTCGGTCATGTCTTTGGTCACACCAGCCGCCACAGCCGCTTTGCCATCTGCATCCGCAATCAACAACACCGCGCCTGATCCCAGACGGTTCTTGTGCTCGTCAATCAGCGCGGGCAGATCCCTGCCAGACACGCCGCTCAATACTTGTGACAAGAACTGCACGCCATTGATTTCGCGCGCCTCAGGGCCTGCCGCCTGACCGGCTCCGCCAGCCATAGCCAGCTCGCGTCGTAACTGCGCAACCTCGTTGCTCAGGGCCTTGCGCTCGTCGCTCATTGCTTTGATCCGGTCTGCCAGTTCCTCAGGCTTGGCTTTCAGGTCTGCCGCAATTTCCGAGACCCGCCGTGCCTGTGCACTCAGATGCGCAAAACCAGACTCGCCTGTCAATGCCTCGATCCGGCGCACACCTGAACTGGATGCACTTTCCCCGACCAACGCAAAAACACCGATATCACCGGTCTGACGCACATGCGTACCACCACAGAGTTCGATCGAATAAGTCTGACCGTCCATCCCCTTGCCTGAAGACGCATCAGTGCCCATCGACACCACACGCACTTCGTCGCCGTATTTTTCACCAAAGAGTGCCTGCGCCCCAAGATCGCGTGCGTCATCAGGCGTCATAATCCGCGTCTCGACCGGTGTGTTCTGGCGAATATAGGCGTTTACTTCGGTTTCAACTCGTCTCAGTTCTTCAGCGCTCATCGCCTTGGAATGGCTGAAATCGAACCTCAAACGGTCCGCCGCATTCAACGATCCTCGCTGCGCCACGTGTTCGCCCAATGCCCCGCGCAGGGCCTCATGCAACAAGTGCGCCGCCGAGTGGTTCGCCCGGATTGCCGTGCGGCGGGCGTGGCCAACTTCTAATTGAGCCGCCTGCCCTTTGGTAATGTCGCCCTCAATCACCTCGCCAATGTGAATGAACACGCCCGCGGTTTTTTTGGTGTCAGTGACCTGAACCCGGCCCGTTTCTGTTTTCAACTCGCCATTGTCGCCAACCTGTCCACCAGATTCGGCATAAAAAGGAGTCTGGTTCAGGATGACCTGCACTTTTTCACCTTTCGCAGCGGCATCGGTTGTGGCCCCGTCTTGCACAAGGGTCAGAATTTGACCTTCAGCTACCTCAGTGTCGTAGCCAAGGAAATCGGTCGTGCCATTCTCTTCTGCAATATCAAACCAGATTGTGGCATCCGCCGCCTCACCAGATCCGGACCAGGCCGCGCGTGCCTTGGCTTTTTGCTCGGCCATAGCCGCATCAAAACCATCTGTGTCGACTTCACGGCCCTGCTCGCGCAGCGCATCCTGTGTCAAATCAAGCGGAAAACCATAGGTGTCATAGAGCTTAAAGGCCGTTTGCCCCGGCAATGCAGCACCTTCGCCTAAGCCATCCAGCTCATCATCCAACAGTCGCAAGCCCCGCTCAAGCGTTTGTTTAAACCTGGTTTCTTCCAACAGCAGCGTTTCTTCAATCATCGCCTGCGCACGGCCCAACTCAGAATACGCCGCGCCCATTTGGGCCACCAGAGAAGGAACCAATCGATACATGACCGGGTCTTTTGCACCCAGCAGATGCGCATGCCGCATTGCCCGGCGCATGATCCGGCGAAGAACGTACCCACGTCCGTCATTCGATGGCATCACCCCATCCGCAATCAAGAAAGAGGTTGATCGCAAGTGATCTGCAATCACACGGTGATGTACGTTCTGATCCCCATAAGGGTCTACATTGGTGGCATTGGCCGACGCCTCGATCAGCGCCTTGAACAGATCCGTGTCATAGTTGTCATGGCTGCCTTGCAGCAAAGCACCAATCCGTTCCAACCCCATGCCGGTATCGATCGACTGCATGTCCAACGCCTTCATCGATCCATCTTCGAATTGTTCGTTTTGCATGAAAACAACGTTCCAGATCTCAATGAACCGGTCGCCATCTTCCTCGGCTGAGCCCGGAGGACCGCCCCAGATGTGATCGCCGTGATCATAAAAAATCTCGGTGCATGGACCGCATGGCCCTGTGGGGCCCATTTGCCAAAAATTGTCACTGGTTGCGATGCGAATGATCCGGTCCTCTGGCACGCCCAATTTCTTCCAGATCTCAAACGCCTCATCATCAGTGTGATATACTGTGGTCAGCAGGCGGTTTTTATCGATTCCAAATTCTTTGGTGATCAGTTCCCAAGCAAAAGGGATCGCCTCATTCTTGAAATAATCTCCGAATGAAAAATTCCCCAGCATTTCAAAAAAAGTATGGTGACGCGCCGTATAGCCAACGTTGTCCAGATCGTTGTGTTTACCACCGGCGCGGACGCATTTTTGCGACGTTGTGGCGCGGGTGTAATCACGGGTTTCAACACCGGTGAACAGGTTTTTGAATTGTACCATCCCTGAGTTGACGAACATCAGCGTTGGGTCATTGCGCGGTACCAGCGGCGAGCTGTCCACGATCTGGTGACCGTTTTTGTCAAAGTAATTCAGAAATGTGGAACGAATTTCATTCAGCGTCGGCATCAGTGTCTCTTTTCGGGCTTCAGGGCGCAGGGCGTCCTGCATGATTTAGCCGCGCTGCAGCGTCATGTCTACAACAAGAAAACCCGGGCCATTACAGCCCGGGTTCCAAAATCTCTGTCACGTACAGACTTACGCCTCGAGGATGTCATCCTCATCTTTACTGGGCATCTCGGGCATATCGAAATCCAGACCATGTGCAGCCCTGATTTTATCTTCGATCTCAAGCGCGGTGCGGGTGTTTTCCTTGAGGAAGTTTTTCGCGTTTTCGCGGCCCTGACCGATACGCTCGTCACCGTAACTGAACCAGCTGCCGGATTTATCGACAACGCCAGCTTTGACACCCAGATCCAGCAGTTCGCCCATCTTGGAAATACCTTCGCCATACATGATATCAAACTCGACCTGTTTGAACGGCGGTGCCACTTTGTTCTTAACCACTTTCACGCGTGTCGCATTGCCAACCACCTCATCACGGTCTTTGATCGCGCCAATACGGCGGATATCCAGACGGACCGAGCTGTAGAATTTCAATGCGTTACCACCGGTTGTGGTTTCAGGGCTGCCGAACATCACACCAATTTTCATCCGGATTTGGTTGATGAACACAACTGTGCATTTGCTACGGCTGATTGATCCGGTCAATTTGCGCATCGCTTGGCTCATCAGGCGGGCCTGAACACCAACGTTGCTGTCGCCCATGTCGCCTTCCAACTCGGATTTCGGTGTCAACGCCGCAACCGAATCGACAACAACCATGCTGACTGCGCCAGAGCGCACCAAGGTATCAACGATTTCCAGCGACTGCTCACCTGTGTCGGGTTGCGAGATCAACAATTCATCCAGATCGACGCCCAATTTCTTGGCATAGCCCGGATCCAGCGCATGTTCGGCATCAACAAAGGCACAAACACCGCCTTTTTTCTGCTCTTCTGCGATGCAGTGCAGGGTCAGCGTGGTTTTACCAGAACTTTCCGGGCCATAAATCTCAACAATCCGGCCTTTAGGCAGACCACCAATACCCAAGGCAATATCCAGCCCCAGAGAACCGGTCGATGTCGCCTCAATATCCTGCGCAGGATTATCCGCGCCCAGTTTCATGATCGAGCCCTTGCCAAACTGCCGTTCAATCTGCGCCAAAGCGCTATCGAGCGCCTTTTGCTTGTCTGCGTTCTTCTTGCTGTCCATTGATAAAAGATCTGCCGTTGCCATTATTTCACTTCCTTATTCCATACCCTGCCGCAAGCGGCAATCGCTGCAATTGTTCCCGTCTTGTTCTTTTTCTTATGTGGACAAAATGAGAACATTGCAAGAAAATTGTTTGTATCTTCACTTTTACCCAGAACAGTTAAAGAGTAGTTTAAATTATACGGACCCAATCACCGGCCTAAAAGGAATCCCGAAATTGCTTGTGTTTTCAAAGGCGAAGCTCGTTTTTTTATCCGCACCAAAAACCGGCAGCACAGCTTATCAAGCCGCCCTTGCACCTCTCGCAGCACTCGTTGTTCACGACCCGCCAGAACTGAAACATTCCCCGGTTTTTCGCTACAATCGGTTTTTCCGCCCCATGCTGGAAAAATTTGTTGGCGAAGATTTCGAGATTCTTGCCGTCATGCGCGAACCTATCGACTGGCTCGGAAGCTGGTATCGCTATCGCCAACGTCCGGATTGCGCAGGCTTACCATCCAGCACGCAAGGCATCACATTTGATACCTTCGTTGACGCCTATACACGTGGTGAACAACCTGCCTATGCTAACGTGGGATCCCAATCAAAATTTCTGGAACCACAGCGCAATGGAACCGCTGTCACCCATCTTTTTCGCTACGACGATCAAGCCGGTCTGCACAGTTTCCTTGAAAATCGGCTTGGAACATCCTTCACCACAACAGCCCACAACGTTTCACCAGCTGGCGACTTAACTCTATCGGAAAAAACCCGACATAAGTTCGAACGTAAATGCGCCGCGGATCTCGCACTATGGAATGGTATTGGATCAAATGGCCACTATCATCCCCTGCCCTCACGCCCTAAGCCCTAAGCCCTGAGCTGATTAACAGACGTTGTTGATGCAATTGCTGACCCACAACATCGGTGAGCTCAACCAGAGAAAACGGCTTTTGTAAAAACACAGAATGGGCAATGCGTGATTGTTTATCACCAAAGGAATCTTCGGCGTATCCAGAAACAAAGACCGTCGTGGTTTGCGGGCGTGCAAGCAGGGCTTTACGCACCCATGTCGGCCCATCAATCCCCGGCATGATCACATCAGTAACGAACACATCGATATGCAAGTTTGCATCTTGCAACACAGTTAACGCCTTTTCACCAGATTCCGCCTCGATCACGGTGAAACCACGCATCTGTAATGCACGGCAGGCAAAGGCACGAACCGGGGCTTCATCCTCGACCAGCAGCACAACGCCGCCAGTAACGTGGCTTTCCTCAGGCGCAGCCACAATGTCCTCTTGGATAATATTTTCCCGGTCATATGCAGGTAACAACAGGGTAAATGTTGTGCCGCACCCAAGTTGACTGTCCACAAATATGAACCCACCGGTTTGTTTGATAATCCCGTAAGCCATCGACAAGCCCAACCCAGTGCCCTCGCCAGTGCGTTTGGTGGTAAAAAACGGCTCAAAAACCTTCTGGATTTTGCCAGGGGTGATCCCGCACCCTTCATCCGTGACCTTGACCCGTACATACCGCCCCGGTGCTATAACCGCGCGATCACGTTCCATTGGCTGATCAAGAACAAGATTGGCGGTCTCAATGACGATCTCACCTCCGTCAGGCATTGCATCGCGCGCATTCACCACCAAGTTCATCAACACTTGTTCCAGCTGTCTTTGGTCTGCACGAATGGCCCAAAGGTCCTGCGCATGTGATAGTGACACTGATACCGTTTCCCCGACCAAGCGGTTCAAAAGATGCGCGAGATCTGACAGTGTTTCACGCATTTCGATCACTTTGGGTTTCAATGTTTGCTTGCGTGAAAACGCCAGCAATTGGTTAACCAAAGCCGCAGCACGATTGGCATTTTGACTGATCTGCATCAGGTCCGCATATTCGGTTTCTTCCGCATCATGACGCAAAAGCAACAAGTCGCAATGGCCTGTTATCGCGGTTAATAAGTTATTGAAATCATGTGCAACACCGCCAGCCAACTGGCCGATGGCTTGCATTTTTTGACTTTGCATAAATTGTGCTTCCAGCGACTTTAATTCTGTCGCGTCATTCAAAACCGCAATGAGACGCGCGCCCTCAGGTTCATTAACCCTGTTCAAAGCAACCTGAATAAACACTTCTTGCTCATCGTCTCTTAGCCTAAGAAACTCGGAATGTGTCCCGCCTCGCCCCGCGATGGCATCCTCCAGCCAATCCACGATCGAGCGCCCCAAACCCTCCAGCAGATCTTCCAGCATCATTCCCGGTTTTGCCGGATTTCCCAACAATCGGCGCGCCGAATAATTTATCAATACGATTTCACCATCAGGCTCCAGTTTAAGTAAGGGAACAGGCAGATCTTCAAAAAAAGCCCACCCATTTCCCTGATCGGCCGCAATATCCGGTTTAGGATACAAAAATAGCCGACGATGACCTTCCGGCACATCATTTTGGTCTATAAAGGCCAGACAGGGCACCACATCATTTGCTGTATGGACATCATGATATTGCCCAGAAACGAAAGGCAAGTTGTCGCAAATCTGATCAAGTCCTAACACGTTGTTTCCAAGCAATGTAATTGCAGCGAAATTCATAGATAGAACGTCATTTCTTGCCCCAATCAACAAGGCTGGTATTGGAAACGTATCACCCAAAATGCCCGACTCGGAATACGCTTCATCAAGTCGCCAAGAATAGAAACCCTGCCCAACATGAGAAACATACAAGTGCAATGTTCTACCCGGGTTTTTTATTTTGTCGTTCGCGGTTCCATATGACAGGGCTTGTTGATGCAGATGTTTCACAATGCCCGCAGGATCTGCACAATAGTCTTGTAAGATCGACGTCATCATACCCGACAAGGTTTCGCCAAATGAGATTTCTGCTGCAGCGTTGGTTTCTACAATTTCGCCATTTTGTAATGTCAACACACTGGGCAATGGATCGGCTTGGCTGATCTGGTTCATCAGTCGCCTGAAGCGACGGCGTTGCCAACCTTTTTCTAAACGCAACACACACAGGATAGAGGCACATAAGAGGCATAAAACTCCAGCGGATAGCACCGTCAACTTCGGCGCGCCGGGCAGCATTACCAAACCCGCCGCTATGAGCCCCGTTGCCGCGACAACGATTACCCAAGTTCCAGCGCCCAAGCGCAGTGCCATATGGGAAACGGGCACAATTACCGATGAATGCAAAGCCAAACCAAGCCCCTGATGCGAAACCTCAGAGACAGTCTGCGTTGCAAAACCTTAATTGATGGTTACCAAAAGATAAATTGTACGGCGAAACCCCATTTACCCGTCCGCCCGCTGCAAACAAGTCAGGAAAAACCCATCCCCCTCAGGGTGAACTGGCCAACGGGTCTGTTGCGTCACACTCCAACCGTCATTGCGCTGCAAGAAATTAGTGATCTGGTTTTCATTTTCCTGATTCAGAACTGAACATGTTGCATAGGCCAATACCCCATTGGGGCTTACCATACTTGCAGCCATCCCCAGTATTTCTGCCTGCACATTAATCAGATCACCCAGATGCGCTGACGTGAACCGCCATTTCGCATCAGGGGCACGCCTCCAAGTTCCGCTACCAGAACACGGCACATCACACAGCACCAAATCAAACTGCCGACCCTGTAACTGCTCTGTATCCAGAACCTGCACAGCAACGCCAGCGCGCTCGGCCCGAATGGGAAGATCGCGCAAGCGGGCGGGGTTCGCATCATGGGCGAAATACTGCGCCTTGACCCGCGCGGCCATGGCCAGGGTTTTACCACCACCGCCAGCGCAATAATCCAGCACCCGCATATCCGGCTCCAAAGGCAAAAGGTCCATCGCCGCCTGACTAGAGCCATCCTGCAATTCAACCAACCCATCTCGATAGGCGCTTGATCCGGCAACGCGCCGCGCGCCCTCTACTACGATCAAAGCCGTTGGCGACATCGACGATTCCCGCACAACAATGCCTTCGGGTGCTAAGGACTCAATCACGGCACCGACCTCTGCTTTAATCAGATTAAGGCGCAAAGAGACCGGCGCACGCTGCCCCAGATACTGAACTGTCTGATCGAACTCTGCGCCAAGTGCGGCCTGCATGTGCGACACAATCCAATCTGGAAGGTCAATGGCATGTTCTGTTTCTGGCTGGTTGCTTTCTGCTGCATCCAGTGCTTCAGGCGCATATCCCGCACCGGTGAACACCTCTTCCAGATCTATGCCCTGCAACCGCAACGAACCAATCATAAGCTGCCGTCCGGACGTGCCTCCACCTTGCATGGCACAGCTATTTTTCTGGCGCAGCACATCAAAAACATGGTCTCGTACTGCCGAACGATCCTTTGATCCGGCAAACCGGCTACGTCGCGCCCAGCCCGTCAGTACCTTTTCAGCCGGTGTCCCGGACTGGATCTCGTCCAGCAATTCAATTGCGGTCTGAACTCGCGCGGCGGGTGTCATCAGCCAACTCGGTAATTTGGTGCTTCGCGGGTGATCTGCACGTCATGCACATGGCTTTCCTTCAGCCCCGCCCCTGTGATGCGCACGAAATTGCAATTCTGGCGCATTTCAGCCACGGTGGCGCAGCCGGTATAACCCATAGCTGCGCGCAGTCCACCAACCAGCTGATGTACAACAGTTCCGGCAGCACCTTTGTAAGGCACCTGCCCTTCAATCCCTTCGGGCACGAGCTTGTCACTGGCGGCGTCCTTCTGGAAATACCGATCAGCCGAGCCACGCGCCATGGCACCTAGACTGCCCATGCCGCGATACGCCTTGAAGGAGCGGCCCTGATACAAGATCACCTCGCCGGGGCTCTCATCAGTGCCCGCCAACATGGAACCAACCATGGAACACGACGCGCCCGCGGCAATCGCCTTTGCAAAATCTCCAGAGAACTTGATGCCACCATCGGCAATGACCGGTGTATCCTTTGCCGCTTTGGCGCAATCCATAATCGCAGTCAGCTGTGGGACACCAACCCCTGCCACCATCCGTGTGGTACAGATCGAACCGGGCCCGATACCGACCTTGATGGCATCCGCGCCCGCATCGATCAACGCTCGAGTGGCTTCGCCTGTGGCGACGTTTCCGGCAATCACCTGCACTTGATTGGAGAGCGCTTTGACCCGGCGCACGGCATCGATCACACCTGCAGAATGGCCATGCGCAGTATCAATCACCACGATATCCACCCCGGCATCGATCAAAGCCTCAGAGCGTTCAAAACCGCTATCCCCGACAGAGCTGGCAGCAGCCACGCGCAAACGACCCAGATCATCCTTGCAAGCGGTTGGGTTCAACACGGCTTGTTCTGTGTCTTTCAGCGTCAGCAACCCAGTCAATTTGCCTGCGGCATCGACCACCAGCAGTTTCTCGATCCGGCGCGCCTTCATCAGACTTTTGGCTTCTTCCAGCTCAGCCGGTTCGCGCATCATTGCCAGGTTGTCGCTGGTCATCATTACCGAGACCGGCGTGTTGTCATCAGTGGCAAAGCGCATATCGCGATTGGTCACAATCCCCACAACCCGACCATCGTGATCCACCACAGGGAAGCCCGTCACGCGGTAGCGTTCTTGTAACGCTTTGGCATCCGCCAATGTCTGATCTGCTGTCAGGGTGATCGGGTTATAAACCACACCGGATTCAAACCGTTTGACCCGGCGCACTTGCTGAGCCTGCTCGTCTGTGGTGAGGTTCTTGTGAATGACCCCCATACCACCTGCTTGCGCCATGGCAATGGCCATACGTGCTTCGGTCACCGTATCCATGGCCGAACTCAAAAGTGGGATATTTAGGTCAATACTCGCTGTTACGCGGGTCCGGGTATCTGCCGTATTCGGCAATACGCTGGACTCAGCAGGAACAAGCAAAACATCATCGAAGGTCAGCGCCTCACGAATCTCCATATCATCATCTCCATGGGCAGATCGTTTGACGCCTCCCTATTTCACGAATCTGAGCTGGGGAAAAGCCAATTCGTGCCTTACCAAGTGCGGCAAAAAAAGCCACCATAGCCAAAGCATTCAACAAACGCGGAAAACCATAGTCTCGCTAAGATACAAAGGCGACAGGTTAGGCCCACCATTTTTGATATTTTGACTTTAAGGCAGCGCCGGTTGTGGTAAATTTACTGGGCGATGCCAAGAACAGCCCGAACAGCCGCAGTAATGATTAAATCTATGGCGGCATCAGCACCGCATACGCTTGGCAATCTGACCTCTGGCATGATTGTCGTTAAGTGAATCGCGTCAAATTGCACTGATTTGACGGCTGAGTTTTCATCATTTTTTCGCTTATCACAACTTTTTCGCATTACACTCCTTTTCTTCGCCGCGTTTTATTCTAAAATCTGGCCTCCGACTCGCAGAGGTGTGCCCATGGCTAAGAATGATCCCTTCGGTTTTGACATGTCTGTCTCAACAGCAAAAAAGAAAAACCCGCGTGGCCGCCGCGGCATGTCCGGCGAATCCACAACCTCAACCCGCCAGTGTGAGCACGAAGGCTGTACCGAGGATGGTAAGTACCGTGCCCCCAAAGCGCCCGACGTGCTGGATGAATTTTTTTGGTTCTGCAAGGATCACATTCGCGAATATAACCTGAAATGGAATTTCTTCGACGGCACGACCGAGGCCGAGATGAACGCCCAGATGTCCAAGGATAAGGTTTGGGAACGCGAAACCAAATCCTTTGCCAATCCCGAGGCGCGCGCATGGGCGCGTCTGGGTATTGAAGACGCACATCAGGTACTGGGTGGCAACGCCACACAAAACCCCGGCAAAACCCGTGGCGGCAATTCCCGCAAGCTACCCCCGACCGAGCGCCGCGCAATCGACATTCTGCAAGCCGAGGACACCTGGTCCAAGGCCGAGATTCGCAAAGCATATAAAAAGCTGATCAAAGTCCTCCACCCCGACATGAACGGCGGCGACCGCTCTCAAGAAGAACAGCTACAAGAAGCCGTCTGGGCCTGGGATCAGATCAAACAAAGCAAGAGCTTTAAATAGGAAAAAGGCGCCAAATCTGGCGCCTTTCTCATTTCAAGAAGCTCTCATCGCTAACCGCCTTGGTTGCTCTGCAACGTTGACAAAACCTGATCAATTGAAAAGCTGGCCGGCTTCTGACGCGGTGGATAATCTTGGAACGTGCTTAAGAATTTGCCGACAAAAGCCTGCGCAGGCACCAAAAGATATAGACGCTCTAGCCGCCAAGCAGCGTATCCTGCAGCTTCTTCCGGGGCCCGCTCAAAGGGATCACTATATAAATCAAGGATCTTTGGCAGGCGTAAAAACGTCAACGGCTCTTCCCAGACGTCAAAGCCTTCTGCGCGCTGCTCTGCAAAGACCACTTTCCAACGGTTGTAACGCAGGTTCACCAGATCTCCACCATCCGAAAAGTAAAAGAACTCTCTGCGTGGCCCCTCCTCGGTCTCACCCGAAAAGAACGGCAGGAAATTATATCCGTCCAAATGCACCTTGCTGTTGTCTTCACCAAATTGCGGTCCTTCCAACATCTTCTCTTTCATATCCGGATCGCCCAACGCGGCCATGAAGGTTGGAAACCAGTCCAGATGGCTGATGATTTCGCTGGTTCTGCTGCCAGCATCGATAACTCCCGGCCACTTGAGCATCATTGGAACGCGGTAACCGCCTTCCCAATTATCGTTCTTTTCGCCGCGGAATGGTGTTGTACCACCGTCTGGCCAACTAAACACCTCTGCCCCGTTATCCGTGGAATACATCACAACGGTATTGTCGGCTATACCCAGCTCTTCAAGCTTATCAAGTAACTCACCCACCATGCCATCATGTTCCACCATACCGTCCGGATATACCCCCAGACCTGTCACTCCCTGACTTTCTTCTTTGAGATGGGTGTTGATGTGCATACGAGTCGAATTATACCATAGAAAGAAAGGCTTATCCTGAGAGGTTGCGCGATCCATAAAATCAAGCGCACCAGCGGTCACCTCTTCGTCAATGGTTTCCATACGCTTACGATTCAGCGGCCCAGTATCTTCGATTGCACCATCTGAAGATGAGCGAATGACCCCACGGGGCCCAAACTTCTCCTTAAATTCTGGATCCTTGGGATAATCGACACTCTCCGGCTCTTCTTCCGCATTTAAATGATAAAGATTGCCAAAAAATTCATCAAATCCGTGGTTTGTAGGTAGATGTTCATCACGATCCCCCAGATGATTTTTCCCATACTGGCCAGTCATGTAACCTTTAGACTTCATGTATTCTGCGATCGTTGGATCTTTCTCAGACATCCCTTCTTTTGCGCCTGGAAGGCCAACTTTGAGCAGCCCAGTTCGAAACCCACTTTGGCCGGTTACAAACGAGGCGCGCCCCGCGGTGCAGGATTGTTCGCCGTAGGCATGACTAAACAACATGCCATCACTTGCGATCCGGTCGATGTTGGGGGTCTCATACCCCATCATACCCTGATTATAAGCACTAATGTTCCACATCCCGATGTCATCACCCCAAATCACTAGGAAATTCATCGGCTTATCCTGTGCCATAGCTGCATCCGAAAGCCCGAATATCGCACCCCCGCAAGTCAACCCAACATATAAAACCTGCCTTAGTCTCATCACAAATTCCTTTTTCGAATTACCTGGCCTCATCGAAAAGGCCAAAGCGCTTGACCCATTTGATGCCTATCGACAGTATAAATCCCCAAAGGGGGTGCGCTTGTCATTTCCTGTCAGCACAAGGGGTATCGCTTGGCGTTTGTTCCTATGACCAAGGCAACTGGGCTCGGTCCGTTGCCAGTACTTCTCGAAAAAAGAGCAGGCTTTGGCCCCTTAAGAAAGGTGTTTGAAGCCAATGCTGTACCGCTCGGCGTTATAGAAGACAGGCAAACGGCGATCCCTTTGCGTTCTATGTGCGGCCTGTTTGACATGGCCGCCCTAAGCGCCGGGGATCGATGCTTTGGCCTTGATGTGGGGCAAAACATGTCCCCCAAGGAATTTGGCTTATGGCTCCAGTATTGCGCCCAAGGCCGAACTCTATCTGAAGCATTACAACGCGCCAGTCGCACGTCGAACAGTCAGCAAACCGGCAGCCGATTGTTCCTGCATCAACAAGGTGAACGGTCCGCATGGTGCTACAAACGCCCGCCTGACAGCGCCTTTGGCCCACATCATACGGACCATCTGGTTGGGGCAATGACACGGTTTCTGCGCCACTATCTGGGCGCAGCTTGGCAACCAATAAGAATTGATCTGGACTACCCAAAAGATCCTGATGCATCCCGCCTTGCTGCCGCACTAGAGAGCCCTGCCTTTTTTGCGCAGCCTTGTCTGGCGCTTTGGTTTAATACCTCCAGCCTATGCAATGCATCAATAGCCCCTCCTCAGGCCAGAAATCCGCTGACCTACGAAATGATTGCCGCTTCGACGCACAACGATAAACCAAACGATCCGATTGCATCTATTCAGCAAATCATCACCATGCGCCTGCTGGACAATCTGTCTGATATTGACGGCGTCGCCCAGCACTGCGGGTTAGGCGTGCAAGGCCTGCAACGGCTTTTACGCAAACATGGACTGACCTATCGGCAATTGCGAAATCAGGTGATTATGACGCGCGCTCAAAACCTGCTCATTGAAAGCCATCTATCAGTTACACAAATTGCTGTATCACTTGGCTATTCCGACCACGCCAACTTCACCCGTGCCTTTCGTAAACACAGCCAATTAAGCCCATCCCAATACCGCCGTCAAAATGATTTGGACCTTTGTTTGTGATCACTAGACACATCAAAAAGGCTGTTTAATCCCTGCTTTGACTGCACAAACAAGCATAGATCTGCCTAAAGTCACTCATTTTGACCACGCCTATTTGACCTAACCATTTTAAAAGCCTTTCAATCTGGCCTTATAAAACTCCTGATCATATGATCAGGAAATCCCGTCATTCCCCTTGTCCTTTTGGTCAATTTGTTGCACCACATTCTGAATTGCCGACACATGATTTGAGAAGGGTCTGAAATGGCTGACGGAAACCTGGATATGAACGCAAAACCGAACGAAGAGATTTCCGTCCGCGACGTGTTTGGAATAGATACGGATATGACGATCAAAGGCTTTGCTGAGCCCTCAGATCGCGTGCCAGAGATCGACAGCACTTATAAATTTGACCCAGATACCACCCTCGCGATTTTGGCCGGCTTTTCGCATAACCGCCGCGTCATGGTTCAGGGCTATCACGGCACGGGCAAGTCCACCCATATCGAACAAGTCGCTGCCCGCCTGAACTGGCCCTGTGTCCGCGTGAACCTTGACAGCCACATCAGCCGGATCGACCTGATCGGCAAAGACGCTATCAAACTGCGCGACGGCAAGCAGGTCACCGAATTCCACGAGGGCATCCTGCCTTGGGCCCTGCGCAACCCTGTGGCTATCGTGTTCGATGAATATGATGCCGGTCGCGCTGACGTGATGTTCGTGATCCAGCGTGTTCTGGAAACCGACGGCAAACTGACCCTGATGGATCAAAACGAGATCATCACGCCGAACCCGAACTTCCGTCTGTTCGCCACCGCCAACACAGTTGGTCTGGGTGACACCACCGGGCTGTATCACGGCACCCAACAAATCAACCAGGCCCAGATGGACCGTTGGTCACTGGTCGCCACGCTGAACTACCTCAGCCACGACGCCGAAACCAATATCGTGCTGTCCAAGGCGCCTTTGTTCAACACCGCCGAAGGCCGCGACACCATCAGCCAGATGGTTACCGTTGCCGATCTGACGCGGACGGCGTTTATGAATGGCGATCTGTCGACTGTGATGAGCCCACGAACCGTGATCAACTGGGCGCAAAACAGCCACATCTTCCGCGATGTCGGCTATGCCTTCCGCCTCAGCTTCCTCAACAAATGTGACGAGCTGGAACGTCAGACCGTGGCCGAGTTCTATCAGCGTTGCTTTGACGAAGAACTGCCCGAAAGCGCTGCCAGCATGAGCCTGGGGTGATGTCAGCAGGGAATAGGATGACCTCTAAAGATCCTATTCCCAGACTTGTATACCTGATGGAACGGATCCGACCATGAGAAAACCATCTGATAGCCCTGCTGATCCGTTCAAGAAAGCCCTTGCTGAGGCCACCAAAGTAATGGCCGACAACAGTGAGTTGAAGATCACCTATACCGTTGATCCGTCAGGCGTGTCCGGCGATGCGATGCGCTTGCCTCAGGTTAGCCGCCGGATGAGCCGTGATGAGGTCCTGCAAGCACGCGGCACCGCGGATGCGCTTGCCCTGAAACACAAATATCACAACAACAAGCTAGACGCCCGCTATTCTCCTCCCGGTGAAATGGCGCGAGAGCTTTATGATGCCATGGAAACTGCGCGTTGTGAGGCGCTGGGCGCACGTCATATGCCCGGCACTGCAGGCAACATCGATGCCAAAATCGGCGCCGAGGCGCAACGCCGTGGCTATGATCAGATCCGCGAGGCCTCGGATGCGCCATTGCCTGTGGCCGCTGGCTATCTGATCCGCCATCTGGCCACAGGGCGTGATCTGCCACCCGCTGCGCAAAACGTGATGGAGCTGTGGCAAGGTTTCATCGAAGATCAGGCCGGCGGAACACTTGAAGATCTGCAAGCAAAGCTTTCAGATCAAAGTGAATTTGCCAAATTTGCACGCCAGATTATCGATGATCTGGGTTACGGTGATCAATTGGGCGATGATCCCGACGCGCTGGATGAAGACCAACAAGACGAGGCCGAAGAAGACAGCGAAGATCAAGAAGATCCTGATAGCACCGGTGAAGACCAAGGCGAGGAAGAAGAATCCGACGCCGACCCAGAGCAAAGTCAGGAAGAACAGCAAGACCAGTCTCAGGCGCAGGTCAGCCTCGACGAGATGGCTGAACAGGAAGACGGTGAAGAGCAGGAATTGCCAGAAGGCGAAGCCCCGCTCGAGCCACCTGCACCGCAGAATATCTCGGATGCTGATCCTGAATATAACGTCTACACCACTGAATTCGATGAAGAAATTCACGCAATCGACTTGGCAGAGCAAGCCGAGCTGGAACGCCTGCGTGCCTATCTGGATCAACAACTTGAGCCCCTCAAAGGTGCTGTCAGTCGACTGGCCAACAAATTACAACGTCGCCTACAAGCCCAGCAAAACCGCAGTTGGGAATTCGATCTGGAAGAGGGCACGCTTGATGCGGGCCGTCTGGCGCGAGTTGTCGCCAACCCGACCACGCCACTCAGCTTCAAGGTCGAAAAAGACACCGAATTCCGCGACACCGTCGTGACCCTTTTGCTAGACAACTCTGGTTCTATGCGCGGCCGCCCGATCTCGATCGCTGCAATCTGCGCCGATGTTCTGGCTCGCACGCTGGAACGCTGCAACGTCAAGGTCGAGATCCTTGGCTTCACCACTCGTGCGTGGAAAGGTGGCCAAAGCCGTGAAAACTGGCTCAATGAGGGTCGCCCACAGCTGCCCGGGCGCCTGAATGATCTGCGCCATATCATCTATAAATCGGCTGACGCCCCGATGCGGCGCAACCGCGCCAATCTGGGTCTGATGATGAAAGAAGGCCTGCTCAAAGAAAACATCGATGGCGAAGCGCTCGAATGGGCCCACCGCCGTACCGTTGCCCGTCAGGAGGCCCGAAAGATCCTGATGGTGATCTCGGATGGTGCCCCGGTGGACGATAGCACTTTGTCCGTTAACCCCGCAAATTACTTGGAAAAGCACCTGCGCGACGTCATCGCCATGGTCGAAAAACGCAAGCAGGTTGAACTGCTGGCCATCGGCATCGGTCATGACGTGACGCGCTATTATCAACGTGCGGTCACCATCACAGATGCCGAACAACTGGCCGGCGCGATGACCGAACAATTGGCCGCCCTGTTTGACAACGACCCCCGCGCCCGCGCTCGTGTGATGGGGATGCGGCGCGCGATTTAGCCAAGGCGAGCCAATCCTTCACGTGCGCTATGCGGGACTTTGCTGCCATTGATTTGATGGGGGTGTTTGGCCAATCACCCGCAAACGGTTAGCACATGCAAGGCCATACTGGCTTACTATTCTACACGATGAACTACCCAAACATTTGGCTCCACGTATCGCCCGACGTTTTGATCAGTATCAATTTCAATTGGATTAAGGGCGCCGGGAACAACATAGCTACCCGATCCGGGAAATTTCTGACCTGTCCAGCTTTCCCAGTCGGAAATGGTTCCGGGGATGCTCATTGATTTGTGACACACATTGATTGTTTCACCACCCAAACGTTGATGAACTCGCAGCCAACCGTCAAAGGGATGCCCCGCCGGAGTCGTCCATTTGATGTATTGATCCATGGGGATCAGCGGGTAATTTTGTTTATCGTTAGGTCGAATGGGCAGCACAACGTACTCAAGTCCCGCTCGTTTTGCGTGTTCAACCATCTCATTTGCTGCTGATATGCTGAGTTTCTGCCCACGGAACGATTTTCCAACAACGACTTGCAGGCCCATCAACGCGTTTGGTGGCGTTCCATTTTCATGATCCAGCACCGATTTCTCTACACCCCAATCCACACCTCTATCAGGCAATTTGGTTAGATCACCTTCGACGCAAAGGGGAACCATATTAACAACCGCAGCAATTTGATCCTCGATCACGAGAGAAAGTTGATCGTTAGAAAAATAGCTCATCATCTTGTCCCAGTTTGCTATTGCAACCGGATCATGAACCATGAACTCAGGCCATGCTGAGCCACCTACGTTTTGATGTTCATCAAAAAGTTCAGGACGTTCTAATAATGTGAAAATAGTGTAATTTTTGCTTGCGTGGCGCGCAGCCGAATTGGAATCGGAAGACATGATTGTTCTCCTGTGAGCATAGTAAAAGATTCAGATTTTGCTCAGTTGAACTTCATGTACCCGGTTATCCTATCCAGTTTTCAGACATTGAATTGCTATCAAATTCCAGTTCAAATTGCAATTTGACTTGGTACCTAAGGGTTCAAAGCTGGTATTGAATCGAAACATCAACCATGAGTAAGGCCTTAAATCCTCTGCTAATTTCATACTTCAGCACCATCTCCTCTGGACATTTCTCCAACGCCTCAGCACGGTATCCCCAACACAGACCAAGAGGATCAGCATGTTCCAAAACTTCCATGACACCGCCAGCCCTCAACAAGGCCCTCCTCGTCTGGCGCAACTCCGCGAAGAGATGGTCAAGGATGGCCTCGGCGGATTCATGATCCCGCGCGCGGATGCCCATCAGGGTGAATATGTCGCGGCCTGTGATGAACGTCTGGCCTATCTGACCGGCTTTACAGGCTCCGCCGGGTTTTGCATCGCGCTGGCAGACATTGCCGGTATCTTTATTGACGGGCGTTACACCGTACAGGTCAAGATGCAAGTCGATGAGGATCATTTCACCCCCGTCGACTGGCCTGAGAACCTGCCCGCCGATTGGTTGCGCTCGCAAATGCCCAATGGTGGCGTCCTGGGTTACGATCCTCTGCACTACACGCCGTCGCAGATCAAAGCGATTGAGAAAGGGCTTGAAAGCAGCGCCATCAGCCTGAAACCGCATGACAATCTGATTGACCGCATTTGGACCGATCAGCCCGCACCGCCCCAAGGCAAAGTTTCAGTTTACCCAGATGAATTTGCCGGCGACTCCCACGAAGACAAACGTGCCCGCCTCGCGACTGATCTCAAAACCGCGGGTCAAGAATCCGCCATTCTCACCCTGCCCGACTCCATCGCATGGCTTTTGAATATCCGGGGGTGTGATATCCCCCGCAATCCCGTGGCCCATGCCTTTGCCATCCTGCACGACACCGGCCACCTCACGCTCTTTATCGAAGACGCAAAACTTGACGACACGGTTAAAACCCACCTCGGTGCGGACATCACCATTCGCCCGCCCCACGCCTTTGGCCCTGCCCTGCGCAGCCTGACCGGTCCTGTGCGATTGGATGACACCAGCGCCCCGCTGTGGATCGTGCAAGAGCTGGAAGCCTCAGAGGTGCCTTACGCGTTTGCACCCGATCCCTGCGTTCTGCCCAAGGCATGCAAAACTGAGGCCGAGATCAACGCCACCCGGACGGCACATCTACGCGATGGTGCGGCGGTCTGTGAATTTTTATGCTGGTTTGACGCACAGCCCCCAGACACAATCTCCGAGATCGACGTGGTCACCAAGATCGAAGGTTGTCGCGCCGCAACTGGCAAGCTGCTGGATATCAGTTTTGATACCATCGCCGGCACCGGCCCGCATGGGGCAATGTCGCATTACCGGGTCAGCCACAGCTCAAACCGCACCTTGCAAGACGGCGAATTACTGGTGCTGGATGGCGGCGGGCAATATCTGGATGGCACCACCGACATCACCCGCACATTGCCAGTGGGCAAAGTCGGTGACGATGAAAAACAGGCTTTTACCCGTGTCCTGCAAGGCATGATCGCCATTTCCCGCCTGCGCTTCCCTGTTGGGCTCGCGGGCCGTGATCTCGACGCCATTGCGCGTTATCCACTGTGGCTGGTTGATCAGGACTACAATCACGGTACTGGCCACGGCGTCGGTGTGCATCTTTGCGTGCACGAAGGGCCACAACGTCTGTCCAAGGTTAGCCATGTCCCGTTTGAACCCGGTATGATCGTCTCAAATGAGCCGGGCTATTACCGCGAGGGTGCCTTTGGCATCCGCATCGAAAACCTGGTGGTGGTCACAGCCGCCGATCTGCTGCCCGGCGGCGATCAAACCGGCAAGCTGTGTTTTGAGACACTTAATTTTGTGCCCATCGACAAGCGACTGATCAAAGTAGAAATGCTCAGCGGGCCCGAGCGGGACTGGCTCAACGCATACCACCGCACCTGCCGCGACAAGATCACGCCTCTGCTGGACCAAGAAACTCAGCTATGGCTGGAACAAGCGACCCAGCCCGTGTAATACAGTTCTGTTACAAAAAACGGCGATAATAAATAAGACCAACAAAGGGAATGAACATGTCAGAGATCACGATCAGAAAAGCAGCAGGCACATGGACCGTCCGCGCAGGTGGTGCCGTTCTGGCAGAAAGCAAAAACGCGCTTGAGCTGTCTGAGGCTGGCCATGACGATGTGATTTACTTCCCGCGCTCTGATATCGCCATGGCGTTTCTTGATGACAGCGAACGCACCAGCTTTTGCCCACGCAAAGGCGATGCCAGCTATTATTCCATCGTCACCAAAAGCAAAACCATAGACAACGCCGGTTGGAGCTACGAGGCCCCAACTGACGCAGCAGAGCCGATCAAAGGTCATTTGGCGTTCTATTCCAATGACGACGTAACGGTTGAACGGGTCTAACCCCCACCCATGAACGAACGTATCGAACACACTGATGTTCTGGTCATTGGCGGCGGCACCGCCGGCTTTGGCGCGGCTGTTGCCGCCGGGCGCCAAAGTCTGGATGTCACCTTGCTTGAAGCCACCAGCAAAGTCGGTGGTGTCATGGCCTTTTGCCCCGGCATGCCTTGGGGCGCGGCCTATCCAGTAGGCCGGATCATCGGTGGATTAATGCAGGAACTGACCGAGCGGCTAGAGGCCATGACGCCTCCCGCTGCGGAAAAACGCCCCTGTACGCTTGAGAATTTCGGGCCTGAGATCATCTATGACCACGACATCGCCACCCTGACGATGTTCGAAATGCTCGAAGAGGCTGGCGTCAAAACCCGCCTGAATGCGGCCGCCTCCGCCCCTGACATGTCAGGCAACCAGATCGCCGCAGTCCAATGCTATGATCGCAACGGACCGTTTACCATCGAGCCCAAAATCGTGATCGATTGCTCCGGGGATGGCGACATTTCCGCCAAGGCGGGCGTGCCTTACACGCTGGGTGACGCTAGCGGCAACATGATGGGCGTGACGATTTCATTTATGATGATTGGCGTCGATTGGGGCCGCGCTTTTTCAGATCCTGACCCATATTTCACAAAATATGCCAGTACAGGCATCGCCGAGGGGCGTCTGCACCCTGATCTGTCCCAGCTTTACCTGATGAAAGCCTTTCACAAGGGGAACGTGTTTTGCAACTCGGTCCACATTCGCGGCGTTGATGGCACCGATCCGGTCGCCGTCGGCAAGGCCGCACAAGAAGGTCGCCGCCGCTGCCATCAACTTGCACAATTTCTGCGATCTGATGTGCCGGGGTTCGAGAATGCCCATATGTCAATGCTTTCACCCACCGTCGGTGTCCGCGAAACCCGCAAGCTCGAAGCGATTTACCGCATCACGGCACAAGACCTCGCCCGCGCCCGCAAGTTCGAAGACGGCATCGTCTGCTGCGACAACCCGATCGATGACGTCATGCGCGGTGACGATGACATGACCCACGAGGCCATCGTTGATTACGGCTCCTATTATACCATTCCCTTCCGCTCCCTTGTCCCTGAGGCCATCACCAACCTGATGTTCGCCGGTCGCATCATCTGCGCTGACCCAGTAGCCTTTGCCTCAGTGCGCGGCATGCCGCAATGCATCGCCATGGGCCAAGCCACCGGCACCGCTGCAGCACAGGCTATCTCTGAAAACCACACGGTTCAAAACGTCGACACCCAAGACCTGATCGCTGCCCTGACAAAACAAGGTATCAACGGCCTTGGGCAATCTCGCCTGAATTAACCCGTTGATCCGTTCATTTCATCTGACCATAAATATCTCCGGCGGAGACATGCCCGAGGCGGAGGCCAGAGGTCGACAACGAGACATACTGCGCGCCGCAGGCGCACATCTTAACGGGACAAACTTACCGGTGCTCTTCTGCTGACACCTCAGCCAACGACCGGTTGAACGCCCACAGTGCGTCGACCTGATGCAAAGTGCCCCATAATTCTGCCGCTTCGCCCTCTCCGGCCAAGGTCACAACCGGAATGTACGAAACATTGCTGCGTTCAAATATTGGCATGGCCGACTCCAAAGTGGCATTGCCATCGATGTAAATCCCATCCTCGATCAACCCCCAACAGGCCTCCTCGGTTGGGCTTGTGTCTGTTCCCAGTGGCCGCATCAGTTTGGCCACACGGTGCATCGCCAGCAAATAGGCCTGAGGTCCGGCAGCCAGATGCACGCCACGTCGTTCCAACTGTGTCAGGAAAAACGACCGTTCAACCAATCGCGATGCCAGTGCGGTTGACATCGACACCGCCACCAGCACCGCAAGCCCGGTCTGCCAGTCTCCGGTCAGCTCAAACACAATCAGCGTTGTAGAAATTGGCGCACCAAGAACAGCCGCTGCCACAGCCCCCAACCCCGCAAGCGCATAGAGCGTGTGTGATCCCGATACTTGTGGAAAAATCGCTGTTGCGATCAAACCAAAGGCTAGTCCGGTCAGCGCACCAATCATCAACGAGGGCGAAAACACACCACCCCCCATGCGCCCACCGATGGTAATGGCCACAGCCAACACCTTAAGCACAGTGAACACGATCGCCTCCCACAGCAACAACTCACCCGTCAATGCCGCCGAGGTAGTTTCATAGCCAACCCCAATGATATGCGGAAACCAAATCGCGAGGACCCCAAGCATTAGCCCCGCAATTGTTGGGCGCAGCCAGCGTGGCAATCGCAAACGGTCTTGCACGCGGCTGGCCAGGTCATCGGCAAAGAAAATCGAATGCATCAACGCCGTGGCCACCAGACCGCAGAGCAAACCCAACAACAAGAACGCTGGCAGCTCGACGTAGAATTCCAACGTATTTGCCAAAGGCAAAGCATATTCGGCAGTTTCGTCAAATTCGATCCGGTTGATGATCGTGCCGGCCACACTGGCAATTGCGATGGGCGCAAAGGCGTGCACTGCAAAGTGACGCAACACCACCTCAAGCGCGAATAGCGCCCCGGCAATCGGCGCATTGAATGAGGCCGACACCGCCGCCGCTACTGCGCAGCCCAACAAATCACGGCTAGTGATACCACTGGCCGCGATTTTATCACTGACCCAGGTCGAAATCATCCCCGCCATATGCACCACCGGGCCTTCTCGCCCGCTGGACCCGCCAGTTCCCAACGTCACCAAAGAGGCCAGCGCTGATCCAAGACCTGCTTTTGTCTCAACCCGGCCATCATTTATGGCGGCCCCTTCGATCACGTCAGCAACGGACCGCACCCGCGCATCCGGGGTCAGCTTGTGCAATATTATCCCAACAACAAAACCACCCACCATTGGCACCAAAAGAATCCAATACCAAGGAAGTTCCAGCGCAAAGCTATGCAACCGGTGTACGTCATCTGTTCCATAAAAAAAACGCTGTAATGCATTGATAGACTTTCGAAAAAACAACGCGGCACTACCCGCTGCAATACCAATTATTAGGGCAATAACCCAAAATTGAAACTGACTGGGGCCTCGCTGGCGCAGCGTTTTCCAAGCCGTGCGCAAACCAGCACGCGCCTCTTGCGCTTTGTCGCGCAACAGCGCACGTACCTCAGAATCCTGCATACCATATCTGCCCAGTTGAATCGCGGATCAAAGCGCCCTTTCCTGTTCCACAGTATACACTTAAACTGCGCAGGTCATCCAAACGAAAGGCAGGATATGGAACTTCAGGCCGCGATTGTCGAATTAACCTCATTATTAGGGCAACGCCTCAGCCTGTCCACGTCTGATCTGGATATTCACGGCAGAAGTGAGACCCATTTCCCGCTCTCGCCGCCAGATGCCGTGGCCTATCCGGCAACCACCGATGAAGTTGCACAAATCACTCGCATTTGTGCCCGCCATCATTGCCCGATTGTGGCTTGGGGCGTTGGCACCTCACTCGAAGGGCAAACTCAGATCATCTCAGGTGGGGTTTGCGTGGATTTTTCACAAATGAACGCCATCCTAGCCGTCCACCCCGAGAACATGAGCGTCACCATTCAGCCCGGTGTTACCCGCGAGGCCCTCAACGAAGAGCTACGCGCCACAGGTCTGTTTTTCCCGGTCGACCCCGGTGCCAATGCCACGTTGGGCGGCATGGCCTCCACCCGCGCCTCCGGCACCACGGCGGTCCGGTATGGCACCATGCGCGACAATGTGCAGGCGCTTGAGGTGGTCACCGCAAACGGAGAAATCATCCGCACCGGCACCAAAGCCCGTAAATCCTCCTCTGGTTACGACCTCACTGCCTTGTTTGTCGGAGCCGAAGGCACCTTGGGTCTGATCACCGAGCTCACCCTGCGCCTTCACGGCCAACCCGAGGCGATATCGGGCGCCGTCTGCGCTTTTCCCACGGTCTTGGACGCGGTGAACGCGGTGACGGAAACCATCCAGATGGGCCTGCCCATGGCCCGAATTGAGCTGATGGACACTTATTCAGTACGTGCCGTGAACGCTTATTCCCAGATGAACCTGCCCGAGCAGCCGCATTTACTGGTGGAATTTCACGGCTCAAACAGTGCCGTGGATGAACAAGCCACGCTGTTTGGCGACATTGCCGCAGATCACAGCGGCGCAGGTTTCCAATGGGCCAAGCAAGAGGAAGACCGCCGCGCCCTTTGGGCCATGCGGCACAGTGCCTATCACGCAATTCTGGCCACTCGCCCCGGCGCACAGGCCTTAGTAACTGATGTCTGCGTGCCAATCTCGCGCCTATCCGAGACGATCAACGCCGCCCGCCATGATCTGGCAGAGCTGGGTTATGAAACAGCCCCCATATTGGGCCATGTTGGCGATGGCAATTTTCACGCCACTCTGCTGTTTGATGAGGGCGACACAGACGCACAAGAACGCGCAGTTAAAGCCTCTCATCGCTTGGTAGAACGCGCACTTGAATTCGACGGTACCGCCACTGGTGAACATGGCATCGGTCTGGGCAAACAAAAATACATGGCGCAAGAACATGGCGCCGCTTGGGGTGTGATGGGCATGATCAAACAAACACTTGATCCCAAAAACATCATGAACCCAGGCAAACTGGTGCCGTCAAGGAATTAATGAATTTGGTGGAGGTTTCGAAAAGGCTTTACAGCCGACCTGTGCCTTTCACCAAGATGCCTAATAACCTTGCAGGTAGACCAGAGTAATCTATCCCGCGTTCCCCAGTGAAACTCACGAAATTTCCCTAGTTCCGAGCGCAATTGCCGGCACCTTGCACTGCGCACTCATGGCATCCTGAATAGCATCGGCAACCAAATTCGCCTCTAGGCTATTTCCAAAGTAATAAGGCATATCATCCCATCTCTTTTGCCATAATATGATCACGGCCTGTGGGCTGCCCCAGCTTCACAATGGTTAATAAATATTGGTTCAAACCAATTTAGGCGATTACAATTATGCCCATGCCCAACACCGCAAGCGTCGCCCCCAACATCGCCAAAATGCCCGGCGGCGTGCCTTCTTTTATCCAGATCACAAATAACACCAACACAGGCGACAAAGACCCAAGCACGGCAACAACGCCCGCATGATAATGGGCAAAGGCATAAAGCAGCAAAGACGATGACACCGCATAGCCAATAACGCCCGGCACAATAGTTTGACACACCAACTGGGGTGTCATTTCAGCCTGCGGTCGGAAGATCTGTGCCGGCCAGAGCCCGACAACAGATATGATCAAGGCTGCACCAAGCAACCGAATGGCCGAGGCTGCCAGCGGTTCCGTCCCTGCTTGCATAGCCGGTTTCATAATCAAGAACCCCATGCCCTGACAGGCCGTTGCCACAAGCCCCAACACGATCACCGACATTATAGAACCAGTAAGATGATCGGTTTCCCCGACCTCATCACTGCCATATTGGATTGCAAGAAATACTCCGCATAGAACAACGGCCGCTCCCAACAGGTCGCTGTATTCGATCGCCTCCCCCAGCCAGAGGTAGGCCATGATCATCACAAATACACCTTTGAACGTCAGTAGCAGCTCTGTCCGTCGGGGGCCGCCACGCCGCAGGCATTCGATCATCGCCAGATTGCCCAAAATGATACCAAAACAAATGCTGACGACAAAAGCAGGCCAATACGCCCAAGCCACACTGTGCCAAAGGCCAAAGACGGTGCAAATCACCGCCAGCAGCGCGGCGCAGACAATCAGCTGTATCCGGGTAAATTCAAACGCGCCAAGCGCCCGTGCCGGGGCCTGCGCAAGAACAATCCCAACCGCCCAGCCGGTGGATGCCCCAACAGCCGCGCACAATGGCAAAATAAACATGACATGGCCCCTCGGATCCGCTACATATTTGATAGCAATAATTTGCTACACAAAAGATAGCAAGAGGATATGATGCCCCAAACCACCCCTCTCCCCGGCGCACCTGTACGCGGGTCAAAATCCGGAAAACCGATCATGGCACTGTTTGACCTGCTTGGTCGAAGTTGGGCTTTAGGAATACTTTGGCAGCTTTCTGCAGGTCCGCTGACATTTCGTCAGCTACAGGACAAATGCGAATCTGTGTCCCCCACCGTGCTGAACAAACGCCTCAAAGAATTGCGCGAAAGTCAGTTTATTGAACGTGGTTCAGAGGGGTATCAACTTTCACCAACGGGTGTTGATTTGTTTCATCTGCTGAAACCCTTTGGCCCGTTCGCCAGACATTGGGCCGATAAGTTGCAACTTACGATCGCGATGTAACGACACCCGCAATCTACGATATCAGACACCAACCGTAAGGTTTTGCAGATATTCCATAAGTTTAGTGGTCAAAGCAGCTACGCCCCCCTCAACACCAGAGAATGCTGCAGCAATCAAGCCAACGATCATCGCGGTCAAAACCACCCAATCAACACTTACTGCGCCATCTTGGTTCTGCCATAATTGTTTGAAGTATCTTGCCATATACCGCCCCAACCACGTTACCATCCACCCCATAAGCAGGGTGCATAACACGCTCCCTCCTTAAAGCAAAAGGCCTTATTAATTTACAACTCATGATTGTCAAGCATGGCTATTGTGTGGCTACCTTCTGAATAATTCATACAATCCAGTATTGCGCGATCAAGCCGCCCACAAATAGAATGATCCAGCACACCAAAGAGCATCAAAATCAATGGTATGATATTCGCGTATCATTGCTTGCCCTTTCTTCTTTTGCTCTGCTTTTGGATCATACGGACGGTCTTGCCAAAGGCTTTATCTTTTGACTTGCGCTCCGATAGACTGGCCGAGTTGAACTCCTCCTCCGCCATCAGCTTGCGCCAGCGACCCAGGCGTGCGGCGTCGATCGCGCCTTCGTCAAGCGCCTTCAAAACCGCACATCCCGGCTCTGCATCATGCGCACAGTCATTGAACTTACATTGCCCCGCAAGACTGTGCAGATCCGCAAACAAGTTCTCAATGCCCGCCGCCACATCAGTCAACTGCAGCTCGCGCATCCCAGGTGTGTCCAGAACCACGCAGCCCCCCGGCACAACATGCAATTGCCGCCGAGTCGTGGTATGCCGCCCCTTGTCATCATCTTCGCGAATAGCCTGCGTTTCAATCAATTGGGTCCCCGTCAACGCATTGGTCAAGGTCGATTTACCCACCCCGGATGACCCCAGAAAGGCCACCGTTTTACCCGGCACACACCACGGCGCAAGCTTCACCTTGGGTTCATCCCCACGCGCATCAAGCACCACCACCTGCACCAGCTCCGAGATCGCCTGCGCCTGCGCTAGATACTCCGCAGCAGACACCGCCAAATCACTCTTGGTCAGGATGATCACCGGCGTGATTTCGGCCTCAAGGATCAAGGCGATATACCGCTCTAGCCTCGCGACATTAAAATCCTGATTGCAAGATGTGACAATAAAAGCCGTGTCAATATTGGCCGCGATCAGCTGCGCCACCCGTTCCGTCCCCGGCGCGCGCCGCTTCAACAGGCTTTTGCGTTCCAAAACACGGCTCGCACCCGAATCCTGCGCGTCATACAACAGCCAGTCACCAACCGTCACCTTCGAGATCGGTGCAATGGTTGTGTCAATGTCATTGCCAACAACATGTAGGCCACTGCGATGCACTTCGATCACCCGAACCGGTGGGGTTTCAGTCAGCTCTTCAAGGCTGATCTGTTGGGCAAAACAAGGTTGCCACCCCAGCGTCTCGATGGTTGGCCTCTCACGCTTCTCCCCTCCACCGCTCATGCTGGGTGGAAGAAATTTGGAATAGTCCCTTGTCATTGGGGATATCTTTCATGTCAAAGCCACGGGACACCTTAAGGGTCCACCCCGGCTTATAGTGTTATTGTGTAATGATATTACAAAACCTCAAGTCCGCCAAATGTTGCCCATCAAATCGATTTGGCAGCACAGTATCTTCCATCGATTTTGTACCGGGAGGGTTGCTGCCTCCCCACATTAACAGGGCATGAAATCTCCATTGCGATTACGTCTCGTCTAAAATGCCTACGCGTCACTTTCAAGGCCGCTAAGAGTTCACCCGCGCATAGCGTGAAAGCTCCAGCCATATCCGAGCATTTTGTCGACAAAGGAACCCCCTGCTCCTTCTACAGACCAGATTGCCAAAGATACACTTCCTGCACATTCCTCCACGCACGTAACAGCAGACAGAGCCCGCCGTATATCCTCCCAAGCATTGTCGCGATTCAACGTCGTTTGGCTGTTTATTCACTGTAGCCATTGTCTGTATCTCCGTTGGTTGGAGACATCTTCATCGTCTAAGTGCAGCGGACACAGATACACAAAGCGCATAGATAATTATGCAATCAGTGTAAGTACTTTATACATTTAGCAGAAGGGATGGTGGGTGATGAGAGGCTCGAACTCCCGACATCTTCGGTGTAAACGAAGCGCTCTACCAACTGAGCTAATCACCCGTGAGGCGGGTCATAACTAAGCCTGAGGGTGGGCGCAAGCCCCCTTGAGACGGAAAATGCAGGATTTTTGAAAAACCTTTCAGATCCGCACTTCGTTTTCTTTCAGGCAGATCTCAGACCCATCTTGCAGACGGTAAATACACCCCTGTCCGCGTTCAAGTTGGCGCATATCTGAATCATCCAGGCACAAGGCCAATGCGCGCAACATCAAGCCCGTGACGCCATGGGTGATGACAACTGTGGGTCCGGTCAAATAATTCAAAAAGGATGTGCAACGTGCTTGCAACTCCGCCACGGATTCGCCGCCCGGAGCATTGGTAAACAAGGTAAATTCGGTGCTTGGACCGTCTTCCATTCCAAGTTCTTCAAATAAATCAGGCCTTGTGCGTCCTTCCCATTCTCCAGCCGATACCTCCTGCAGGCGCGCATCATATTTCACTTCCAGATCAATTCCTTGCAAGGCAATCTGCGCGGTCTGGCGTGTGCGGCCGAGCGGGCTGCAATAGACATCTGGCGTTGGAATGTCCTTGAGCAGCGCTTGCAACAACCGCCCCTGTGCTTCAGCCTGTGCATGTCCACGTTCCGTTAAAGCGGAATCGCGACGGCCCTGCAGGCGGCGCTCGACGTTCCAAATTGTTTCGCCATGCCTAAGCACATAGATTGGCGGTAAGGTCACATCTGTTCCACTTCGTCGTTACCCAAAAGGGATTATTGCAACACCTCGGCTTGCCCGCCTTGAATGTGATGTACCATGCCCTGCCCGCCGGGAACCTGTGACAAATTAGAGATGTCTAAACCCAACACCAGACAGCGCAGCATCCGCGAAGTCACCCCATGGGTTACAATTACGCTGGGGCCCTCAAGCCGGTGCAGGAACCCTTCTAACCGGGTTTGCATTTGTTCCTGTCGTTCACCATCCGGAGCCTGAAACTTCCAGACATGCGGATCATCAGAATGTTCCAGATTAGGATTCGCCGATTTAATATCGGCGACGGTCATCCCCGACCAACCCCCGATTGCTATTTCCTGCAAGGCCGGATCAGTTTTGATATGGCAGTTACGCCCGTCCATCGCTATTTCTGCGGTCTGCAGCGCCCGTTTGGCCGGGCTCGAAAAAGCCTGCACACCTTGCTCTGGCAACGCAGCTTTCAAGATTTCTCTCTGCCGCACGGCTTGTGCTAGGCCACATTCGGTCAGCGGACTATCAAACAGCCCCTGCAGGCGCCCAAGGACATTCCACTCGGTCTCGCCATGGCGTAAAATCCAAAGCTCTGGGAAGGCTTGGTTCATCAGCGCAAATCACTATGTTTCACGGGTGCCACGCGAATGATCAGGTAGCACAAAATTACGATTCCATAATCCATAATGGATCATAAATCGCGTCTCAAGGGCTGCTACCGAAAGCACCTAACAATCACATAAAAACAATAAAGGGCGCTACAACAGCGCCCTTTATTTTATGCATGATCAACGATTAGTGCGCGGTTGCGCCCGCCCCACCTGTACCGACTTTAAGCGCGGCTTCGGCGGCGGCGGCCTCTTCGGCGGCTTCATCCCATTCGATCGGTTCAGGCTCTCCAGTCAGGGCCAGTTTGAGCACCTCAGAGACATGTGTAACTGGGATGATTTTCAGCCCTTGTTTTACATTGTCCGGGATTTCAGCCAAATCCTTTTCGTTCTCTTCAGGGATCAGAACCGTTTTGATGCCGCCACGTAGCGCCGCCAACAGCTTTTCCTTGAGCCCACCTATGGCCAAGGCATTGCCACGCAATGTGACCTCACCCGTCATAGCGATATCTTTGCGTACAGGGATATCTGTCAGAACCGACACAATCGATGTCACCATCGCCAGACCGGCACTTGGCCCGTCTTTTGGCGTTGCCCCTTCGGGCACGTGAACGTGGATATCCATCTTGTCAAACTTCGGTGGCTTCACCCCGATCTGTGGCGCGATTGAGCGCACGTAACTGGACGCGGCATCGATCGATTCCTTCATCACATCGCCCAGCTTACCCGTGGTTTTCATCCGGCCTTTGCCCGGCAAGCGCAGGGCCTCGATGTTCAGCAATTCACCGCCAACGGATGTGTAGGCCAGACCAGTAACAACACCTACCTGATCGCGATCCTCCGCCAGACCATAGCGGAATTTTTTAACGCCAAGATAGTCAGAAATATTTTCTGATGTAACTTCAATTACTTCTGCCTCTTTCTTAACGATTTTGGTCACGGCTTTACGGGCAATTTTCGCGATCTCACGCTCAAGATTCCGCACCCCAGCCTCGCGGGTATAGTGACGTACTATATCCAGCAAAGCATCATCCTTAAGGGAAAATTCCTTGGCTTTTAAACCATGATTTTTGACCTGCTTGGTGATCAGGTGGCGTCGGGCGATCTCGGTTTTCTCGTCCTCGGTGTAACCCGCCAGCGGAATGATCTCCATCCGGTCCAACAGTGGCCCGGGCATGTTGTAGCTGTTCGAGGTGGTCAGGAACATCACGTTCGACAAATCATATTCTACCTCAAGGTAGTGATCCATGAAGGTGTTGTTTTGTTCTGGGTCCAGAACTTCAAGCATCGCACTGGCTGGATCACCACGGAAGTCCTGCCCCATCTTGTCAATCTCGTCGAGCAAGATTAGCGGGTTGGTGGTCTTGGCTTTTTTCAGTGCTTGAATGATCTTACCGGGCATCGACCCTATATAAGTCCGACGGTGACCGCGGATCTCAGATTCGTCGCGCACTCCGCCCAGTGAGATGCGGATAAATTCGCGTCCCGTTGCCTTGGCCACAGATTTACCAAGGCTGGTTTTACCCACGCCCGGCGGGCCAACAAGGCACATAATCGGGCCTTTAAGCTTTTTGGATCGTTGCTGTACTGCCAAGTATTCAACGATCCGTTCTTTGACCTTCTCGAGGCCGTAGTGATCGATATCCAGAACCTCTTCGGCTTTACTCAGATCCTTTTTGACCCGGCTGCGCACACCCCATGGAATGGACAGGATCCAGTCCAGATAGTTGCGCACAACGGTGGCTTCAGCACTCATCGGTGACATGTTCTTGAGCTTCTTCAGCTCGCCGTCGACTTTTTCACGCGCTTCTTTTGACAGTTTGGTGTCATTAATGCGCGCCTCAAGCTCGGCAATCTCACCTTCGCCCTCTTCCCCGTCGCCCAACTCTTTCTGAATGGCTTTCATCTGCTCATTCAAATAATATTCACGCTGGGTGCGTTCCATCTGCGATTTGACGCGGGTTTTAATCTTTTTCTCAACCTGCAGAACGCTCATTTCGCCCTGCATCAGGCCATAGACCTTTTCCAGCCGCTCACTGACCGAAAGCGTCTCAAGTAGTTCCTGCTTTTGCGCGACTTCAATGCCCAAATGCCCGGCAACCAGATCGGCCAGTTTTTCCGGCTCGGTGGTTTCGGAAATCGTTGCCAGTGCTTCTTCAGGGATGTTCTTTTTGACCTTGGCGTAGCGCTCGAACTCGCTTGTTACGGTGCGCAACAACGCCTCGATCGTGGCCTCATCACCCAGCTCCTCTTCAAGGAACGCGGCGCGGGCCTCAAAAAAACTATCATTTTCTAGGTATTCATCAATTTGAATGCGCGCAACGCCTTCGACCAACACCTTAACAGTGCCATCTGGCAGTTTCAGTAGCTGCAGTACATTCGCCAGAACACCAGAGCGGTAAATACCCTCCGCTTCGGGATCGTCCTCGCTTGGATCAATCTGGCTGGCCAGCAAAATCTGTTTATCGTCCTGCATCACCTCTTCAAGGGCACGCACAGATTTTTCACGCCCGACAAAGAGCGGCACAATCATATGCGGAAACACCACGATATCGCGCAGGGGCAATACGGGAAGCGACGCATTAAGGAATTCTGGCATTATTATATCCTGTATTAAGCAAGAAAGCTCCGGCCCCGAATAATCAGCAACCCCGGCCTTCTCCGTTTGACATGATTGATGTGGGCAGCGCGTGTCCGAATTTCAACCATATTCGGGCAACAATGCCTTGTCGGCTTAACAGGAGCAAGCCGCAAATCAATGCATTCGTCTCAAATTCTCTTTACGTTTTCTTCAGCCCAGTGCCATAGCAGCTAACACGGCGACCGAAGCCCACATAAAGGCAAAAATAGTATAGCTCATAATATAACTCACAATGCAGACATCCCAGTACACCTGCATCATACACCAAAACCCGCCACTCACCTATTCAGGCTTTCCTTACCCGGCGTCATTTCGGGTAAATGCGCTAATTTGAGCGCGAATACAGCAACAATCCAACGGGTTGGACTGCCTTTGTTTCACAAATCAAACTCCATGCTAAAGATTGCCCTCGTCCCTAAACAGAATCGCCTAGACCAACACATTATTAAAGTCGCTCAATATCGCCCTGTTCGCGCTGCGCGTGGAAGTCTGCCTCCCAAGCGGCAAAACGCCCCTCAGAAATTGCGCTCCGCATGCCTGCCATGAGGTCCTGATAGTAGTGCAGGTTGTGCCAGGTCAGCAACATCGAGCTGATCATCTCTTGGCTGCGGAACACATGGTGCAGATAGGCGCGACTATAGTTGCGGCAAGTCGGACATGTACAAGCATCGTCGATCGGGCGTGGGTCATCTTGATGACGGGCATTTTTGATGTTCAAAACCCCATGACGTGTCCAGCCCTGCCCTGTCCGACCAGAGCGTGACGGCAAAACACAGTCCATCATATCGATGCCGCGCTTAACAGCGCCAACAATATCATCTGGCTTGCCGACGCCCATCAGATAGCGCGGCTTGTCCTTGGGCAGATATCCTGGCGCATAATCCAGAACGCCAAACATGGCCTCCTGCCCCTCACCCACAGCCAATCCACCAACGGCATAGCCATCAAAGCCGATATTTTTCAGTGCCTCGGCAGATTCCTCACGCAATTCCGGCGTGACACCACCTTGCATGATCCCAAAGAGCGCATGACCCGGCCGATCGCCAAAGGCGTCCTTGGAGCGTTCCGCCCAACGCATGCTCAGCCGCATGCTTTCAGCAACTTCCTTATCAGTCGCAGGCAGTGCCGGGCATTCGTCGAAACACATGACAATGTCACTGCCCAACAGCTTCTGGATTTCCATCGACCGTTCGGGCGTCAGCTCGTGCTTGGAGCCATCAATATGCGATTTGAACGTCACCCCGTGTTCGTTTAATTTACGCAGCCCTGCTAGGCTCATCACCTGAAACCCACCGCTGTCGGTCAGAATGGGGCGCTCCCAGTTCATAAACTTATGCAGACCGCCCAGCTGATCGATCCGCTCCGCTGTGGGGCGCAGCATCAAGTGATAGGTATTGCCCAGCAAAATATCCGCCCCGGTCGCGCGCACGCTTTCGGGCATCATCGCCTTGACGGTCGCGGCTGTACCCACCGGCATAAACGCCGGTGTGCGGATCTCTCCGCGTGGGGTTGAGATGACGCCGGTGCGGGCTTGCCCGTCTTCGGCATTAAGGGAAAAGGAAAAGGTTCTCATGCCGCCCACATGCACCGGATCAGCGCATTTGCCAAGCCCCGGGTTGCACCCTGTGGTCATACATGTTGTGATCATGCCTTCAGGGAAAGGGTTTCCCACAATGACGGAAGCCCCAAAAACACAAAATAAGGAGGGACGCGATTGCCCACTCCCGATGACACAGACATTCTCAATTTCGGATGGGAAGAATGGATCAGCCTGCCTGATCTCGGCATTCCAGCGCTGCGCGCTAAAATCGATACCGGCGCCCGCACCAGCGCGCTACACGCATTTGACATAGAAACATTTGGCCCGGCAGCCAAGCCCAAGGTTCGCTTCACCCTTCACCCCATTCCCGGCCGCGATGATCTGGTGATCCCGTGTTCCGCATTGATTACTGATCGACGTGAAGTGACCTCATCCAATGGCGAAAAAGAGATGCGTTTTGTTATACAAAGCGACTTATCCGTCAGCGGTCAAAGCTGGCCGATTGAGATCACGCTCACCAACCGCGCCACGATGAATTCGCGTATGTTGCTGGGACGTACGGCGCTTAAGGACAATATCTCAATTGTTGCAACTGAGCGCTTCCAACAACCAGAACTCAATTATGACGTCTATCACACCTCAAAAATGCGTCAGGCCCAACCCAACAGATCCCTGCGGATCGCGGTTTTGTCACGTGAAGATAACTATTCCACCCGCCGTTTGGTGGAAGAGGGTGAAAAGCGTGGTCATACCGTTGAAGTGATCAACACCACCCGATGCTATATGACCATCAACGCCATGGCGCCGGATGTGCATTATGATGGCAAACGCCTGCCGCGCTTTGATGCGGTCATTCCACGCATTGGGGCATCAATCACGCCCTATGGCACTGCGATTGTACGGCAGTTCGAAACCATCGGCACCTATTGTGTGAACCCCTCGGCAGGTATTACAGCGAGCCGCGACAAGCTGCATGCGCACCAGTTGATGGCCCGTCACAAGGTCGGCATGCCCAACACCGCCTTTGCCGCCTCTCCCAAGGATACCGGCAATTTGATAGGATTGGTGGGCACCGCGCCGTTGATTGTCAAATTACTCGAATCCACCCAAGGCAAAGGTGTGGTGCTTGCCGAGACCAAAAAAGCCGCGGAATCGGTGATTGATGCCTTCCGGGGTCTCAAGGCCAACTTCTTGGTGCAGGATTTTGTCAAAGAGGCCGCCGGCGAAGACATTCGCTGTCTGGTGGTTGGTGGCAAGGTCGTCGCATCCATGAAACGCACGGGGGCCGAGGGCGATTTTCGCTCAAACCTGCATCGGGGTGGTAGTGCGCAATCGGTACGCATCACCAAGGAAGAGCGTGAAACCGCCCTGCGCGCGGCCAAAGCGTTTGATCTCAATCTTGCAGGTGTCGATCTCTTACGTTCAGAAAACGGGCCAAAGGTCCTTGAGGTCAACTCTTCACCAGGGCTTGAGGGTATTGAAAACTCTACCGGAAAAAATATCGCCGGAAAGTTGTATGATGTGATTGAATCGCACGCTCGCGCCACGCCGATCAAGCGACGTAAAACGGCTAAACCTTGACGTCAACCTAACGGCAGGGCCAGTACAGTATGGCCCTGCCTCGTTTTTATATCTGCTTTAAAAATTTCTACTCAGGTGCAATTACGGCCTTTTTCCTGCCCGGTTTTCCTTTTATCTGCGGTTGTAAATTTACTACAAACACCCATATGTATACCATTGCATACACAAATTGAGGATCCTTAATGGAAGACCTACTTCTCGATCTCGTCTCATCAAATCTGCTGTTTATTCTGCTGGCCGTCTTTGTCTTTGTCCTGATTTTTCGTGGGGTCAAGATTGTCCCTCAATCTGAGCAACATGTGGTCGAACGGTTTGGCCGGCTGCGCGCGGTGCTTGGGCCCGGTATTAACTTTATCGTGCCGTTTCTGGACAAAGTGCGCCACAAGATCTCTATTCTGGAACGCCAACTCCCGACCGCATCACAAGATGCTATCACCAAAGACAACGTTCTGGTGCAGGTCGACACATCGGTCTTTTATCGCATTACCCAACCCGAAAAGACAGTTTACCGCATTCGTGACGTCGACGCCGCAATCGCCACAACCGTCGCTGGTATCGTACGAGCACAGATCGGTCAAATGGACCTTGATGATGTGCAAGCCAACCGTGGCGGTTTGATCGATACCATCCAATCCTCAGTCGAAGACGCCGTTGATGACTGGGGCATCGAAGTGACGCGTGCCGAGATTCTGGATGTGAACCTTGATCAGGCCACCCGCGATGCGATGCTGCAGCAGCTGAACGCCGAGCGCGCCCGCCGCGCACAGGTGACCGAGGCCGAGGGCGCAAAACGCGCGGTCGAGCTAAACGCCGATGCCGAGCTGTATGCCGCTGAGCAGATCGCCAAGGCCCGCCGAGTTCAGGCCGAAGCAGAAGCCTATGCCACCAGCACCGTTGCCGCTGCCATTGCAGAAAATGGCCTAGAAGCCGCGCAATATCAGGTGGCCTTGAAACAAGTAGAAGCGTTGAACAAACTTGGCAGCAGCCCATCATCATCAACCATACTGGTCCCCGCAAATGCGCTTGAGGCCTTTGGCAACGCCTTCAACATGCTGAAAGGGAAATCATGACAGATCTTTGGGCACAATGGTGGGTCTGGCTAGGCGCAGCACTCGTACTCGCCATTCTCGAAACCCTTGCACCGGGATATATTTTCCTTGGTATCGCCCTAGGCGCGGCCATCACTGCCGGGGTTGTCGCCCTGCCCTTCAATATCGGCCTGCCCGCCCTTATGGCGGTGTTTGCGGTACTGTCTCTGATCTCGTGGTTCGCCCTGCGCCGCGCGTTTAAACCTGCCGACGATCAGACCCGAATTGTGCATGAAGACATCAACAAATAATAATCAGGCGGGATATTCCCGCCTTTTTGAAATTTTGTGGAAGTGGTGCGGGTGAAGGGACTCGAACCCCCACGCCATAGGCGCCAGAACCTAAATCTGGTGCGTCTACCAATTCCGCCACACCCGCATTGAGGTGCCACATAACAAAGCCCGTAACGGGATGCGAGAGGAAAATTCAGCTCACGCCAAGTTTTTGGAAAACCTTTGGCAATTCCTCTGGCAGATCCTCGGCAATCAGACCGGGGCCAAAGCTGAGTGCGCATTCCACATGCAGCCACGCGGCCGTTTCCGCTGCCTGCATCGGATCAAACTCGCGCGCCATCAATCCGGTGACAAACCCAGAAAGCACATCCCCCGATCCCGCTGTCGCCAACCAAGGTGCCGATCTCTCATAATGCGCAGAGTTGATGGAACAGCGCCCATCAGGTGCTGCAATCACCGTATCGGCACCCTTGAACAGGACAACACACCCCGCCCTTTTGGCCGCCTCTCGCGTCGCATCCACCTTGGAATAGGCCAGGCCTTTGGTGGGCGCTTCGTTCAGTTTCGCAGCAATGTCCGGAAACAACCGCGCAAACTCCCCGCCATGCGGCGTCAAAACACAGTTTTTATGCAGCTTGTCGAATAACACTTCCGGACTATCCGCGAAGACTGACAGAGCATCCGCATCCAAAACTGTTGCCCGTTTGGCCGCCAAAGCCACCGGCACCAATTCTAGTGCTCGTTCAAGCCCCACCCCCGGCCCCAGACACAGCGCATTCAAGCGCTCGTCCTGCAACACCTCGGCAAAGCCTTCGCCCCCCTCAATCCGCTTGAGCATCACCGCCGTGACCTGACATGCCACCTCCATCTGTACCGAGGGTGGCACGCCCAAGCTCACCAGCCCCGCCCCAATCCTGAGCGCCCCCCGCGCCGCCATGCGCGCCGCGCCGGTTTTGCCTGATCCACCCGAGAGGATGAGCGCATGACCGTGGGAATACTTGTGATTGTCGGAGTCTTTGCACAACCCGGCAATACGTGTGGCGTTGGCGTAGATAACTCTAGGGGCACGTCCCATATGTCAGGCCTCTCTGTCGGGCAAACCGATGTCCACAACCATCAGGCGTGCATCCGCCATATGTGGCATCTCGTGAATTGGTTTAGGTGAATGAAACGTGACGATCAAATCGCTTGGCATCGGGCGTTGTGCGAGGGTCGCGCCTGTGTCCACGTCGTATCCGGTAGGGATATCTATCGCGACGAAAAATGGCGTTGGCCCTGCACCTTCACCAAAGGTCGCATCAATCAGGCGGTTCATTGGCGCCATAACCTCGTTCAGCGGTGCGCGCTGACCGATGCCAAAAAGAGCATCCACCACAAGCCATTGTTCCACCCCTTCAACCACAGCCTGCCGTGCCGCCCCCATAAGGATTTCGGCGTCATACCGATGTGCGACACCGATTTCACACCACCGCTTATAATTCACCCGCGCATCCGGTGGCAGCTTATCGGCCTCTCCATGCAGAAACACCTCCACCTCCCAGCCCCATTCCTTGAGCAATCGGGCAACAACAAATCCATCACCGCCATTATTGCCCGGCCCGCACAGGACCACCGCGCGGTAGGATGTTTTTGCCTGCTCCGGCCATTCCTCAAAAATCGCCTCTACCACGCCCTGCCCTGCGCGTTCCATCAGCTCAAGTCCGGTGACCTCACCCGATTCAATCGCGGCCTGCTCAATGGCCCGCATCTGGGCTGCAGTCAAAAGTTCTGTCATCTGGGTCTCACTCGATTCACTCTTGCTCGTTTTAAACGCAACTTGCCTAAAATTTAGGCAACACACTTCATTCTCGCACGCGCAGCACGTTCCTCGTACGCTAACCGATTGTATCCCCCTTCGGGAAGTGGTCGAACATCTCCAAACCCCAAAGTCGGAGGCCTGACCGTGAAAAAGATCGAAGCCATCATCAAACCCTTCAAACTTGATGAAGTGAAAGAAGCGCTGCAGGACATCGGCGTTCAGGGCCTTTCGGTAATCGAGGTCAAAGGGTTTGGTCGCCAAAAGGGCCATACCGAACTATATCGCGGCGCTGAATATGTCGTCGACTTCCTGCCCAAGGTCAAAATTGACGTTGTGCTGGACGATGATCAGGTCGACGCCGCAATCGAGGCCATTGTAGATGCCGCCAAAACCGACAAGATCGGTGATGGCAAAATCTTCGTTAGCCCAGTAGAACAAGCTATCCGCATCCGCACCGGTGAAACCGGTTCAGACGCACTTTAAACCCTTTCGCAATTTTCCCAGCAAAAAAAGGAAATCGGGAATGAGCATCTCAGACGTTCTCAACCAAATCCGCGAAGACGACATCGAATATGTCGACATCCGCTTCACTGACCCGCGCGGCAAACTACAGCACGTCACTATCATCGCCGATCTGGTTGATGAAGATTTCCTCGAAGAGGGCTTCATGTTTGACGGCTCCTCCATCGCGGGTTGGAAATCGATCGAGGCCTCGGACATGAAGCTCATGCCCGACACCACAAGCGCCTATGTTGATCCGTTTTACGCGGAAAAAACCCTGTGCATCCATTGCTCGGTTGTTGAGCCTGACACTGGCGAAGCTTACCCACGCGACCCACGTGGCACGGCCCAAAAGGCTGAGGCTTACCTGAAATCAACAGGTATCGGCGATGTGGCATACATGGGCCCAGAGGCTGAGTTCTTTCTGTTTGACGATGTGCGTTTCTCTAACAGTATCAACAAAGTATCCTACGAGGTTGATGCATCAGACGCATCCTGGAACACAGACACCGAATATGAGATGGGCAACATGGGCCATCGCCCTGGCCTCAAAGGTGGTTACTTCCCGGTTAACCCAATCGATGAGGCACAGGACCTGCGTTCCGAGATGCTCAGCACCATGAAACGTCTGGGTATGAAGGTCGACAAACACCACCACGAAGTCGCCAGCTGCCAGCACGAACTGGGCCTGATCTTTGGATCACTGACCGAGCAAGCAGACGAGCTGCAAAAATTCAAATATATCATTCACAACGTGGCGCACGCCTACGGCAAATCCGCCACCTTCATGCCAAAACCGATCTATGGTGATAACGGTTCCGGCATGCACGTGAACATGTCGATCTGGAAAGATGGCAAGCCTTTGTTTGCAGGTGACAAATATGCTGACCTGAGCCAGGAAGCACTGTATTTCATTGGCGGCATCCTGAGCCACGCCAAATCGCTGAACGCCTTCACCAACCCGGCCACGAACAGCTACAAACGTCTGATCCCAGGATTCGAAGCCCCCGTTCTGCGCGCCTATTCGGCACGTAACCGCTCGGGTTGTGTTCGGATCCCATGGACCGAAAGCCCCAAGGCGAAACGTGTTGAGGCGCGCTTCCCCGATCCGGCGGCCAACCCTTATCTGTGCTTTGCTGCCCTGCTGATGGCTGGCCTTGACGGGATCAAAAACAAAATCGATCCGGGCGAAGCCATGGACAAAAACCTCTATGACCTTCCTGCGGAAGAGCTCAAAGACATCCCAACTGTCTGCGGCAGCCTGCGCGAAGCCATGGAAGAATTGGAAGCGGATCACGACTACCTGATCGCCGGTGACGTTTTCACCAAAGACCAGATCGACGGCTATATCGCCCTTAAGATGGAAGAGATTCAATCTTACGAGCACACACCGCACCCGGTTGAGTTCCAAATGTACTACAGCTGCTAATACAGCAGGTAATACCAGACGATCAGGCGCCCTTCGGGGCGCCTTTTTTGTACGCACTCTTCCGCCGTGGGCAATGTGACCTGTTTGACACTCCCGCAACACAGGCTAGATTGCCCCAACTGATTTCATACCAAAAGGATATCTGAATGCGTCGCATCGCTCTTGGCCTTCTCATGACGGCCCTGTTCGCAGCCCCGGCCACCGCCCAAACACTTGACCGCATCCGGGCCAAAGGAGAAATTAACATCGGATACCGCACGGACGCAGCGCCCCTGTCATTCGCCGATAGTGGCGGTAATCCTACCGGTTATTCGATCAAAATCTGCAAAGCAATTGTTGCGGCTATGGCTCAGCCACTTGAGCTTGAAAAAATCAAGACAAACTTTATCCCGGTCACAACAGAAGATCGTTTTGACAAAGTGGCATCCGGTGATGTTGACCTTTTGTGCGGAGCATCGACAATCACGCTGAGCCGCAGAGTGAAAGTTGACTTTTCAACTCCAACTTTCATTGATGGAACTGCAGTTCTGCTACTTCGGGACGCCAGCGGGGATATGTCAGCCCTGGATGGCAAGAAAATTGGCGTTAGAAAAGGCACTACCACCGAGAAAGCCCTGGGAAATTCGCTAAAACGCGCTGGCGTCAATGGTGAAGTCGTTGCGTTTGATAACCATCAGGCTGCGATGGCGGCTATGGAAGCTGGCGAAATCGAAGCCCATTTCGCAGATCAATCTATTCTGTACAATCTCTTTAGTAATAGTGAGCTACAAAATAAGTTCAAAATTTCAAACGAAATTTTAACGGTGGAAAAGCATGGCTTAGTGATGGCGCGTGGTGATGCGGATATGCGTCTTTTGGTCGATACCATCCTCTCAAGGCTTTATTCCAGTGGAGAGATGTCGAAACTATACCGCAAATCTTTCCCTACAGCACAACCTGGGCTGGCGATGCGTGCCATGTATCTGATCGCACCTACATTGCCGTGATCATCGCAATCGTGAGCTAACATCGAAAAACCACAGATCAAAGGCACCATTATGGTGCCTTTTTTCATTATCTCAATGAGCACGGTCTCTTCATGTAAATTGCTTATCTTGCCTCAGCAAAAGCCAAAATATCTCTCAGCATAGGTATTCAAACGTTGAAACACCAAAGTCTGCAGCAGTTCTCAGAGAAAAACTACAAGCTATTTCTTTGTGACTATTTGTTTCAAATTTAGCACCAATAGCTTGAAATTTTGCAAATTGCCTCAATGTGTCCGCAATTGAAACAAATTGATTTCACCTTATGCGTGCTATGTGCGTTAGAGCACAAATGTTCTGAGCGGGCTGTGGCATGGATAATGATAAAGATTGGTTGACTTCGGGCCTGGTGTTTTTGGGCTATCGAGATCTTGATATCGTCAAAATCGCCAATCGTGTTGCCCATAGCTTTGAGGCGCTCGAAGAAAAAGTCACATCCGTCAGAGTCCTCTCTGACATCTGCGCAATAGTTTCGACTGCAGATCACGTTGTGCGCTTGGCAATCTGCGAAGATATTGAAATCGCGACGTTGCAAACCCCCGCTGAATTTTTTTTAGCTGTCCAAATCAAACCAAATCTAGATGAAACCGGAATACCGGGGAGCACTCCGCTGAAAACGGATTCCGTGTTGGCCCATACACTGACATTGCTGCATTGGGCGCTGTCGCCCGACTATGTCAAATGGATAGGTCGAACGGCCGTGTTGAGCAGCGCCGACTTCATCAAGGCCACAACACAACCTGAAGATCACGAAAGCCTTGTATTGCAACAAGGAACTACACCAGTTTCACGCGCCAAAGTCCTGCCGGAAATTGAAGAAACCGCAGATATTTTGCAGCAGCGCTTACTTGCACGGCAGTCTGTAACTGATCAAGATCACGCACGTAACAGTGACTTGCGCGCAATATTTCAGGAAAACTATCCAACTGAATCCAATCGCGCTGCCATCGTAGTCAACGCCATAAGACATAGTGACCTGCAGCGCTTGTCTGCATGGCTCATGTCGTTTTCTGTTTCTCTGTTTTGCCTTCCTATCGGTTTGGCATTGATTGTTTTCAACCTGATCAAGGGCGAAGACCTACGGCTGAGCTCTCAGGCTGCGGCTCTGACTGGGACATTTATCGCCTTTAACGCATATGGCACCACAGCTCAGGCCATGGGTGCCATTCAACACCTGGTCGGCTAAAACGTGATAGCCATCACAGGTTTCCCTTGTGCTGGCGCAACTCTCGACTACCTTTGATGAGAACCGCATCACTGAGGCTTTTGTCATGTTAACGAAAAAAAGAAATTTCATTCTATCATTAGGAACTTGTTTGTTGGTTTTACAAACTGGGGCAGCAACGGCTGCTGAGTGCGGTAACAATGCCAGCGGGTTTGGAGCTTGGAAATCCAGCTTTGTCAAACAGGCCAAACAAGCCGGCGTTGGCAAGCGTGGCTTGCAAGCCCTTGCCAGTGCACAATATGCAACACGCACCATTGCCGCAGACCGCAATCAGAAAAGCTTTAAATATTCGTTAGAAAAATTCATGCAGGTGCGTGGTGCCAATACAATTGTTGCGCAAGGCCGCAAACGCAAAGCCGCAAACCCTAATTTCTATGCCTCACTAGAGCGTCAATATGGTGTGCCCGCGGGTGTCATAATCGCCATTCATGGTATGGAAACAGGGTTTGGTGGCTTCATGGGCGATAGCGCCGTTGTTTCGGCGATCACGACCCTTGCCTATGATTGTCGTCGCTCCGACTTTTTCGTGCCCCATGCCCTTGGCGCATTGAAATTGGTTGATCACGGCGCGATTACCCCTGCCACAAAAGGCGCCAAACACGGCGAGTTGGGGCACACGCAGTTCCTGCCTGGAAATGCCTTAAAATATGGCGTGGACGCAAATGGCGACGGTAAAGTCGACTTTTATTCTCAAGCTGATGCACTGGCCTCAACTGCTAATTTTTTGCGGCAAAAGGGTTGGAAGCCAGGAAAAGGATATCAACCCGGTCAACCCAACTTTCAAACCCTGCAGCAATGGAATGCGGCTGGTGTCTATCAAAAAGCCATCGCCATTATGGCAGCGAAAATCGATGCGTGAAAATTGAACCATCTAGTTTTGGCAATTAATTGCTCACCCATACGTGTACTGCTTGGATGACCTAATTCCGCCACAGTCCAAGCAAATTGTGTCCAAATTCATATGATGAAGTTCATATAATATTCGGACACTATAAGTGGGTGGAACATACGATGTCCTATAATGATTTTGGAACGATCGCGGTCCTTGAGTATCGCCAAAAGCCAAAAATTGGATTTTCTGATATTGTCGAAGAGTTCGACATTGCCTTTCAGATGGCAGACACAGGCGTGCGCAGCCTGACTTGGGATTGTGATGACGTTGCAATTCTTGACCGCGAAACATTGCGTATCGCATTGGGATGGCTGAAACCCAACAGACCGGGGAATTCATGGCATTTGGTGATTGCTGTTGGCAGTTCGCCGCAGGGTGAAAAGTGCCCTCCAACGGCCGGCTACTTCGAGGCAATGTCACAACACATTGTAGAGCATACCAACAGCTACCTTCCTTATGACACCGTGATGCAAGGCGAAGCTAGCTGTGCGATCGGCAGCGATTTGATCGACCTTGTTGCAGACCTCGTCGATGACAGCAGTGATCAGGTTGCAGACAACGCACCTTATGTGGCACCAGATGATATGATCCTGACTGCCGACGACGAGCCAGAGCAAAGCATCTCTCTTGTCAGTATCGGTGAGAAAATCTCACTTCCCAAGCGGTTGACCATCTATACGCTCAGCTGTTCATTCCTGCTACAGGTTCCTGCCATTGGGGCCTTTATGTTGGTGTATTCATTGCTGCGTGATGTCAGCGGAACCACGGCTCTTCCAGCCTGAACCTTCGCTCAGACTCTTTTTGCCGGACCGGCCTGTCCTTGCTTGAATGAAGGGCAGGCCGAACTTTTTCAATTCTCTGATGTGTCCCCGCGTTTCATCACATAGGTATGGATAGAAAAGACACAGGCCTGTGTTTTCGGCAGGCGCAGCACGCATTGTCTCTCAGTCCGCAGATAAGGATAATCTGCGCTTAATTCCTCAGACGGGGTCTGACGTGATACAGGCTGAAACAAGGATGGGTCAGAATAATACAGCCGGTTAAACCGCCACAGTGGCCGCCCAACCTGTACGCCATCAAAAAGGCGCTGCACCCGCCGCGCGACTTGATCATCATATTCCTGCACCCGCGCATGAATACCAATCAATGGTCGCCCGATCTTGTCGGACAATCGCCAGCTTGCCGGGAAACACAACACCGCCCCGGTCAACACATGTTCATCGCCCTGTTTTTGCAACAGGCAAAAATCATCCTGCACAATCCGTCCAAGACTCCCCAAAGGATCATCTGGATAAACATCAACAACGACTCCATCTGGCCTCTTCACTGAGCTGCCCGATATCTGATACCCCTGCCCGTTTATCCTCAGCCAGCCCAGAACATGCTCCAACAGCTCCTCCGCTGCTGCACGCCCCTCGGGCAACAACGCTAAAACATCCTCTCGCCGTGTTTGCAGCAAGCGTTCCCGCTCGGCCATCTGGGCAGTAAAAGCCTCATCAGATAGCAGCCATTCTTCCGGCTTTAGCGGTGCAATCCCCGGCAAGGCGCGCAGGTTCTCCACATCATGCGGGGTTTGGGTCTGAAGGATCTCTTTGCCCTGTGCCTGGGTCTGGGCATGATCCTTGAAATGCAACGCCTCATTTTCCGCCATAACACACCTCTGAGCTCTTAAAACACGGGCATTCCGCCTCACTTGGCCGCTCTTACCTTGCCGCTGCGCGCTGCGCGGTCTAAACCCGCGTCAAGATTTAACCGATATCCGAAAGCCCGTCACATGATTCCTCGCTATTCACGCCCTGAAATGGTTGCCATCTGGTCGCCCGAGACAAAATTCCGCATCTGGTACGAGATCGAGGCGCACGCCTGCGATGCTATGGCCAATCTGGGTGTGATCCCGCGCGAAAACGCCGAGGCCGTCTGGAAAGCCAAGGATGTCGAATTTGATGTCGCCCGCATTGACGAGATCGAAGCTGAAACGAAACACGATGTTATCGCGTTTCTGACCCATCTGGCTGAACATGTTGGCTCGGACGAGGCACGTTTTGTCCACCAAGGCATGACCAGTTCAGACGTGCTCGACACCTGCTTCAATGTCCAACTGGTGCGCGCCGCGGACATCCTGATCGAAGATGCCAAAGGTCTGCTCGCCGCACTGAAGACCCGCGCATTTGAACACAAAAACACCATCCGCATCGGCCGTTCACACGGTATCCATGCCGAACCAACCACAATGGGCCTGACCTTCGCGCGTTTCTACGCTGAAATGGACCGCAACCTGCGTCGCCTTCAAACGGCACGTGAAGAAATTGCCACTGGCGCCATTTCCGGCGCGGTTGGTACATTCGCCAACATCGACCCCGCAGTAGAAGAGCACGTCTGTAAGGAGCTGGGCCTCGAGCCAGAGCCGATCTCAACCCAAGTGATCCCACGCGACCGTCACGCCGCCTTCTTTGCCGCGCTTGGTGTTGTCTCCTCTACCGTCGAAAACATCGCGACTGAGATTCGCCACATGCAGCGCACCGAAGTTCTGGAAGCGGCCGAATTTTTCTCGATGGGTCAAAAAGGCTCATCTGCGATGCCGCACAAGAAAAATCCAGTTCTGACTGAAAACTTGACCGGTCTGGCGCGTCTGGTACGTATGGCCGTCGTGCCCGCTCTGGAAAACGTGGCGCTCTGGCACGAGCGCGATATTTCCCACTCATCTGTTGAGCGTAACATCGGTCCTGATACGACCATCACCCTTGATTTTGCTCTGGCCCGCCTGACCAGCGTGATCGAAAAGCTGCTGGTCTATCCTGACAACATGATGGCCAACATGAACAAGTTTCCCGGTCTGGTCATGTCGCAACGAGTTCTGCTGGCCCTGACACAAGCCGGCGTCTCGCGCGAGGATTCCTATAAAATGGTACAGCGCAACGCCCTGAAAGTCTGGGAAACCGGCTGTGACTTCAAAGGAGAGCTGCTGGCCGATGAAGAAGTGGTCAAAGCACTGGGTGTGGAACAGATCGAGGAGAAATTCGACCTTGGCTACCACACCAAGCATGTCGACACGATCTTTACCCGCGTTTTCGGCGAAAGCTAAAATCTTTCACGAAAACGTTATGGGCTGAATAATCCGGCTTCTGGTGTGTTTTGTTTGGTATAATCAATCAAGACACACCTTTGCAGGAGGTCCCATGCTTCGTCCATTACTTGCCGCCGCCATCATCGCCCCCAGCCTTGCGCTTGCCGGGGGTGGCAGCTCCACCGCTCCGAAACCTTCAGAGACTACCCAAACCTGTACCGGTGGCAAAGTCTGGGACAAAAAATCAAAATCATGCGTCGATCCGCAGCATAGCGCATTGACCGATGACCAGTTGTATCAAGCCGTTCGCGAGTTTGCGTATCATGACCAGCTCGATCATGCGCAAACCGCGCTTTCTGCAATGTCCGACCAAGACGAAGACCGCGTTTTGACTTATTGGGGTTTCACCTATCGTAAACTTGGTGAAGTTGATCGCGGCATGGTTTATTATCGTGCGGCCCTCACAGAAAACCCCGCAAATATTCTGGCCCGATCCTACATGGGGCAGGCCATGGTCGAACAGGGTGACCTGCAAGGCGCGCGTCATCAGCTGCTCAAAATTCGAGAATACAACGGCAAAGGCAGTTGGGCAGAGGCCTCGCTTTATGAGGCTATTACCACCGGCCAGACCTACAGCTACTGAGCCCCCTGCCTTTTCCTGCCCTGCTGTGCTATACTGCGCGGCAGATGCAGGAGACAGACAGATGAAAATTGTAGCAATTCTCGCCTTTGCCTTAAGCCTCAGCACCGCACATACCGCACTCGCGTGCAGCAAACACAGTAAACAAACAATGTCTTGTTCTGAGGGAACCGTCTGGGACACTAACAGCCATAGCTGTCAGCCACAAACCAGCAGTTAATCGTCGGCTTTACGGCGCATTTCTTCTAATTGTTGGGCACCCTTGTCTGCCATTGGGCCGATACCGTCTTTCCAACGACGGTGAATCCAGAACCATTGATCCATACGCTGTCGCACTTGTGCCTCCAGCCGGTCGTTGACCTCTTGGGTCATGGTCACAGGATCAGAATGCGGCACAGGTTCTTCGACCAGAATGTTGAAATCTAAACCATTTTCCGCACGAATACCCCAAACCGGCACCAAAGGCGCATCGAATTTTAGCGCCAATTCAGCCGTTGCCAAAGGGGACAGCGCAGGCTTTCCAAAGAATTGCAGCGGCACGCCATCATGGGCGTTCAGGTCTGTCAGAATCGCCAGAACGCCACCACTGCGCAGATGCTTTACCATTTGAATCATGCCGCGACGACCTTGCTCAAACATCGGCTCTGACAGTGAGCGCATGGCCTCAGTGTAACGCGCGTTGAACCAGTTGTTTGACATTGGGCGGTAAAACACCCCCATCTCGAAGCCTTGTTCGATCATTGCGACTCGCGCGGCATTGAAGCTGCCAAAATGTCCGGTCACAAAGATTACCGGTTTACCATTCTCTCGCGCCTCGCGAATAGCAGGCAAGCCCGGGCCGGTCACAGGCGAATGCCGCGTGCGTTCCGTAAAGGCCTTGTGCGAATAAAGTTCGATCATGTTGCGCCCTGCCCCGTCGGGCACAGCACGCATCAAATGGCGGATTTCATCCTCAGGCAGGTCCGGTAACACATACGCCAGATTTTCACGCACGCGCTTGTCGTAGCCCGCAATCGGAGCCACTATCCGCGATGTGATCCAACCAATAAACGCAATCCGCCAGCGATACGGCAGCAGCATCGCAAAAGCGATTGGCGCATACATCGCCATGCCCACCATACGGTCACGGGTCCAAAAGGGCTGTTTTTCGTCGCTCATCAGGTCAAAATCCGGCAAATTTCGCCGCAGACATACGCCTGCCGCGCTTCAATAACAAGGCTTTGGCAAAACTCGGTCAGACCCACTTCGCCATCGGTGGCAGGCTCATCAGGACCGCATCCGGATCATGCCCCGTGGCCAGGCCAAACTTGGTGCCTCGATCATAGACCAGATTGTACTCGGCATAGAGCCCGCGATGCACCAGTTGCACATCCTTATCAGCCACGCCCCATTCCTGCACCCGTCGCCTGTCAATCAGGGGTACAAAGGCCGGTAAAAACGCCCGGCCGATGTCCTGTGTCAAAGCAAAGTCCGCCTCCCAGTCACCACTGTTTTGGTCATCCATGAAGATACCACCAACACCGCGCGCACGTTTACGGTGTGGAATATAAAAATACTCATCAGCCCATTCTTTGAGACGCGGATAGAGACCTGCGCCGTGCGGCTCCAGATGCGCTTTCTGCGTGTCATGGAAATGCTGGGTGTCCTCAGTGTATTCAATGCAAGGGTTCAGATCAGATCCGCCACCGAACCACCAGGCCCCCGGCGTCCAGAACATCCGAGTGTTCATATGCACGGCTGGCGCATGCGGATTTTGCATATGCGCCACCAAACTAATGCCACTGGCCCAGAACTGCGGATTGTCTGCAATGCCCGGCACACCGCGTGCAGCCATGGATTTCTGCGCGGCCTCGTCCAATGTGCCGTACACCTCGGACACGTTGACGCCAACTTTCTCAAACACGCGACCACCACGCATCACGCTCATCAATCCGCCACCGGCGTCTGATCCATCATCCGCCGTGCGTGTTGTCTCGCGCACGTCAAACCGTCCCGCGGGTTGATCCCCCAGCGGGCCAGTGCTGTGCCGCTCTTCCAGGGCTTCAAACCCGATTACGATCTGATCACGAAGCTCACGAAACCAGGCCGCGGCCCGCTGTTTTTGTTCTTGCATCATAGTCCCCTGTGCCGCGATCAATGCGCTGGCGCTGTGACGGGGTCCAGCAGACTACGGCCACCATCAACTGTCAGCACCTGACCCGTCATAAAGTCCGAACTGTCGCTGGCCAGAAACTGCACGGTCTCAGCCAATTCATGCGCCGAAGCGATCCTCCCCAATGGCGTGCGTTCTTCGATTTCTTTACGGAATTCCAAATTGTCACGCAGGGTTCGTTGCAATGACCCACTCATCACGGACCCAAACGCCACCGCGTTTACTCGGATCCGATTGGGTGCCAACGACACAGCCATCGACCGGGTCATCTGGTTAAGTGCGGCATTTGATACGGAATAAGCCAGCAATTCAGGGTGCGTATTCCGCGCAGCGATCGAGGATAGATTAATGATAGCACCAATCACACCGTCATCGTCATCCAATTTATCGGCCTGCTTGATCATCCGTTTGGCGATTGTCTGGCTCAACCGCAAAGCCGCCATGAGATTTTGTTGCAACAACATCTCGACCGCGTCATCCTCGGCACTCAAAGCATCCGAAGGGGCAATCTGTCGCGAGGCATTGATAAGGATATCAACCTGATCAAATGCATCAATTGTGGCCGATAACAGGTTGGCCTGGGTCAATTTTTCCCGAAGGTCCCCGGCAAAGTACCGTTGCGGGCTATCTTCCTTATTCTCACCCAATTCATGCAGCAGTTGCTTTTCGTCCATGTCGGCAAACATTACGTTTGCACCTTTGTCAACGAAATGCCGTCCGATCGCCAAGCCAATTCCATTGGCCCCGCCGGTCACTATTGCTGTCTTGCCGGAAATTGAAAATGACATAAACTGTCTACCTTTCGTCCCAGATTTGCGCGCAAATCAACGTGGTTGCCGCAGAGGTTTTTGGCCATTCAAGATCTTGAACCTACGGTCCCCGGCCACTTCAGACACCTGCGCAAAAAGCGTTGCCATGGTTTTTTCATAGGGCAAATGCCGGTTCGCAACCAGCCAAAGCTGCCCTTGCGGTTTCAACATCCCCCAAGCCGATCGAATAAACGCCTGCCCCAAGTCAGGGCTTGCAGCACGTCCGGTATGAAATGGTGGATTGGTGACAACCGTGTTCACCCGGTCCTCAGGTTGCCAACGGGTCGCATCCTCCCAATGGAGCCAGGCCCGCGCATCAGCAATGTTTTGGCGGGCGCATGTAAGCGCATCATGATCTGCCTCGATCATATGCAACGCCTCTATCTCTTCACGCTCCAGAATGCGGGCACTCAGATATCCCCATCCACCACCCAGATCGACAACATGCTTACCCAGTTTCTTGGGCAAGTGGTCTGCCAAAAGTTTAGATGCAGGATCAATCCCATCAGCCGAGAACACACCTGGCAAGGTCTCAAAACCGGGCGCCACCTGTTTGACCTGCGCACCCCAATCATCAAAGTCGTCACCGGCCACAAACGCGAACAGCTTGCCGTGCGCTTTTGACAATGGCGCTGATACCTCTGTGCGTTTGCGTACGGCTTTTAACATGGAGTCAATGCCATCTGTTTTTACACCGTCAACGACGATCAACCCCTCGGTCACCGCCGCAGCTTTGGCAATCATCGCCTGCGACAATGCTTTGGCCCGCCCTAGAAACACCACCGCAAGGCTATAGCGCCCTTCGGGTTCCTGCGAACAACTGTAACCACGACCGGCAAAGTGATCATAGTCCGGCCGAAACCCTGTCACGACATGACAGCGTTCCATGGGTAACGCAGAAATATCCGTCTCGGACCGCGGACCAAAGATGGCGATGCGTCCCGCCTCGGGCAGGGTCAAATCCCCCTCGGACAGGGCCAGCGACAGGCGTGAAATCACAGCCATATTATTCTTTTTCCATTGTACATTGCAGCGGATGTTGGTGTCTGCGGGCAAAATCCATCACCTGCGCCACCTTGGTTTCCGCAATTTCATGACTGAACACTCCGACCACCGCCACGCCTTTTTTGTGAACCGTCAGCATAATTTCAAAGGCCTGCGCATGATCCATTCCAAAAAACCGCTCCAGCACCGCGATTACAAACTCCATCGGAGTATAATCGTCATTGAGCAACAACACCTTATAAAGCGGCGGGCGCTTGGTCTTTGGACGTGTCTCAACCAGAACAGATGCATCCCCATCGGGTCCATCATCATCCTGGCTTGAGGTCGGGCCTGACAATCTGACGATACAATCAATCATTACAAGATGCTGTCTGCTTATGCGGTTTCTGCGCTGTCTATATAGACTCAATAGCAGCGCTGAAAAGAGGTTAGCAGCACAGATCCCCCCTCGTCAGCCATAAATGCATCAATTCTTTGCAAATGCAGCATTCAAACCCGCACACCCGCAATGTGGCATGAATTTATGCTCTTACAGAATTTTCAGGATTTCTTCGGAAAATCCATACCGTGCCGCAGCCGGCGTCACGATACTTTCTTGTAAAATCGGGCGCAGACTGCTCGCAACACTTTCGGGCATTTCCTTCAGCACGCCTTTGCGACTGATCAGTGAAATTGTCCGCGACAAAGGTGCCAATGGCAGTTCAAGCACGTCAAGCTGATCCGCAAACCGGCGAGCCCGCATCAAAGCCAACGGCGTCAAGATCGTCCACCCCTCGCCCTGTCCAACCAGCGCCAAAATCGCCGCATAGCTGTCTAACTCAAACCGATGCGGCAAAGAGATATTCTGACGGGCCAAATGAGAGGTAATCAAACGTCCCATATAGTGTCGTTGCGTATATTGAATCAGTGGTAACCGCTTGAGCTGCTTAAGTGTATCACGATCCGAGTTAATCATCCCCTTAGGTGCAGCAACGACAAACCCTTCGCGCAGCAAGGGGTGCACTTCGACCCAGTCCTGTTCTGCGCCAAGTTCCGCAGCAACCACCACATCCAACGCGCGTGCATCCAATTGATCATAGAGAAAATGGCTGGCGCCGGTTTCCAGCAGAAACTGGCAGCCTTTCAGTTTTTGCGCCATATGGGTCAACAGCTTAGGTGTTACGTCTGCTTCAAAATCCTCAATCATCCCAAGGCGGAACCGTGTCAGCATAGACAGGTCTGACATCGCCAGTTCTGCCCGTGCGAGTGCCGCCTCGTTCATTATGGCTTGCGCGCGGCGGTGCATGATCTCTCCCGCGGGGGTCAACCGCACCGGGCGCGCGTTACGTTGCAGCAATGTCGCGCCCAAGGCACCCTCTAGGTTGGTCAACTGCTGGCTGACCGCCGAAGGGCTTGCACCCAATCGCTTGGCCGCCGCCGAGATCGAGCGTTCATCCGCCGCAGCCATGAACACTTCGATCCCCCACAGGGTTATGCGCCCGGGGCTATCAACCATTTGATGTTACTTTCCCAGCTTCGACAGTTTGTCCTGAAGCTCGGACAGTTGTTTCTTGATATCGCTGAGGTCTTCATTGCTGCTCTCGGCAGGTGCAGCATCGGGGGTGGGCATCGTACCCATGCCACTTAAACCACCGGTCATTGCCTTTAAGAACGCCTCTTGCTGCGCGCGCATGGCTTCCATACCTGGCATGCCAGACAGTGGATTGGCTTTGGTCATGCTGTCCATAACCTGGCTCTGACTGTCGCGCAGCATCTCAAAACTGGCGGCCAGAAAATCCGGCACCATACTAGTTGCCTGATTTGTGTAGCTACGCACCAGATCCGTCAGCACATTGGTCGGCAAGACATTTTCGCCTCGGCTTTCGTGCTCGGCAATGATTTGCAGCAGATATTGCCGCGTCAGATCATCGCCAGATTTCAGATCAATGATCTGAACCTCGCGGCCATCACGAATAAACTCCGCGATATCTTCCAGTGTCACATAGTCGGATGTTTCCGTGTTATACAAACGACGGCTAGCGTAACGCTTAATCAAAAGCGATTTTCCGGTATCAGCCACGGATTTCCTCCCCAAAATGCAGCACTGCAGCAAAGACTAGACACATGCAGCACAAAATAAAAGGGCGAGCCTGACGCTCGCCCTTACAGATCATACCTAATCGGGAGGATTAGTGGTAAGATCTAAGCTTATTTAGCAGCAGAAGTTGCTTTTTTTGCAGCTGTTGTGACTTCGTCAGCAGCTTTTTTAACAGCAGTTGCTGTTTCTTCTTGCAGGTCTTTGCCAGCCGCCATCATCAGCTCAACAGTTTGTGTCTGAACTGCTTTGGCGATTTCTGCGAATGCTGCGATGTTTTCGGCAGCAACTTCGGCGTTGGCTGATGCGAAATCAGTTACCGCTTTGGCGTAATCCGCTGGCTCTGTTTTTGCTTTGCTGACGTCTGTCAGTTTGGCCAGTGTTTCTTTTGTCCATTTGCTGGACAGTTCAGCTGATTTTTCAGCTGCGGTCAGAGCAACACCAGACAGCTTTTCGCTCAGGGCTGCTTGGTTTTTGAACGCATCTTCCATCGCTTTTGTGTCGACGGGGAACGCGCCCATGATGTCTTTCATGACAGTGTTAAAGTCTTGTGCTTTAGCCATCGTTTCAATCCTTGATATGCGTCAGCGGGTAATTCCGCTTTCTGCGTCTGCAAACTATATACATGCTGCGCTGCAGCATTTCAAGGTTTTTTCTGCACTGCAGCATAAATTTCACAATTCATGGATTTTCTTTTAATTTCAGCCCATTGCCTTACGGCGCACATAAGCACCTGGCGCTGGCGCCAAAGGTTGATGCGAAGAATCACCTGGTTCGCGGGCAGAAATCTTCTTGCCAGAGCGTTTGCGCAGCCATGTTTCCCAACGGGGCCACCATGACCCTTTGTGGAATTCTGCCCCCTCTTGCCAGTCATCGGCATTCAGGCTCAGGTCTGCATTGGTATAGTGGCCGTATTTCTTCTTGCTGGGCGGATTCACGATCCCGGCAATATGGCCCGACTCGGACACAATGAATGATCGGTCTTTCGCCCCGGTTTGCTGGAACCCACGGTAACAATCTTTCCACGCCGCAATATGATCCGTCTCACAGGTCACCGCCATCAGCGGGATTTTCACGTCACTGATATGAAGCGTCTCACCAAACAGCTCAAATCCACCATCGATGAATTCATTGCGCTGACACAGGCCGCGCAAATACTGCATCGTCATCTTACCCGGAAGGTTGGCCCCGTCCCCATTCCAATACAGTAAATCAAAGGCGGGCGGCGTTTCTCCCATCATGTAACTTTTGATCGCGGGCGAATAGATCAGGTCATTGGACCGCAGAAATGACATTGTGCGCGACATGATGAACGACCGCAGAATCCCCTGTTCGTTCACTTCCTCTTCAATCCCATCGATGAAATCGTTTTGCAGGAAAGGCACAAATTCCCCCTGCTCTGCAAAATCCGTCAACGCGGTAAAAAAGGTCGCGGACTTCACACTCTTATCGCCGCGCTTCGCCATCAATGCCAAAGTCAGGTGCAAGGTGGTCCCTGCAATACAATAACCAACCGCATTCACCTGCTTCACGTTGCAGATCGCTTTAACCTCGCGAATGGCCGCAAGGAATCCATCTTCAATATATTCTTCCAGACCTACATCAGCAAAAGACGCATCCGGGTTCACCCAGGAAACAACAAACAGCGTATACCCCTGATCAGTGATCCACTTGATCAGACTGTTTTGCTCTTTGAGGTCCAGAATGTAGAATTTGTTAATCCAGGGCGGGAAAATCACCAAAGGCGTCGAATGCACCTGCTCTGTCGTGGGCGCGTATTGGATCAGTTCCATCATTTTATTGCGGTACACCACTTCGCCCGGCGATGTGGCTACGTTTTCACCCAACTCAAAGGCACTCTCATCCGCCAGCCGTACAACCAGCTCACCGTTATTGGCCTCCAGATCAGCAACAAGGTTTTCCAACCCCTTCACCAGACTGGCGCCTTCCGTCTCCACTGCCTTTTCCAATGCGTCTGGATTGGTGCCCAGAAAATTGGTCGGACTCATCATGTCGATGATCTGGCGCGAAAAGTAATCCAATCGCTGCTTGTCAGTCTGATCCAGATCCTCGATCTCTGCCACCGCTTGCCGAATGGTCGCTGCATTGGTGGCATATTGCTGTTTGATATAATGGAAATATGGGTTCGTTTCCCACAGCGGGTTAGAAAAACGTCGGTCCCCCTTCAGTCGGTCATCGCCCTGCTCTTCCGGGTCGGCCTGGCTCTGCACCATCGCCTGTTGAGCTTCTATAAAATGGCGCACTGATTTACCCCAATACTCCAATTGCTGCTCGTAAATCCGACTAGGGTTTTCCAGAAAATCCGCCCAATAGGTCGTTGCTGCACGTGCAAAAAGATCTTGCGACGGACCGTTCAATGTTGGATTCGCCGGCTTACGCACCGACAGGGCCTGCACCAAACGTTGCGATAATGCCTCTACTTGCGCAAGATTCTGATTTAACCGCTCAAATTTCTGTTCGGAAATGTCCTCATGCGTTGCCATTTTAACGAATCTTCCTTAACTTTCTGCTGTGCAGCATAATATCGCCGGGTCACAGGTTTGTAACAGAGTCTACCCGTACACCACGCAGGAGACCAGTACATGCGTTACATGATGACTTACGACCTGATGGAAACCCTACGTAATACAAATCAATGGTTGGGCGCATCGGCCCTGTCGATGGCATCATACCCGCTTTTCAGCATGACACCAAACCCAGCCATGCAATGGATGGCCGCTTGGGGCGAGGTGACTGAACGCACATTTCAACGCATGGTCGTCAAACCAGATTGGGGCATCGATTCCATCACCGGCGAAGATGGCCGCGACCATCTGATCAACATTGAAACCGTGATTGAGCGCCCTTTTGGCGACCTGATCCATTTCGCCGTTCAAGGCCGCGAAGAAATGGACCGCCGCGTGCTGCTGGTTGCCCCAATGTCCGGCCACTATGCCACCCTGCTGCGCTCCACCGTCAAATCGCTCCTGCCTGATTGCGAGGTCTATGTCACAGACTGGCACAATGCCCGCGATATCCCGGTATCCGAAGGCAAATTCGATGTAGAGGATTACACTCTATACTTGGTAGATTTCATGCGCGAGCTGGGCGCAGACCTGCATGTCGTTGCGGTTTGCCAACCTGCCCCGCTCACATTGGCGGCTACCGCTTATCTGGCAGAACAAGATCCCAACGCGCAGCCCAGGTCACTAACCCTGATTGGTGGGCCGATCGATCCCGACGCTGCTGCCACCGATGTGACTGACTTCGGTCGGCGCGTCACAATGGGTCAACTCGAAGAGACCATGATCCAACAAGTCGGGTTCAAATACAAAGGTGTGGGTCGCAAGGTGTACCCGGGCCTGCTCCAGCTATCGTCCTTCATGTCAATGAACGCTGAACGTCATGCCAAAGCCTTTACAGATCAAATCACACGCACTGCCCGCGGCGAAGCCACTGATCGCGACCCCCACAACAAATTCTACGATGAATACCTTGCTGTCATGGACATGCCTGCAGAATTTTACCTCTCCACCGTAGAGCGCATTTTCAAAGGCCTCGAGATCGCGCAAAACAAATTCACAATCGGCGACCATCAGGTAGATATTGGGGCAATCACCAGCGTTGCCGTCAAAACCGTCGAAGGCGGCAAAGACGATATCTCAGCACCCGGCCAATGTGTCGCCGCACTGGATCTGTTGACCGGCCTGCCCGACAGTAAAAAGGCCAGCTATATTGAGCCCGATGCTGGCCACTACGGTATTTTTGCCGGTCGTAGCTGGCGCAACAACATCCGTCCATTGGTTCTGGATTTCATTGATGCCAACTCCGAGGCGCCAGCCAAACGCAGCCGGACAGCCCCCAAGAAAAAGAAATCGGCTCCTAAAGCTTAAGATACTGACGTTGCGATCAACCTGACATTCGACAAAGCTGCCCCTTTCCGGGCGGCTTTGTAATTCGCTCAATCACCCAACCCTCATCCGCAAAACCAAAGGTTGCTCTAACCAGCTGTTCAAGGCGTTCAGAACTTGCGTGGGTTGTTCCAATGTCGGCACATGCCCCGCCTCTGGAATGATCACAAGTTCTGCAAAGGGGATCAGATCTGCCATAAACTCCAGCCGTTTGACTGGCACAAGCGTATCATGCGCGCCCCCCAATACCATCATCGGCACTTTGCTTTTGCGTAACTCGGCCTGATAGTCCCGTCGCCGTTGCAACGCCCGGATCTGCGAAATAATCCCATCCGCACCAATGGTCTGCGCCATATCCACCATCCGTGCCATAACAGTGGTTCTCACTGCACCCGGTGCCAATGTCTCCGCCGGCAACAAACCCTGCACTGCATCCTCCCATAGCCCGGCCTTCAACTTGATAATCCATGGCTCATAATCGGCCGCTGATTGTGGCGTTTCGGGTAAAGGCATGCAATTCATCAAGGCCACTCGCATCACTCGATCCGGGGCTCGGCGCAAAATCTCCATCGCGACATTGCCCCCCATTCCCATCCCGGCCAATGCAAACCGTTGGGGTAAAACATCCAACAGACCTGATGCAATATCCTCTATCCGTATCCCATCGGTGATCGGGGCCACGGTGATTGCACGATCCCGGCTCAACCCTTCCAGAACAGGGCCAAACACCCGTACATCGCTCATCAGACCCGGCAAAAGCACCAGTGGCTCACGCATAATCAATTTCCTTGCGACCTCAATGTGTTATTCCTATTCCCATCCTGCCTGAGAGACGCATCAGGTCAAGCCCCGGTGCCTGCTTTCAATCCAAAGTGAGTCTTAAATCCAACACCTGAATGCAATTTCGGCACTACCTCTGCCGACAGACAACATGAGGCCGTTCGCCGCTGGCGAACAACGAGGGATCCAGCGCGCACCCTCAGGTGCGCTCAATTTTCTTTGCTCAATTTACGTTAATGACCGTTCCAACGAAACGCGCCATCAGACCGCAGCGGTGAAAATGGATTGTGGGCAATTTCCCAAATATGGCCATCCGGATCAGAAAAATACCCATGATACCCACCCCAAAACACCTCTTGCGGCTGTTTCAAAATATGCGCGCCCGCCTGTTTCGCTTGCGCCATAAGCACATCCACATCATCACGAGATCGCAAATTATGGGCCAAAGTCATTGCCCCAGTCCCCAACTCAGCCTCAGACACCCCAATCTCCTCTGCCAAAGCCGCACGCGGGTACAGGCCCAGGGTCTGACTAATCAGATCAAAGGCAATCACCCCATCCGGGCTGTCGACACGCAGCCACCCCAAGGCCTCATAAAACGCGGCGGATCGCGCAACATCCTCCACCCCCAAAGTTACCAACGAGATCCGCTGCTCCATAACCAACTCCTTACGCTGTAACCAAGCCCAAAACCTGCTCGACGCTCTGCTCCGTCAGCAACAAACAAGTCTCGTCCGAAAACCGATGATCTGCCCCATCCACCAACGTCAAGCGCAGGTCTGGACCTTTGGCATGCTCCAGCAAACGCAGAGCCACAGACATGTTCACATCCTCATCGGCGGTGCCTTGCAAAAACCGTGTTGGAAAGGGCAACGACAGCAACTCACGTAATACCAGCTGATGACGTCCATCTTCAATCAGGCGGCGGGTGATGATGTAATCCTCGCCGTAGTCACTAGGCAGTGCCACCTGTCCATCTCGCTCCAATGCGGCCTTTTGGCTTTCATCAAAACCGGCCCACATGGAATCTTCTGTAAAATCAGGGGCAGCAGCAATCGTAACCAAACCCGCAACCTTTTTGGGCATCTCGCGTGCACAAAGCAAAGAAATCCAGCCGCCCATAGAGGAGCCTACCAGCACCTGTGGACCTTCGGTCAAGGTTGTGATGGCCTCCATCGCATCTGCGGCCCAGTCCCCGATACAGCCATCAGTAAACCCCTCAGAGGACTGCCCGTGCCCGGAATAATCAAACCTCAGAAATGCACGCCCCTGCGCCTGCGCCCAAGCCTCAAGATGCACGGCCTTGGTGCCATCCATATCGGATTTGAAACCACCCAGAAATACCACGCCCGGCGCCTGTCCAAGGGTCTTGTGATAAGCGATGCGTCGCCCTGTCGATGTTTCAAGAAATTCTGCCTGCGCCATGTCTTTGCCCTGACCTATGAAAGTTCAAAACAAGTGTCACCGAAATCGGCAGGCAGTTACAAGATCAGAAAATTACGCGATCGAACCGAGGCGCATTTCGATCTGCCGCAACAGGCCCTGACCTGCGGGGCGTTTCGCGGTGTTATCATAGACCACGCCCACATCGTGGTCAGCCACATCTGCGGCTTGCTTAAACTGCGGGAACCCAGAGGTCGCTTCATTCATTTGGGCCATCTGCAATTGGGTCATCTGCACTGTCATAACGAACATCCTTGTTGTTCTTTAGCTCATCTTTCCAAGAGAGCGTAAGATCACGCTATGGCGATAAATTCACGATAACAATAAAAAAATCATTTAATTTCAGTATATTAAAATAAACCTTTGCATACAATTGTGCGCAACACTGGCATACATTTGCACACAACATGCTTAACGTCAGTATTACAGGCACTTGCCCCATATCGCGCACAACTGCACGCAATTGCATGCTTAAATCACTCTGTGTCAGATATGTGACACCTCATTCCACCCCCCTGCTCCAAAGCAGGTTCCTCAATATTTACTGGAGCTCAGATATCAGCCTCTAGCGACCGTCTTTGAGTAATCAAGAGATATCTGTGGTAACAGTTTATTCACAACTAAGTCGTTTTCAGACACATGCAAGACATACCGATGATATCTGCTTTGCGGACGATGCACCAATTCGCTGCACTTGCGCCAATGGCTACTTTCGTCGCTTCACATCTGTAGCGAAAGGCACTTCAGGCGAATACCAGACCTTCGCTACCATTGCATCCCTCGTGAAATGTGTGACAGTCGGCACAAGCAGTGCAGAACACAATAGTATTACACTGCGACGCCTCTTCGTTGTAGCGTTGTTTTGGTGATTATGCGCAAGCCAATTACTTGTCGTGCATATCTGTGAGGTTTTGCGCGGCCCGGTTCAATACAGGTAGGCAGTCTATAAGTTTACTGACGGGAAAGCGTAAAACTGGGGCGTGAATTGACAAGGTCGCAAGTAAACGTCGGTGGCTGTCATAAACTGGCACTGCGATTGCGGTCATCCCGGTCATGAACTCTTCGTTGTCAGTTGAGAATTTGCGTTGTCGAGTGAGATCCAGTTCGCGCTTGAGATCATCGGAAGATGTGAGTGTCACGTCTGTCTTTTTTTCCAATGTACTGGACGAAAGTACCGCATCCAGCACGTTGGTCCGTAGCGTAGACAAATACATTTTTCCGCTGGCTGTACAATGAAACGGCACCTGTGTCCCAATCGGAAGCTGGATGCGCAGAGGCCATTTGGTTTCAACCCGATCCAGATAAATCATCCCCTCGCGATCAGGTGTGGCCAGATTGCAGGTTTCGCCGATTTCCTCGGCAACGCTTTTCAATATTGCCAACCGCCCTGTTCGCAGATGTTCCGAAGACATCGTATTCATCGCCATACCGCGAAGCCGAAAACCCGGGCCATAAGATCTTCCATCTAGGTCGCGTTGCAGAAAACCTTCAGCCTCTGCGGTTTGCAGCAGCCTGTGGATCGTAGGCTTGGGCAGGCCCAATGCCTCGGTCAGTTGCGCGGGTTTCACCGCGATGCCCAAGCGTGCAACCTCTTCCAAAATGAGCAACAAACGCAGATTTGGTGGTGTTTGTTTGTCCTTTTGGGGCGTCAGGTCATTATCGGGCATCGCATTTTTCTATCTGTTGGGCAGCAAGATCAACGCGAGATCAGGCACAAGTGATACCAGTATCCAAACGCTGATCAGCGCTACAAGGTAGGGGACCGTATAGCGGAGCAGTCGGAAATAGGGAACGCCAGTTACACCAGAGGCTACATAAAGATTTAGACCGTAAGGCGGTGTAATGAACCCAATAGATGCGCCGACTAGGAAGATCACCGAAAAGTGGATTGGATCAATGCCAACGGACGCAGCAATAGGTGCCAAAATTGGGGCCAGGATGATGGTCACCGGCAGGCTTTCAAGCACCATACCCGAGAAGAACACGATCACCATCGAAGTGAACAAGACAGCGTAGTATCCGCCCATAGAGGTTACGAAATCACCGATTGTTTGCTGTGCGCCCAGCAGAGATAAAATTTGCTGCATCACAACTGAAATAGCGATCAGGGGTGCAAGAATTCCGGTGATCTGCGCTGAACGCACAACGATTGATGGGATTTGAAACGGCGTAAACCCTTCGACAACGAACATTTCAGCAAAGCTTTTTTCAGTCACCGGTTTGTCGCGATTTGCTCCCATCAGCTTATTTAGGGGCCAACTCACTACACCGGCAAGGACACAAAATCCGACCGTTACGCCCGCGGCCTCGGTCGGGGAAAATTTACCAGTGTAGATTCCCCACAGAACCAGACCAATGGCGAAGAACCCCAGCCAAGCGCCGAAAGCTGTCTTCAATACACGATTCAACTGCAGCGGAATCAGGTAACCCCAGCCATTAATCTTGCAGATAATCCAACATGCCAGCTGCATACCGACAACCATCAACGTTCCAGGCAAGATACCTGCGACAAACAGCTCAGAAATGGGCAGGTTCAACAAGAAACCGTAGACGATGAAGATAATGGAAGGTGGAATAATAATCCCCACCGTCCCGCCAGCTGCAGCAGTTGCTGCCGAAAACCGTTCATCGTAGCCGCCTTTAACCATTTCCGGGTGTAGCATTGAACCGATCGTAGCTGTCGTGGCGGAGTTGGATCCCGAGATCGCAGCAAAGAGTCCACAAGCCCCCAGTGAGGCCATCGCCAAGCCGCCACGCATCCAACCCAAACAGGCATAGGCAAAATCCGATAACCTTCGGGCGATGCCGGATTGGTTGATCAAATCACCGGTTAGAATGAAGAGCGGCATTGCCAAAAGGGCGAACCCCTTGTTGAACACATTGAGAAGTTCTGCCCCCATATTATCAAGTGTCAGCCCCAGCACGGCAGAACATCCAATAACCCAATATGCGATTACCAAAAGCACCGGCACACCCAGCATAAACAAGAGGGTGACACCAAGTGAAATTAACGTAACCCAGGTTCCATCGGCCATTATACATCCCCCCCGATAATGGCTTGTTTGATCAACGGTTCACCGCTGCGCCAATTAGAAAAATCGTCTCTCAAGTTCTCAAATACCCGCCCAACCAGCAGCAAGAATGACAATGGTGCGGTGATCAGGAACCACCATTGCATCACATTGTCTGTTCCGAGCACGATCTGAAAGTTCGACGCGGACAGGGCCGTCAGCCGAGTGGTTGTGACAAGCACGATCACCGCGAAAACGAACCACAAAACACCATCTAGGCACAGGCATGCCAATTGCCCCCTGCGAGGCATCATAGTCCGAAACTCCGCAAAGCTCAGGTGCGTACGCAAACGCACGTTAAAGGCCGCGCCAAACCACGCCATGATCATAAACAATAGCGGTGGAATGGTTGTTGACCAAGGTTGCTGATTGGAGAAAACAAAGCGGTCAATCACCCCCCAGAAGATAATAAAGGCAATGGCGAGATAGCTCCAAACCATGATCGTGCGCTCTAAATGCCGATCCAGAAGCGGCACCTTTGAATAGACCCACATGACAATCAATCCGCCAAGTGCTGCGGTGATGGCCCCCAACACCCATGCGGCATCGGATTTCATAGCGTTTCGGATTTCAAAACTATCTTGTGCCGCAAACGCGCTCAATATTGCGCCAAGTTCTGACCATAATGCCATTTCAGTCTCCCATTGATGCGCCGGATTTTCCCGGTCTTATGAATAAAGTCAAAGTTGGCGCAAATTGACGCGCCAACCCCAGCAATCTTGCATTAAGTTATGACTTCCACCAACGGCGGGGTTCTACATTTTCAGGTTTCATATCTGCGGGAACTTGTCGCGCGATATCGTAAATTTCCTGATACGTATCGATGCCACCGGCCCAATTGTTCAGGCGTTCACGCCATTGTTCCCACAATTGTGGTTGGAACTCGGGCGAGCACATCTCTTCGGCCATCTTGATCTGATCGTCAGCGAGGAATGCATTGCGAACATTGTTTTCAGCGAAGATTGTCCCTGGCAATTGCGGGTCTGAGTGACCAACGGTCTTGACCAAGGCGGCTTCATTCGCTGCTTGAACGTGCGTTTGTGTCCAATACGAGGATTCCATAACCGCATCTTGTAGGTGCCCATCAAGACTATCGAACACAGACGCAGACATTGATGTGTGTTCCGTGCCGCAGAAGAACTTGAGGTCAACAGATTGGGATACAACCGGTGACATGTTGGCATAGGCCACGGCCGAGGCCCATGTTTCGGCCCCATCGATAAGACCTTGCTTGAGACCGTCCAGAGTTTCCTCCCATGCAACTGGAACCGGGTTCAAGTTCAGCGCTTGCATAGCGATCCGGCCAAGTTGCGTGCCCGTGACACGGTTCTTGGTTCCAAACAGTTCTTCTAACTTGGTGACTGTGGGTCTATCTTCCCAACCTAGGCCCAATTGAATTCCGCGCAGCTCACAGTGGCTGAACAGGAATTTCAGACCATGGCGTTTTTCAAGCGGTTCACGCAGAATGCGCTGGGACTCTGGGCTATAGAGGAAGTGGTATTGAGACGCCCGTCCCGGGAACATGTAGGCATAATCCAAAACGTTTAGATACGGTGCACCGCCCGCGGAATTCTGTGTCGAGGCGGCATAGATGTCCACGATGCCTTGTTGAGTTTTCTCAACGCAGGATGTCTGCCCGCAGATTTGGTTGTTGCCGATAAATTCAACGCGAATTTCACCATCGGTCCGGCTTTCAAGATCGCGGGCAAATTCTAGCGCACCAGCACGTTCGATCAAAAGGTTCTGATCATTGAAGCCCGATGCACCAAACTTCAATGTGTGTTTGGCTTCTTTTGCAAAACGCTTTTCGTAAGTTGATTCCGCCGCGCTGGCGAGATTCGCAAGGCTCATTGCGCCGCCAAAGCTGCCAGCAGCCAAAAGCGTCGAACTCATGCCGTAAGTACCCGCAACTCTGAATAAATCGCGGCGCGATATCCGTTTTAGATTATTGTCGATTCCCATCTTTCTCTCCCATTTTGTCATTTATTGAGACGTTTTGTTTCAAAAAAGGCTAGCTTATTTCTTTCAACTTGCATAGAATTTTTTTCAAACACCGATAAGGAGGGATGAAATGGAGGCGGATTATGTCGTCGTGGGAGCAGGGTCATCTGGCTGTGTCATCGCCAATCGACTGAGTGCTGATCCCAAAAACAGGGTCATCCTATTGGAAGCAGGCGGGCGTGATATAAACCCCTGGATCCATATCCCCGTTGGGTATTTCAAAACTATGCACAATCCGTCTGTGGACTGGTGCTACAAGACTGAGCCGGATCCTGGGCTGAATGGCCGTTCTCTAGATTGGCCACGTGGCAAAGTGCTGGGGGGCTCATCTTCGCTCAATGGATTGCTTTATGTACGCGGACAGAAGCAAGATTATGACCGCTGGCGGCAGATGGGAAACAAGGGCTGGTCCTGGGAAGACGTGCTTCCCCTCTTTAAGCGCAGTGAAGATCAAGAGCGTGGCGCCGATGATCATCATGGAACTGGCGGGCCATTGTCCGTCTCAAATATGCGCATCCAACGCCCGATATGCGACGCTTGGGTTGCTGCGGCCCAATCTGCGGGTTATCCATTCAATCCCGATTACAACGGTGAACAACAAGACGGTGTCGGATACTTTCAGCTGACAACCCGCAACGGGCGACGATGCAGTGCAGCTGTTGCTTTCCTCAAGCCCATTCGAAATCGCCCGAACTTACAGATCATCACTCATGCACTGGTTAAACGAGTCAACCTTGATGGCAAAAAAACCACGGGCCTGACCTTTATTGATCGTTCGGGACGTGAACAAACCATTACTGTGACGCGTGAAGTTATCTTATCTGCTGGGGCAATTAATTCGCCGCAAATTCTGATGCTCTCGGGGATCGGTGACGCCGGGCACCTCAAGGAAAATGGAATTGAACCGCTGCATGATCTTTCAGGTGTCGGGCGCGGGCTTCAGGATCACCTACAGGCAAGGCTTGTCTTTAAGTGCAATGAACCAACCTTGAATGACGAAGTTCGCAGCCTGTTCAACCAAGCCAAAATTGCATTGAAATACGCGATGTTCCGGGCCGGGCCGATGACGATGGCCGCAAGTTTGGCAACCGGGTTTCTGAAAACCCACCCTGATTTGGAGACCCCAGATATTCAGTTCCATGTTCAACCCTGGTCAGCGGACAGCCCCGGTGAGGGTGTCCATCCGTTCTCAGCTTTCACCATGTCAGTGTGCCAATTACGTCCGGAAAGCCGTGGCGAAATTGTTCTGAATGGTCCTGACCCGCGCAGCTATCCGAAAATTCACCCCAATTACCTAGCGACCGAAAGGGATTGCCGGACAATAGTTGATGGGGTGAATATCGCGCGCAACATTGCCCTTCATGCCCCGCTTGCTTCCAAAATATCCGAACAGTTCCGACCAACTGCTGATTTAAACATGGATGACTATGAAGGCACCCTGAATTGGGCGCGCGACAACACGGCGTCGATCTATCATCCAACAGGTACGTGCCGCATGGGGCATGAACCTCATGCGGTTGTAGATGATGCGTTAAAGGTCCACGGGATCAAAGGCCTCCGCGTTGCCGATTGCTCAATCATGCCAGAAATTGTGTCGGGAAACACCAATGCCCCTGCGATTATGATCGGGGAAAAAGCAAGCGACCTTATTCTTTCGAATCCGTAAACGCAGTTTTGGCAATCAAATACCATGATGGGAAGAACAGTTTCTTGTTATTGATTGTAATGTTTAAGGTAAAATCCCTAGGCTATGAGAGGGTGCCTTCCTGTCAGTATTTAGTGTCTGGTAAATATACACCCCTCTTTCATCTTAAAATGCGGCGCCATCGACCAATTACCGCTGAAGCGGACCGCAATGCGGCATCACTTTGAATACTGGAACGTCAGCGGCAGACACGATCTTGCTAACGTTATACAGGCGCGTAAAGCACGACGTGCGGCAGCTCTTTTCTAACCGAAATCGGGCGGAAAGCCGACATTCTATGCTTCGGGTTAGATTAGATTCACGGGATGGTAATTCGACTCAGATCATCAAACTTTCCAGAAAATTGAACACAGCTTTTCATCATGTTATGTAATATCAATTCTGTTAGGTTACACTGTGTTTCGAAAAAGGAATTTACCTTTCATGCTCTCAATGAGATTGTTAATCAGACTCAATTGTGGACGGTTACATTCCACGCATTTGGCCCTGTAACATTAAAATGATTTTCCAATGCCCATGAAAAAACGCGTCACACTGAAACAAGTCGCCGAGCACGCGCAAGTTTCGCCGATGACCGTTTCGAACTTTATGAACGGTCGGTTCAACCTGATGACGCCTGAGATGCGCCAGAAGGTCGAACAGTCTGTTAGGGAGCTGAATTACCGCCGGAACCATGGTGCGCACATGTTGCGGACGTCTAAACTGTGGTCGATCGGGGTCATCGTGGTGGATGCCTCTGACCATTACCTATCGGATGGTTACACGACACAGATCATCGCCGGGATCAGCAACACGCTGAACGACGGCGGGTTTTCTGTGATCCTGCAAGGGGTAAAACCCGATGCCTTTGATACATCGGCCATGCTGCGCAATGTGCAGACCGATGGATTATGCGTATTGTTGTCTGGGTCAGACGCACAGCGGGCGCATCAGTTCAAACTGATCCGCGAGTTTCAGCAACCAACCGTTCTGTTTCTTGAAGCGCCGGACGTGCCATCTGATCAAATCTGCTCGGTCATGCAAGATGACTATGTGGCAGCGCGAATATTGACACAGCGCGTGTTAAAGCGGCGACCTCGCTCGGTCTTGATCATGACAGCCGGTGAAAACGAATGGGCCGCCGTTAATGCGCGTGTTGCTGGCATGCGGGATGAAATTGCGCAATCGGGTGGTGTTGAACAGCTGGACATTGTTCCAAGTGGCGATGGCCGCCATCGCGACGTGATCACCGCCTTGAACACGCATGCCGCACAACACGGGTATCCGGAAGCAATCATGTGTATCAACGATGAGATTGCGCTTGGGGCCCTGAAAGCCTTGCAACGAGCCAGCGTCGATGTGCCGGGGCAAACCTGCGTCACCGGGTTCAATGCTTTTGGCCTCCACGAGATCACGGCGCAGACATTAACCACCATGCAGTCCCCTGCCTATGAAATGGGTTGTGTCGGGGCCCGCGAATTGCTGCAGGCTTTAGACACCGGCAGCTTTGATCAAACAACAATTACCCTGCCTGCGGAGTTGGTCGAAGGCGACACCACTTAACAGTCAAAATTTCTCTGGATCTTTTTGATTTTTTACATATTGTAACGTTAAAATATGATGATTTTGCAAAATACAGAGCGATTCTGATCATGAATGTACACGCCAATAAACACGCGCTGGCCACTGCAGGCGCCCGGAATTTACTGCGCAACTGCGTGCAGCTATCAAAAGGGCAAAGCCTGTTGTTGATTACGGAAGATCGGCAGATCGATTACTTTGACAATGCGGTTGCCGATATCATCGCTGAACAGGCCCGAGAAATAGGTGCAACTATTTTGACCCTTTCAACACCGCGTGCAGACGGTCCGGATGATGTGCCCGAAGCCCTGAACGCCGCAATGACGAAGGTGGACCATACCGTGTTCCTCAATCGGATTGGGGATCAGATGCGGTTCAGATCTCTGCCCGGCGCGGGCAGCAAAACGATGGTCTATACGCTGGATGTCGACACATTGGCCTCGCGCGCAGCGACCTATGATCATGATTTCATGGTGCGCATGGTCGCCCTGTTCAATGGTACGTTAGACGGCAAGAAGAAATGGAACATCACCTGCCCGGCAGGCACGGATGTCAGCGGCGAGATCCCCGCCCCTAAACCGGTTTCGGCCTCAAGCGGTGGTTTTGCCGTGCGCCTGTTTCCGATGTCAGTACACAAACCCATTTCTGCGCACACGATGAATGGCAAGATCGTCCTGCAACGCTGGGTCACCGGGACAAATACGCACGCTTATTCACCCGAGGTGCATTATTTGAACACGCCGATCACCATCCATGTGGCAAACGGACATAGCACGGACATTGAGGGCCACGGGCCAGACGTCGAAGCCTTTCGCGCACATGCGCGAATGGTGGCGGAAAAGTTTGGATTGGATGAAACCCTGATCCATTCCTGGCATCACGGCCTCAACCCCGGCACCGGATATTTTGCAGCGGCCAAGGATGACCCAGTGCGGTGGAATGGGATGATCTTCGGCTCGCCCCGCCATCTGCATTTTCACACCTGCGGGGACTATCCGCCGGGCGAGATCAACTGGCACATCATCGATCCGACCGTGCGATTTGATGACGAGGCGTTCCTCACCGATGGCGAGGTTACCTTCTTTCAAACCGCTGAGGCGCAGACTCTTTTACAGGAATTCGGCCTGACCTCTGATGACATGGCCACGTATCAAGATATTGGTTTGTGAGGTTCCCATGACTCATTCCGCCAGCTGGATCGAAGACGACACGCCGGTCGATAGCTTTTTGACCGAGGAGATACGCCAAGAGGTATGCCGCGACGATGGCACATTGCATCGATTGTATCAGGCGTTATCCCCTTGGCCCTCGGCCATCTTGCCGGTGCATAAATTCTATCAGGCGATCCTGCACGCCCCCGATGCGCCGCTGGATCTGCACAATGCCGAGTTTGTTGCAACCTACGTGGCGATCCTGAACCACTGCGTCTATGCCCGCGCCCATCATGGTGAAAATTTCTGCGCGACGGCCCCTGACAGGCGCAAGGCGGAACAGGTGCTGGCCGTTCTGGAGCAAGGTGATCTGCAATCCGACATCTTGTCGGGTCGGCAACGTGCCATCGCACTCTATACCCGCAAGCTGAGCAACACACCTGAAGCGATGACGCGCGATAATATCGACGCATTGACCACCGCCGGTCTTAGCGCCGCGGAGATTGTGCACGTCAATCAAATTGCCGCCAGTTTTGCCTACTGGACGCGGATGATCAACGGACTGGGCATCACCCTTGGGAATGAAACTATCGGTCTGGAAACCACAACACTGACTGACATCATGGAGGAGCAACCCAATGGTTGAACTCGCGCAAAAACCACGCCGCAGCGGTGGTCGTCGCAAAAGCTCGCGCTCGGACAAGGTCAACCGCAAGGCCCATATTGCCGACATCTCTCCGCTCAAGGATCAGGCTCTGCAACTGCGTGTGGCTGATACGGGGCAACTGGTACAGATCCACGAGGCCGTTTTGAAAATCCTGTCGCAGATCGGCGTGATTGTTGAACATGAGGGTGCCCGGACAAAATTGATCAATGATCATGGCTGCATGCTGGGCGATGATGGATATCTGCGGATGCCGCCTGAGCTGGTAGAACGCGCGTTGGAGACGGTGCCGCGCGAAATCAAGCTTTATGATTTGAACGGCAAGCTCAGGGTCGATACCTCCAGCCAGATCACATCCTATTGCCCGGGGCACAACTGCGTGCGCATTCTGGACCGGACAACCGGGGAACTGCGCCCTTGTACTTTGGAGGACATTCGCGAAACCGCCAAGGTTTGCGAAGTACTGCCCAATCTCAGCATGTCTTGTTCCTTGGGCTATCCAAGCGACATTTCCGCCGAGGACGAGGCGGTTGAAACGGTGAAAGTACTGTTTGCGCATTGCTCAAAACCCGCAGCCGTTTTGGCACATGATGAGCATATTCAGAACCGCATTTTGGCGCATTTGGCCGAACTGGCCGGAGGCTACAACAACCTGGCGGACAAGCCCATTGCGCTGGAGCTGATGGGGCCAATCTCTCCCCTGCGCCTGCCCGAAGATTTCTGCGAGCGCGTGATCAATGCCGCACATCATCACATGCCAATTGTGTGTTACCCAGCCACCTTCCCCGGGATGTCCAGCCCGATCAGCGTGGCCGGGGCAATCGCACAATCCTCGGCCGAGGCCATCGCCGGCATCGTCATCCACCAACTCACGGAACCGGGTGCCCCAATCATGAGTGGATCTGCTGTTTTGCCCATGGATATGCGGCAGGCGGATTTGGCTTACGGGTCGCCCGAATACATGCTGAACGGCTTGGGCGCGGCGGATTACTTCAAATCCATCGGTGTGCCGTCATGGATCGGGGCGGGATGCTCAGATTCACACGCCTTTGACGCCCAAGCCGCCGCCGAGGCCGGGGCGAACATGGCCATCGCCGCACTGGCGGGCACGCCCTTTGTGCACAACCTCGGCTTCCTGTCAGGTGGGCGAACCGGGTCGCTTGAGATGCTGGCACTTTGCGATGAACTGGTAGGCTGGACCAATCAGATGGCGGCAGGCTGCCCGGTCAACGCCGACACCATTGCCTATGACGTGGTGCAACGCGCCGCCCCCGACAACAGCTATTTAACGGACCAGCATACGCAAGACAGATTCCTGAGCGAAAATTGGTATCCAACACTCTTTGAACGCTCCGATGCAGATGCTTGGCTCGAAAACGGAAGCCGAGATTTGCGTACCCGGATCAGAACGAAACTTTCTGATGTGTTAGATAACTAGTTCGGAGTTTTACGCTACAATAGTCTTAGAGTTCCTTACCCTTCCGCTTTAGATTTCTCAGTACGATGCAGTTAATTGAAGGTGTATGAACTTTCATAAGTGGCGTAAACAAGCACTTGGGGCGGCATTAAAGCGTGACTGTTCCAATACAGCCAATTCTATCCCTACAGAATTGTTGGTGAAAAACGTCATGCCATCGGAAAGTTGAGCTTGAATAACCTCCATCACTTCCGGGTGGTTGTGACCGACGAGCATTGGTCCAAAACCAATCAGGTAGTCGATGTATTCTTTCCCATCTTCATCCCAGACACGCGCCCCGCGGCCTTTTTTTGATTACAATGCTTGGATCGTAATTCCCAAACCCTCCCGCAGGTAGAACTGACCGCGATTGAGCACACCACATCTCCTGAACTGTTTCGGCCATTGCCTGTCGCCTCCTGCCCTGCAGGTGAATTTTATCTTGACCATGGATGAGGAGGAGTTAATTAAAATGGTAGTTCTCGTGAAATTAATTCAGGCAAAAGAAATGCCAATCGGCCCCCTTCTTGAATTGCGCCACCTCAAGATGATCCGTGCCATAGCGGAGCACGGGCGCGTCACCGATGCGGCCGAGGCTTTGGGCGTAACACCTTCGGCCTTATCGCATCGCATCAAAGAGGCCGAGCGGCGACTGGATGTCGTTTTGTTTACGCGCATGCACAAGCGGCTGCGCATGACGCCCGCCGCAGACTACCTCGCCGAAACTGCCGATCGCATTCTGTCAGAAATGGACCGTGCTGAGCAGGATGTTCGACGTATGGATCGCGGTGTTGAACACGTGGTGCGCATCGCTGTTGAAGCTTACAGCTCTTATCACTGGCTGCCCAGCTTCACCAATTATCTGCGGGCGCATCTTCCTGGGGTGGATTTGCAAGTCATGGCGGGTGCCGGGCGAGAACCCGTTCAGGCACTGACCAACCGACATGTAGATCTGATCGTTGTCTCAGGTGAAACGGTGCCGCTTGGCACAAATCATATCCCGCTATTTCGAGACCCGTTGGTCTTTATAATGCCACCCAATCATCGCCTTGCAGGAAAACCCTTTATTGAAGGCTCCGATATCGAAGGTGAAGATTTCATCACCTACACAAAGACACCTGAACCGGATCGGGAATTTGCCCGCCTGTTCCGCCCGTCGGAAAGCTATCCTCGCTGGACGGCTACTGTCGAACTACCTGAAGCCATCGTCGAGCTGGTAGCCGCCGGCCAAGGCACAAGCGTTCTGGCGGATTGGGCTGTTCGCCCCGCAATTGAAGCAGGGCGTATCATTGGAGCTCGCGTCGGGCAGGACGGTATAGAGATCCCTTGGCAAGCTCTGATGCGTTCTGAAGATAGCAATACCGGACCAATCACAGACGTGGGCAAAGCATTGGCGACATGGTCCAGCATTAGCGGCGGTTTTAGCTAACCCTTTAACCTGCTGTTCTCAGGGTCATAGACGTGATGTTCATGGCGCACGGCATTGCGCTCAACCCCAAAAGCCTGAACTGAGCATTCTTCACCCATGCTCAGAGAACCATTTTTAACATACCCAAGGGCCAGCAGTTTACCCGTACGGTATCCCATAGAAACCGACGTAAGATAGCCGATGACAACCCCATCCTTTAGTATTGGATCTGAGGGCAAAGGCTCAGGGCCGAGATCAGTGATTTCCATCCCGATAAAACTCCACTCAACGTCTGTCTTTGATTGCCGGGCGACGGCCTCTCGTCCTGTAAATGGGCCTTTCGCCATATTTGCAAACTTCGATAGCCCCGCATCAAACAGTGTGTATTCAGTCCCGAAGTCTGTTCCCCACCCATGATAGCCTTTTTCAACGCGCATCGCATTGAGCGCGTAGGAGCCAAAATTGCAGATGTTATGCGTTAAACCGGCCTGCCAAATGGCCTGAAAAAGCTGGGTCAGATGATCTGAGGAGACGTGCAATTCCCACCCCAGCTCGCCGACATAACTCACCCGCAAAGCGGTGACCGGAATGCCGGCAATCTCGATCTCTGCCACGCTCATCCACGGCGCAGTCTGTGCGTCTAAGTTTGACGATGTCAGAGACTGTAAAAGCTCACGTGATTTTGGTCCCATGACCAGCAAAGCCCCGTCATGTATATAGCCTTTGGTCAGCGTCACATCTGCTCTTTCGGCCTGAGCAGAAATCCAATCAAAATCCCGCTCAACCGCCAGCGTTGGTCCGCAGAGCAAAAAGCGATCTTCTGCCAAACGCGCAATTGTCGCTTCGGACCAAATGCGCCCCTCTGGCGTCAGCATGTATGACAGGCGAACGCGACCAACTGGGGGCAATTTTCCACAAACGACAGTGTCTAAAATTGCCGCTGCGTCTGGTCCTTCAAGCAGGTATTTTGTAAAACCGCCATGGTCCATGATGCCAACAGCGTCACGTACAGTTTCACATTCAACACGCACGGCATCCTGCCATGGCTCATGCCCAAAGCTCAGTTCGCCTGCGTCTGCTGCGGCGTCCTGCTTGAACCAAAACGCCCGCTCCCAGCCCCCGACCTGCCCCATCACAGCACCCTGATCGCACAGATGGTCATAGAGCGGAGTTTGATTGACCGGCCGTCCTGAATCCATAGTCCGGTGAGGGTAAGGGATCGCATATTGTAAATCATAGTGCTGCGACGCACGTTTCGCAGCATATTCTTGACTGGCCCAAGGCCCAAAGCGGCGTGGATCCCAAGCTGAAAGATCCCATTCTGTTTCTCCAACCGTCAACCATTCGGCCATTGCCTTCCCAATTGCGGCAGAATGGGTGATGCCGATTTGAACGCCAGTCGCGTGATAGAAATTTTTCACACCGCCCGCAGGCCCAACCAATGGCAGCGCGTCGGGCGAATAAGGGATCGGTCCATTCACAAATCGCTGTGCGCCGGCCTCGGCCAAAATCGGCACATGGGCTGCTGCAGCTTCAAAAACCTCCATCATGCCGTCAATGTCATCGGCAAAAAGCTGGTGATCAAAATCAGCAGGTACGCCCTCTTGCCATACCGGGCGGCCGTCATGTGCATACGATCCCAATAACAATGCATTGCGTTCACGGCGCAGATAATACCGAATATCCGGATCACGGATTAGCGGAAAGACGGCACTATCTTCATCCAGTTGCTGTAATGCGCTGGTCACCATGTATTGATGTTCAAGCGTGACCACAGGCAAATGTAATCCTGCCAGTGCGGCGATCATCCCACCGCTTGATCCGGCAGCATTAACAACCGTGCCAGCTACAAATGTACCCTGAGATGTCTCGACGTCCCATTCCCCTGACGCACGCTGAGCCAACCCGGTCACTGGAGTGAAGCGTTTTACCTTCGCACCATTGGCACGCGCATGTTTCGCCAACGCTTGTGTCAACTGGCTGGGGTCAATGTCACCTTCATATGGGTCAAGGATACCACCCAAAACCGTTTCATCGGCCCGCCAATAGGGGTGTCTTTCTTCAATCTCGGCTGGATTGAGCATCTCCAGATCAAACCCGGCAGAGCGGGACACGCCGCACAAATGCTGAAACAACTGCATTCGCTCGGGTGTATGTGCCGGCCATATGGCCGAGGTATGCCGATAGGTGATTGGAGCCTCAGGGTCCTTGGCAAGCTCTTTATAGAGCTGCCATGCGTAATTACCCGCCCGCATGCCAAGCCATGAATTAGCATAAGTCGGGATGTTACCCGCCGCATGCCAGGTCGATCCGGCTGTCAGCTCATTCTTCTCAAGTAAAACGGTGTCGGTAATACCGGCCTCAGCCAGATGATAAAGGATTGCAGCACCGACAGCGCCGCCACCAATGACCGCCACCTGAACATAAGTGCTCATTAATGCGCCTCGAGTAGCTGACCGTATCCGAGGATTGGGTCCGTGATCCCGATACCGCGTAACGTTTGCCAATAAACTGCAGCGTTGCAGGCGACGATAGGCTTGCCATGTGTGGCTTCCAAATCCGCAATCATAGCGACAACTGGTAGAGCGGTCCCAACCTGCAAGATGACGTCACACTCGGTCGCTGCAACCTCGGCAAAGACATGTCGAATATCGTCAGCAGGTGTCTCGCAAATAGCGGGTAATGACGGGGCATTGGTGCCCTTTATGCTCACCACGTTGAACCCCGCCGCTTCGGTGTTAGCTTTTACGACAGCATCAACATCAGCATTGAATGGCGTCACGATGCCAACCCGCGTCGCCCCCAAGGTACGCAGGGCTTCGTAATCCGCAAAGGATGCACAATAGATCGGGACCTCGACTTGGGCAGATATTTCATCACAGCGTTTTTTCAGCTTGTCGGGCCCGCCGGGACCCGCATCTGTGGTCAACCCCACGGCGATGGCCGCAGGTTTACAATCCATCAACTTGGCCGCCTCATCAGGCAGATCATCCGAAATCACATCACCGCCCAGCCGAAACCGTTGCATCTGGTTGGTCACACCTGCGGGGCGCAAAAGCTCCAGCTCTGGCTGCACGACCGTGTTCATGGCGGGCGTCATGACACCAATCACAGCGCGCGGGGCTAAGGTATCAGCCATTCTCTGTCTCCTTCATAAACCTGTTCAGGCCGGCCATGCCGCCGATGTAAATGGTATCACCAACCACCTGTTCCATTTCAGCAGCGTTATCCGGTGCACACTCAAACCAGCTTTCCCAGATACTTAGCGTCTGCTGACCGTGGGTGATCGGAATGAAACGATGGATCGAAACATATCCGGTGACCGGCAGTGGGCTTTCCAGAATGTCATAGGTGTAGAAGGTTTCGACATCAGAATGCGTCAGCAAAGTTTCGCGAAAAATGGTGCCATCTGCAATTTTCAGACTGCGGACCACGCCGACCTGTGTTGCGGCGCCATTTTCCAGTGTTGCGCCTTCTACTCCTGGATTCCAGGCGGCAACACCATCAAAGGCCCGGACTGCAGCCCAGGTTTTTTCAATGGGTGCGTCAATGATCATGCTGCGGAATACGTGCATAGGACCTCCTGTTATTGCTCAAGTCGGATGGGATAAGTGGCGCGAATTTTCGCCTCTGTTTCAACGCTCAGATGTGTGGGTCCCGGGCTTGCAAGAATATCAGCCACGCGTGCCTGTGCCCTGTCCCAGATAGATTGCTCGCCCGCATCAACCCAGTCATTCACACTCTGACGATCGGCAAGCGCCGGATACAGATAATCTGTTTTCATGCGCTTAAGGGTCTCTGCTTCGCCTAAGTAATGTCCGTCCTGCGTCACCACGCGTTCAATTGATTCAAGATTCAGTGTATCGTCAGATACTTCGATCCCCCGTATCGACCGCAGAATGGCGCCGCACATGTCATCGTCAATCGCCATTGCCTCAAGGCTTGCCACCATAATTGATCCCAACATGCCCACCGACAGATTGATCATATCAGCGCCCGCGTGACCCGCCATCGCAACGGTGTAGCCCTTTTCATATCCCGATTGCGCATCTGCGATCTTAGAATCGGTCATGCCTGCCGACACGGTCGATGGCAGGCCGAGATGCGCCAGCAATTGGGCTGCTGCCGCATTGGCAATAGCGCCTTCGCCACCGCCCCCGCTCATCGCGCCTGTCCGCAAATCTGAGATGAAAGGCATAAGGGCATAGATACACGACGCGCCAGGTTTAATGGCATCAACCACGACTAGCCCAGCCAGGCATTCGGCCAAACCTTGTGCAAGTGCCCCAGCCAATGTCACTGGACTGGTTGCCCCCGCTTGACCGGCTGAAACAATCTGCGGGATCATGCCTGCATCGATGACCCGCTCTAATATCTCTATACCTTCGGCGGCATATGTCAGCGGCGGCACCACGTGCGCAATGACCGCCATACAAAACGGCCGCTCACGGAATGCGCCCGTACCGCCAAGGGCCATGTCAAACATATCAATGATTGGGCGAACATGATCCGCCTCGCAAAAACTGATGCCGATGGGTTTTGATGTGGCCTTCATACAGGCAAAGGCAGAGTTAATGTCCAACTCAAACGGATCTGTAAGATCTCTGGCAACAACCGGACGCACGCCATAGTGAATATGGGATGACGCATCGAGAACACGCATCAATTCATAAAGATCGCTCAGGTGGCTATCCCGGTACGTTCCGGTTGTTGCATCCAGCATCTGCACTGCCGCCCCGCCCGTTCCGATATGAACCCGTCCACCGCCAATCATCAGATCGCGGTCTGGTGTGAAGCCGGGAAGCGAAATGTTTTTAGGTGCGCGGTTGCAGGCATACCGGATCATCGCAGGTGGAAAGCATATGCGACCATCCTCTCGGTGCCGTGCCCCGAGTGTGAGTAAGCGATTGGCCATCGGTCGTGGTAAGCCCGACATCCCGATGTGTGACAACATTTCAAAAGCATGGTCCACGATCATCGACGCATCTGTCGGCGATAATGGCTTTAAATAGCCACCGGTCGGTATCTCGCAATCGGGTACCGCACCCGTCCCGCTTTCCCCTGTCTGTCGCCGTGTGGCCCGCCGAACCATGCCAATTCCTTTTTGTGGTGCACCCACTAAACCCCAAAGAATTGATGGATCAAATTCAATTACTCGCAAAAAATGATGAATCATATTCAGGCAAGTTTACAAAGCGCCCTCAAATTGGTCGGCAAATTACCTATTAGACCCTTGCCTGCAGGCGTTTAACGACGATTGGTTGCCCAAGCATAGGATGATCAATATCGTTCATTCATTGGATGACTTACCCTCGGCTGCATGGCAGGCAATTTACATCATTGCCGATCCCCGTATGCTGAAACGAACAGTGCGAAATGTGTAGGCTGCAATGCTAAAAATAGATCTCAACTCTGACCTCGGCGAGGGTTTTGGCTCTTGGGCGATGGGTGATGACGCAACAATGCTCACGCTTGTAACCTCGGCTAATATTGCCTGCGGTGCACATGCCGGTGACCCAGAGACGATGTTCCAGACACTCTTGCTTGCCAAAGAAAACGGCGTCTCAGTCGGTGCGCATCCCGGGTACAATGATCGGATTGGATTTGGCCGTCGGGTGATCCCTATGCCCCCTGACGAGGTTGGGCGCATGTGTGCGGCCCAGATCGGTGCATTGATGGCGCTTGCAGCGCAGGCTGGTGTGTCAGTGGATTACGTAAAACCCCATGGCGCCTTAGGAAATCTTGCGGCGCGTGACCGATCAGTTGCGGATGCCATTGTTGCGGCTGTCCAAAAGATAAGCCCCGATTTGGCAATGCTCGCGATTTCTGGCACTCAAAGTGAACTGGCAGCACGCGATTTAGGCACGCCAGTATATTCCGAGATTTTTGCAGATCGAGGGTATCTTTCCACCGGGCAACTTGTCCCCCGTGGGCAAGAGGGCGCGATGATTGATGACCCCGCGCAAGCCAGTGAACGACTTATTGCCTATCTCGAAACCGACATGATGCCTGTCGTCGACGGTGACCCCATTCGCCTAGCAGCACAATCCGTCTGTGTGCACGGTGATAGCCCCGGCGCCGTCGCCATGACAAAGGAAATACGTAAACGCCTGTTGGCACATGGGGTGGAAATCAGGCAATTTTCCAAACCTACGTCATGAAGATGAACGCGCAATTTAAAGCCGTCGCAGACCATGCGCTTCTTGTTAGCTTTGCAACGGAGATAAGCGATGATGTGCATAATATCATCGTCGCATTGGACAAAGCTATTGTAGATGCGCCGCCGACGGGTGTGATTGAAACCATACCGGCTTTGGTGAACATCTTGGTGGATTTTGATCCGCTGATGACAGATCATATTACGATTACATCTGATATTCGCAACATGCTGCGGCACCTCAAACCAGACGGTTACACAGGCATCACTCATAATATTCCGGTCTGTTATGAGCATCCTTTTAATCCTGATCTATCGGCTGTGGCGCAACAGACCGGACTGTCAGAAGACGCCGTGATTAACGCACACCTTGCAGGGAATTACCGTGCGTTGATGTATGGATTTGCACCCGGCTTTGCTTATCTTGCGGGTGTTCCCGAAACCATTCAGGTGCCACGGAAACCAGCGGCAATACGTGATATCCCCGGATGCAGCGTCATCATCGCTGGCCCTCAATGTATTGTGACGACGATAATGATGCCCACGGGCTGGTCCGTTATCGGACGGTCGACCACGTCGGTTTTAACGGGCAATGCTGATAGGCCTTTCCTGTTTAATATTGGCGATAAGGTAATATTCGAACGTATCACTCAGGCAGAATTCGAGCGATTAGCGAAAGGGAACGCAAATGACTGACGCTGAGATCTATGTCAGTTTTGCAGGCCCTCATGTCACTTTTCAGGATGCTGGGCGCCGTGGGCATATGCGCTTTGGTGTTTCTGCTTCAGGGCCAATGGACCGTTTGTCTTTTGCAGCGGCGCATGCCGCGCTCGGCAATTCACCTGGACAAACAGCGATAGAAATCTCGCTAGCCGGTGTGACGCTTCAGTGCCGTGAAGGGGAAGTCACGCTTGCCATCATGGGTGAAGGGTTTGTTTTCGACCACAACGGACAAAAAGGCACGTCCGGGACAGTGCTGACCTTTCGCAAAGGAGAGAAGCTTAGCATCCGTCCCGGTGCAACGGGAAGTTGGGCCTATCTTGCCTTTGCAGGTTTGCTGCAAAGTGAAAGATGGCTCGGCCACAGCGCCACCCATGCCAGCTCTGGCTTTGGCGGCGGTGCCATACAATCGGGTCAGGTCTTAACTGTCCATGATACTAGCATTCACAATGACCGCGAAGGCGCAATATCTCAGTATGATCACTCGTTGAACGCGCCAATTCGTGTGGTGATGGGACCGCAAGATCAGCATTTTGCCAAAGAAGCCCTTTCTATTTTTACATCCAATCCATTTGCCGTTACAGGCGCCTATGACCGTATGGGTATGCGTCTAAAAGGCCCATTGCTTGCCCTTGACCGTGCCCTTTCTATTCCGTCAGAGCCAATTGTGCGCGGATCGGTTCAGGTGTCCGGTGATGGGATAGCGACGGTGCTGCTGTCCGATCATCAGACAACCGGCGGCTATCCAAAGATCGCAACTGTCATTTCATGCGATATAGACAGATTGGTTCAGGCCCGCAGCGGCCAACAGATCAGATTTACTGCAGTTTCCCCGGAACAAGCGATCTCCGCGGTTCGTGACGATTCGTTATCACGTTCAAAATACTTGGATAAGATCGGGGAGCCACTCGGAACCCTTGAGCAACGGTTGATGCGGAACAACCTTATTCATGGCGAGTTCTTCCAGTAAGGGGCCAGATATCCGGTTATCAACCACCCCCAAATGCCTGCCTTTTCTGCTGATTAACAATGCCCTCTTACCGCAGACTGCGCTCATTCCTGCCGGATGCAGCATTCGGTAGTAATGGGATATACTGGCCACTTCACCCAGCAGGTTAAGCTTGGCCTATACTGCATGTAGGAGAAGTCGCGTAGCGAAGAATGATTTTGATGAGCTGATGTCGGTTGACGTTGGTATAGGCAAAGGTGTTTTTCACTTGGTTGGTTTTGATAAGTGCGGGCAGCTAGTGTTGCGCAAGAAGATCAAACGCATGGCGTTGATCTCGACGTTTGAGAACCTGCCCCATTGCTTTGTTGGCACGAAAGCTTGTCTGCACGTAAGGAATTGTTAAAAGAACAATCTCTGTTTCCGCAAACATCGTTGGACATCATTTTCTAAAGCTGGCACCATAATTCACGCGCAGTTTCATCATCCATTTTTGGATTTCGGAACGCTGAGATTGTTAACTCCGCATTCCATTCGCTGTTACCGACAGGTACCACTGCCCCCTCAGCGAGTTCGGGGGCAATCGCCGTTTCTGGCATCCAAGCAAACCCACTTCCAGACAGAAGCCTTCGTTTGATTGCTTCTACTAGGCCATCGACGTAGATCGTACTGGTGTTCGTAGGTTTTCGGTCCACTGTGTTCTCAACAACCATGCCCAGAAATGACGACCGCTCATAGGCGAGATATGGGATGGGTGGGCCATTCCGATTACTCAAATTCCATCCACCTGTCTGTGCCGGCCCTGTGGCGGCGACCGGGATGAGTCGGTCAACCACAAGATCTTTGCGCTCAAAGGCGGTTTCATCGATCATTGGAGAGACCGCGTGATGATAGTAGCAAAGCATGATATCGACAGCACCCTCAATCAACAATTCGCAGCAAGTACTCAGAGAATCAGAGACAACTCGCGTACGTAAATCCGGTAGCAGCTGCTGAAGAATTTCAATTCGTGGGGCCAGATAGTTGACCGAAATCGTGTGAAGCGCTGAAATGCGGACGAAGCGGCTGTCACCACGATCAGCGTCCCGGATCGATTGGCGGGCCTCTGAGAGCTGCGAAATCGAGGCCTGCGCGATGGGCAAGAATTGCTGCCCCGCCTCCGTCAACTGGACCGGATAGGTCGCTCGATTGATCAAAGGCAGACCAACCCAATTCTCTAATGCCTTGATTCTGCGACTAAACGCTGATTGCGTAATATTCCGCTCGTTTGCCGCGCGGGTAAAACTTGAAGTGCGCGCAAGGCATTCGAAATCTCGCAACCAGTTTAAATCCATCTTCTTTCCCCACCGGCATCTAACTTTTGAGAGCTTATCATATTTATGCAATTTCGGAATAGTTTGATGAAATGTTTGAATTGGCGAAATTAATTCAAGCTGAACTAGAGTTATCCTATCGAGCAAACATCCGGGGGGACTGAATGCGGTGCAGAGCTCGACGCCCAATCTGCCGACCACTTGAACCAACATCAAAGTAATAACGACGCCGCAAATGGCGCGACCCAACAGAGGAGAATATTATGAAATATAAGTTGAAATCACTTGGCCTTGCTGCCGCTGTCAGCGCCTTCGCGCTTCCAGCTTTTGCCGCGGAAGAAGTAAAAATCGGGGTGCCATCCTGGACCGGTGCGCAAGCCATCGCGCACCTACTGGGAGCTGTTGTTGAAATGCGCATCGGAGGCGAAGTCGAATTTGTTCCGGGTAATAATGCCACAATTTTCCAAGCCATGGACCAAGGCAAGGGTGACATTGATGTGCACCCCGACGTTTGGCTTCCTAACCAGCAGAGTTTCACTCAAAAATATGTTGATGAAGAGGGCACGGTAACGCTTTCGTCTAATCCGTATGAGGGAAATCAGGGCTTCTGCGTTTCCAAAGACTTTGGCGAGGCCAACAGCATCACCGACATCGCTGATCTGGGGCGTCCTGACGTCGCCATGCAAATGGATAGCGATGGCAATGGCAAAGGTGAGATGTGGATCGGGGCGCCAGGATGGGCGTCAGCCAACGTTAACGAAGTTAAAGTACGCGACTACGGCCTATTAGACTTCATCGATCCAATTCGGGCCGAGGAGAGTGTGAAAACCGCCCGCGTCAAAGATTCCATTGCAAAGGGCGAAGGCTACGCCTTCTACTGCTATAAACCGCACGCCATCTGGTACATGTTTGATGTTCAAATGCTGAGCGAACCTGCGTTTGATGCAGCAAAGTATGACATGAAACAGCCATCAGATGATCCGGATTGGTACAATAATTCCAGCGTGGCCACGAAAGATGCTCTGAAAAATGTTCAGATCGCATGGTCAAACTCTCTACCAGATCGCTCACCTGCAATTGCCGAGTTTTTTGCCAATTTCTCGCTGACTGCAGATGATGTCTCTGGCTTTGCATATGAGATCAGCGGCAAAGGGCGCGAACCGGCAGAGGTTGCCCGCGAGTGGGTCGAAAACAATCCAGATCGTGTCGACGCATGGTTGGGACTGTAATTCTTTAAGACAGAATATCTCTCGCGGCACCCGAACGTGGTGCCGCGATACCAAATTTGCCCGAAGCAAGGTCAGGTGCACCCAATGAGCAGCGAAACCGTCATAGAAATATCCAACGTCTGGAAAATATTCGGTGCAAAGCCGGAAGCCGCATTGCAGGCGATCCGAGACAAAGGACTTAGCAAGGCAGAGGTTCTTTCTGAATACAATTCTGTGGTTGGTGTAGCCGATGTAAGCCTGTCGGTGAATCGCGGTGAGATTTTTTGCATTATGGGGTTGTCCGGCAGCGGAAAATCCACATTGGTACGCCATTTCAATCGCTTGTTAGAGCCGACCGATGGCAAAATCCTGATCGAGGGCACCGATGTGATGGCGCTTGATCACAAAGCACTACAGAGTTTTCGCAACCACAAGATTGGGATGGTTTTTCAGAACTTCGCATTGATGCCGCACCGATCAGTTTTGGACAATGTTGCGATGCCTTTGGAGATCCGACAGGTTTCAAAAAATGAGCGCATGAGACAAGCTGCTGCGGTTCTGGATATTGTAGAACTTGGCGCGTGGGGCGCAAAGTTTGCGCATGAGCTTTCAGGCGGGATGCAGCAGCGCGTTGGTCTTGCAAGGGCCTTGGCTGCCAATCCAGATGTTCTACTGATGGACGAGCCGTTTTCCGCGTTAGACCCTTTGATCCGCAGGCAGTTGCAAGATGAATTCATTCGTCTCAGCAAAATTCTTAAAAAGACCACGGTTTTTATCACGCACGATCTTGATGAGGCCGTGCGCATTGGAGACAGGATAGCCATTATGCGCGATGGCCGCGTGGTTCAAACTGGCACAGCTGAAGACATTGTTATGAACCCGGCAGATGACTACGTTGCCGACTTTGTCGCCGGCATTTCACGGCTCAAGGTTGTTCGAGCCCATGTTGTCATGCGATCTATCGAAGAACATGTAGCCACTCACGGGCCACTTTCCGCAGACCTGCCACGAGTCAATGAAAGTGAAACACTCAGCAATCTCATAAACATGGCAATTGATGATGAACGGTCAATTCTTGTCGAAGATGGCGGCACTGATGTTGGCGTGATCACTCGCGCGGATTTGCTGCGCACTGTAATCGAGGGGACAGAAGTATCATGAGCGATTCAAATATTAACCCTCTTGAAGATACCGAAAGCGAAGCAGCCCTGGCCTATGCCGAGGAGCGGCGTGAAAACATCCGCGCCTTTGTGGAAACTTCGCCAGATTATTACATCGCCCAGTTCGATAAAATCGGCGCCAACGCCCGATTTACGCCGACCCTGAATATTGTCGCAGGTCTACTTGGACCAATTTGGTTTGGCGCGCGTGGACTGTGGTCTTGGGCGCTTTCATTCTTAATTCTGGAAACACTCGGCTTTGTGCAGATCGCACGCGGATTATTTGGTGATTTGGCATCAGATGCCATGGCACGAATTGAATCAATCGAAGGCACGCTGGAGCTTAGGCGACAACAGCTAGCAGCCGCGATTGAAAGCAATTCGGACAAAGTGGATGTTTATCAACGCACTGTTGACTCGCTTGAGGCGAACATCGGTGGCATACGTGCCGAAGCCGAAGCCCTAGCAGATCAGGGGATCTGGATTGCGCTGACAGGGCTTATTATCTTGATCGTCGCCAAAGTGATCCAAGCCATCTGTGCCAACTGGGCGCTAGAGGCGCGTTTTTCAGACTGGCTATCTGACCGTTCGGTTCGTTCGGGCATTCCGACAAGGAACCTCATCTTTAGTGCCGCGTTCATGACCCTGATCGTCTTGACTGCCATGCTCCACTATAGTTTCCCTGGGCGATTTGAACTGTTGGGTGATTTTCCAACAGAACCGAGCATCCGCCTGACGGCCATCGCCTGGGTTGAAGCCTTTTTTGCCTTCTGTGTCGATAATGGTGAGACGTTATTTGATGCAATCACATACTGTATTCGCGCCATTCTGGATGCGCTGGAACTTGTCTTTGTCAGCACGCCTTGGATCGTTGTCGCTAGCTTGATCATTCTTTTGACGTGGCTGACCGCAGGTATCAGCGCCGCAATTTATTGCGGGGCCTTCTTGGGTTACATGGGGCTGTTGGGCTTTTGGGAAAAAGCGATGACAACATTGGCGTTGCTGGGAACAGCAGCATGTCTTTCAATTGTCATCGGCATTCCATTAGGCATGTTCGCGGCTCGGCGACGCCGGTTCTACTCATTTATTCAACCAATCATGGATTTTATGCAAACGATGCCAGCATTCGTTTTCATGATCCCCGTGATTGCATTTTTTGGTACCGGCAAACCGGCAGCGGTTGTCACAACGATGATTTTTGGTGGAACACCTGTTGTACGCCTGACCGTGCTTGGTTTGCGCGGGGTACCAGAAAGCGTGCGCGAAGCGGCCATCAGTTTTGGTGCAAACAAGTGGTATTTGCTGACCAAGGTCGATCTGCCATTAGCGGGACCGTCTATCCGCGCAGGCATCAATCAAACCATTATGTTGTCACTGGCCATGGTCGTTGTCGCCTCTCTGATCGGCGCCAAGGGATTGGGTGAGGATGTGCTGGAGGCACTACAATATGCCAATGTGGGTCAAGGTATCTTGGCTGGGTTCGCTATTTTGTTCTGCGCCATGATCCTTGATCGGATCGTACAGGGTGGCCGAAAATGAAATACTTGGTTTTTGTCCATGGTTTCATGGGGGGCAGCCGGCAATGGCAATCGCAAATTGAGGCCCTAGGTGCCAGTTTCAATGTTATTGCCGTCGATCTGCCTGGGTTTGGTGAAAATGCTCATTTGAATTGCCCAAATAGCATTTCCGCTTTTGCAGGCTGGGTATTAGCAGATCTGGATAAACGCGGGATAAGTACCTTCCATTTACTGGGTCATTCCATGGGGGGTATGATCGCACAAGAGATGGTGTCCCAAGCGCCAGAGCGTATAGAAAAGCTGATCCTCTATGGCACTGGAGCCACCGGAGTTCTGCCAGGTCGGTTCGAGACAATCGCAACATCAAAGTCCCGTGCACAGGCCGAAGGAGCGAAAGCAACAGCTCGTCGTATCGCTGCAACGTGGTTTTTGCTCCAAGAAGCAGCCACACCTTTCGAAGGCTGTGCAAGAATAGCAGAACACAGCAGCATGCAAGCCATCTGTGCTGGTTTGGATGCCATGCAAAACTGGAGTGGCGTGGCCCGACTTTCACATATTGAGGCCCAGTCGCTCGTCCTTTGGGGTGATCAGGATCGAACTTATAGCTGGGCACAGACCGAACAACTTTGGCAAACCATTGGCAAATCACAACTAGCTGTCATGCCAAATTGTGCACACGCTGCCCATCTCGAAAATCCAGAATTGTTCAATCGCCTCGTTGTCGAATTTCTAGATTCTTAACAGCCTGTTACACTGCGGTATCTCCAAGTTAAGTGAACGTCTGCTTTGGGCCGTAAGTAACAGATCGAACGGCCTCTAACCTATTGCTTTTAAATGTGATATATATCACACGTTATTTACGGATGATGTTCTGAAGATAGATACTGCCCATTCTCTAACGTGAGAACAAGTTGAACGATTGTGACCGCACATTTCGCCTGAAAAATGCTATTATTATGTCGGTAGAGCCCAAGAACTGCAGATATGAGGCTGGTTTGACAAAATTGTTCCACAGTCGAAAAGTTGGTGTTTTTGTCCTTCAAGTGTGGCTATGCGTGGTGTCCGCATTTGCGAGCGCTGGAGATGATAGGGCTACGAAATCCGTGCAAACCACCGGCCTGATGTGGAACCGTACCGGTCTTCCCGCTGTGTTCCCACTTCAGGTCAAAGCGCCCCCAGGGCAAGATTACTTTCTGACGTTGATCGATGTTGAAACCGATGAGGACGCATTGGCTGCCTACATCATCGGTGGGGACTTCTTCAAAGTCCTTGTCCCACCTGGGGAATTTCGATTGAGATTCGCGGCTGGAATGGACTGGAAAGGCGAAGAATTTCTATTTGGCCCGGGAAAGCAAACTCACATTTTTGAGCTAAACGAAACGCTTACTTTTGAAATTCGCAATTTGACGATCAAAGCAGGCCACGTAGTGAATCTCTTAAAGATTGAATTCGGTCAGGTTGCGCAGTCGTCGGTTAAGGAGCAGCTCATTTGCCAGTCCTTGAGACGAACCTATCCCTCGCGGAGGCTTCCTTTTTGGGCAGATCAGCTCGTTCCGGATACACAGAGCACACATTGGATAAGATCAAGGGACGGATATCATAATTACTTGGGTGACCGGGCCCGCGACAAAAACAAATATCTGACACCTGACAAATATGATGTTTTTGACCCCAAGTATTCTCTGACTTCGCGATATTGTGGATGAAAAAACCTTGGATTTTCCGTCGTATAGGCCGCGGAGAATACACGAGAACCTCTATTTGATGCGATGATGCGTAAGGAGACGTATTCAGCAAGCGGGCCTCGAATGGTTGTCCCGTATCGTGCAGATTGGGCTCTCTCCGATCATTCGCCGCAGAAACTCTAAACGACCTCTCTTGTTTGTTTACTTCATCAAAAAAAGACTGAGATCAAAGCAGCTGAGCCAACGTCGCCTCTTCCGTTCACAGACAGCCAATTTGTGTACTAAACTCGCGTACAACCTGTACACAAATTGCCCCTCTTGACTTGGTAACGTGACCGCGCCACAACAGCGGCGAACCATATACCCGCAACCGGGCGTTCCGTGGGCGCCAAACTGACGAGGAGCATCAGGCTGATGGCCCAGATTTCCCTTACTTTTCCCGATGGCAATGCGCGCAATTTCGACGCAGGTGTGACCCCTGCCGAAGTGGCGGCAAGCATCTCAACCTCACTGGCGAAGAAAGCAATTTCCGCCACTGTGAATGATCAACACTGGGACCTTCAGTGGCCGATTGATCAAGATTCCTCCATTGGTATCAATACCATGAAGGACGAAGAGCCTGCGAATGAGCTGATCCGCCATGACCTTGCGCATATCATGGCCCGTGCCGTCCAAGCCCTGTGGCCTGACGTGCAAGTCACCATTGGTCCCGTCATCTCCAATGGTTGGTATTATGACTTTGACCGCGCAGAGTCCTTCACCCCCGAAGATCTGGGCGCTATTGAGAAAAAGATGAAAGAAATCATCAATCTGCGCGACAAGGTTACCACTGAGATCTGGGATCGCCAACGCGCGATTGATTTCTACACCCAGAACAATGAGCCCTATAAAGTAGAGCTAATCGATGCCATTCCGGGCAACGAGCCGCTGCGGATGTATTGGCATGGGGATTGGCAGGACCTGTGTCGCGGCCCTCACCTGCAGCACACCGGTCAAGTGCCTGCAGATGCATTTAAGCTAATGTCTGTCGCGGGTGCCTACTGGCGTGGCGATTCAGATCGTCAGATGTTGCAACGGATCTATGGCGTGGCCTTCACCGGCAAGGAAAAGCTCAAAGAATACCTGCACTTCCTCGAAGAGGCTGAGAAACGCGACCACCGCAAACTGGGCCGCGAGATGAACCTCTATCACATGCAGGAAGAGGCCCCCGGTCAGGTGTTTTGGCATCCCAATGGCTGGAAAGTTTACACCACTTTGCAAAACTACATGCGCCGCATGCAGGAACGTGACGGCTATGTAGAGGTCAACACCCCCCAAGTGGTGGACCGCAAGCTCTGGGAGGCCTCGGGCCACTGGGACAAGTACCAAGAGAATATGTTCATCGTCGAAGTCGATGAAGAACACGCCCGTGAAAAAGCGATTAATGCTTTAAAACCAATGAATTGCCCCTGTCACGTTCAGGTATTCAATCAGGGTCTAAAATCCTATCGTGACCTGCCCCTGCGCATGGCTGAATTTGGATCATGCAACCGGTATGAGCCCTCAGGCGCGCTGCATGGTATCATGCGCGTACGTGGTTTTACCCAAGACGATGGCCACATCTTCTGTACTGAAGAACAGATTGAGCCCGAAACTAAGAAGTTCATCGCTTTTCTTGCCAAGGTCTATGCTGATCTAGGGTTTGAAAACTGGACCATCAAATTGTCGACCCGGCCTGAAAAACGTATCGGCTCGGACGAAACTTGGGACATGCTCGAAAAAGCCCTGGGCGATGCCTGTATGGCTGCTGGCTATGAATACGAGCTTCTGGAAGGCGAAGGCGCGTTTTACGGCCCCAAGCTGGAATTCACCCTGACTGATGCCATCGGCCGGACCTGGCAATGCGGCACCTTGCAGGTGGACAGCAACCTGCCAGACCGCTTGGAAGCCAAATACATTGGGGCTGATGGCAGTAAACACACTCCATTTATGTTGCACCGGGCAACCTTGGGATCGTTCGAACGTTTCATCGGTATCCTGATCGAAGAGCACGCTGGAAAGTTCCCATTCTGGCTGGCCCCGCGTCAAGTTGTTGTGGCTTCTATTGTCTCTGATGCGGATGATTACTGTCTTGAAGTGGTTGACGCTTTGCGCGCCGTTGGCGTCCGCGCAGAAGCCGATCTTCGCAATGAAAAGATTAACTACAAGGTTCGCGAACACTCTGTCGGCAAAGTACCGGTTATCCTTGCCTGTGGTATGAAGGAAATCGACGAGCGCACTGTCTCTGTGCGCCGCCTTGGAGAGAAACAAACCAAGGTTGAAAGTCTTGCAGATGTTACATCGGCCTTGGCCGTTGAGGCCACAGCTCCTGATTTGTTGTAACATAGCGCGAAAAACGCGGCCAATTTCTTGTAACAATTTTCAAAAAATTGGCCGCGGAAACTTACATAACGCAATAATAACAATAAGATAAGAACATACCACCTTCACACATCATTTGACGGCTCCGTGTCTAACGCGCTCGTGAATGGTATTTTCACATATCCTCCCTTTATCATACATGTATCGACGATAACGAGTTTGACGGCAGCCGCTTCGCGCTTGTTCCACGGCTCAGTATCGATAGGATACGATTTTTAACTCTAGGGAGAGACCCGATGTCAAACGCAATCAAAACTGTCGCACTTGCTGGCGCAGTCACTGCTGCTCTCGTAGCTCAAACCACAAACGCCACTGCCGGTGCGCAGGAAAAATGCTATGGTGTATCACTCGCCGAAGGAAATGACTGCGCGGCTGGTCCCGGCACTACCTGTGCGGGCACCTCAACAGTTGATTACCAAGGCAACGCTTGGAAACTGGTTGACGAAGGTACATGCACGTCAATCGAACTTCCTGCACAGGCTGATGGCACTCCACGCGAAGGTTCACTGGAAGAGCTGTCCCGCGATCTGCCTGCATAAGACCATTCATCATCCGGGGCAGGCAATTTCAAAACGCCTGCCCCGTTTTTGCGAACTAGCCCCGTCGATTTTCAATCAGAAAGGAATGTCAGATGTTGGACGATAGCAGTCATAATAATCATCTGCCTTTTGGTGTTGGTGTCGGCTACAAATCACAGCATTTCACACAAATTTTGAATGATGCCGCCCCGGTTGAATGGCTGGAAATACATGCAGAGAACTATATGGGCGATGGTGGTCGCCCTCTGGCGCAACTGCGACACCTGTCCGAACGGTTCGCAATCTCGGTGCATGGTGTTGGCTTGTCGATTGGCAGTGAAGGCCCCCTAGATACAGATCATCTGGCGCGTCTCAAACATCTTTGTGGTTGGCTCAATCCTGCTAGCTTTTCCGAACATCTGGCATGGTCGACGCACGACAGTCATTTTCTGAATGACCTACTGCCCCTGCCCTATACAAATGACAGCCTGACCCGGATCTGCGATCACATAGATCAGGTACAAGACGTGGTCAGCCGTAAAATGCTACTGGAAAACCCCTCCAGCTATCTTGCTTTTGATGAAAGCACATGGTCCGAACCTGATTTCCTACGAGAGGTCACGCGCAGGACGGGCTGCGGCATGTTGCTGGACGTAAACAATGTTTTCGTTTCTGCAACCAATCTAAACTTCTCACCTCAGGACTACATTGATCAATATCCGTTGGGATCGGTTGGTGAAATTCACCTTGGTGGGCATGACGAAGATGAAGACGAACACGGCCAGCCATTGCTGATCGACAGCCACGGACGCGAAGTGATCGATCCGGTCTGGGCGTTGCTTGACTACGTTCTGGAGCGTTCCGGACCTAAGCCCGTGTTGGTCGAATGGGATACCGATGTGCCAGAGTGGTCTGTGTTGCAAGCCGAAGCCCTGCGCGCTCAAACTGCGTTGGAAAAGGTTCACGTATGAGCGTTTCACAAGACATATTTCAGGCAGCTCTACTCAACCCTATCGCCACGGTTCCGACGGGGCTCATCGATGCGCAGGCCCGCCCTGCAGGTCAACGATTCAACGTTTACCGCAACAATGTAGCGGTTTCCTTGACCGAAGCGATGCACAATGCCTTTCCCCTGATCAGCAAACTTCTGGGGCGCACCAACATGGATGGGCTGGCAGGCACATTCTTGCGTCAACATCCCCCATCTTCGCCATTGATGATGCACTATGGTGACGCCCTCCCAGATTTTCTGAACAATGAAAAACAGCTTGCCCATATTCCCTACCTGCCAGATGTGGCCCGGTTTGAGTTGGCAATACGCCGTTCGTATCATGCGGCCGACAGCACCCCCATTACGCCGGAAGAGTTGGCGATTGATCCTGAGCAACTTGCGTCGGCAACGATCCGATTTGCCCCCGCGATGGAGCTTGTTCGTTCGCCCTGGCCGGTACACGCCATCTGGGCGTATAACACCGAACCGGATGCGCAAAAACCGCAGGCTGCGGCGCAAGATACACTGATCACTCGACCAGAATTTGACCCTGTTCCACAACTTCTACCCCAAGGTGGGGCCGATTGGATTCTTGCCTTATGTCAGGGACAAACCATTGGTCAGGCACAAGATGTCGCGCTGGGCATTCACCCCGAATTTGATCTTGGCACGACTCTCACCCTGCTGTTGCAGGGACACGCTATCATTTCTCTTGTTACCGAAGGATAAACGCCATGCGCGCTCTTCTCTCTCTCCATCATATGGTTTTCGGACTGGTCGAACGCGTTGGCGACTGGATGCTTCCGATGATTGCACGTTTCATGTTTGCGGCCATCTTGTTCGTGTATTTCTGGAAGTCTGCTATGACAAAACTGGGCGATGGCATTTTCGGCTTCTTGTTCCCTTCAAGTGGGGCCTACATCCAGATGTTCCCCCGCGCGATGGAAGCCGCTGGATATGATACCAGCCAGTTAAGCATCTTTCACTGGGCAGTTGCTGTTGCAGGCACCACTGCGGAAATCATTCTACCGATCCTGATCGTAGTTGGATTGTTCACACGTCTGGCCGCCATTGGCATGATTGGCTTTGTTGCGGTGCAAAGCCTGACCGATGTCTATGCTGCGCAACATTCAAAATGGGGGCAGTGGTTTGACAATGTGGCAGAGTACGATCCCGCGATCAAAGGCGTCGGATTGCTTGATATTCGCGCGCTTTGGGTCTTTGTTTTGCTGGTGATTGTGATCAAAGGTGCGGGTGCCATATCGCTCGACGCGATCTTGTGCCGAAAACATAAAGCTGACATCGACGTGATGTAGGGTAAAAACCCATTAAGATTAACCAAACCGGCCCCATGAGGCCGGTTTTCTTATTCAGAAATGTGCTTTTGGTTCATCCGGCTTACCGGCCGCAATGGCCAGAATGCCACCAAGTGCAACAAAGCCCATTGGGAACATAGTGAATACGTTGAAACCAAAGGCATAATACATCGCCCCGGCGGATAGCAGCATCAAGACACCACCCCATAGGGCGCGCACCTTGGACATGGCCCCACCGGCGATCGCTAGAAGCGGTGCCAAAAAGCTGACCGCTCGGATCAGGCCAACCTGATCCACCTGCTCGGCAATGCCGTCAATCTCTCCGACTTTATCAACAAATTCAGTGTAACCGTAGCTGAAAAATCCGACCAATAAGGCCAACAATCCACCAATCACACCCAGCATCAATGCTGCATTCCGCATTTAATTTACTCCAAACCGTTTTCAATAACTTATGAGGTGTTTTGCTTTATCCAAGCAATTTTTCCTGTACATCTTTAGTCCAGCCCAAAAACAGCACGCCATCGTGATCTATCAAGGGGCGTTTCATCAATGCCGGATGCTCTGCCAAAAGGTCAAGTGGATCACGCTCGCGCTCTACCGCATCCAATCCACGCCAAGTGGTCGACCGTGTGTTCAACACAGCGTTTCCAAACTGCGCATAAGCGGATTTCAGCAAATCCTGCGGCACCCCATCAATACGCACATCTCGAAATTCAACTTCAAGAAGTGATTTCAAAGCCTTACGGCAGGTATCACAAGTTTTTAACCCATACAAAATCATTCATTTGCTCCGTTCTTTTTACCGCCATAACCGGTTTTGACATCGCAGTCATCCGAGTTTCGCTTGCTTTTTACATTCGCGGTGTAATGATCCCCGCGTGACATTGGTGTTTCAGGTGCCGCCATCGCATGAGATGTCCGGTACCATACGACCCAGTGTGATATGGCCTGGCATATTTCCGGGAAGCGAAGTTAAGAACGTTAAGAAGGAGAAGCGGCATGCCAAATGGCACCGTGAAATGGTTTAACACCACTAAAGGATTTGGCTTTATCGCCCCCGATGATGGCGGCAAAGACGTATTTGTGCATATTTCAGCGGTAGAACGCTCAGGCCTGACCGGCCTCGCCGACGACCAAAAAGTTGAGTACGGGTTGGAGGATGGCCGTGATGGGCGCCAGATGGCCGTAGACCTAAAACCCCTTTGATATTTTATAAATGTTTGTAATGGCGGTCTTCAGATCGCCATTACAAACAGCATCATGGTAGAACGTTCAGCCACATCCAAGCTGTAACGACAGATAAACCTGTGGCGATCAGCACCGCCGAGGCCGCCACGCGTTGCGCCCGTCCATACATGTTTGCAAAGATATAGGCATTCACCCCTGGCGCCATTGCTGCCGTGATGACGGCGGACCGTGTCGCATCCACCGAAACTCCGGTGGTTGATGTCAAGATGAGCGTGATCACCGGGTGGATCGCTAAGGACACTACGCAAACATAAAGTGCGATGCGTAGATCACCCTGTGGCCGGTATTGAGCCAGCACACCACCTAGCCCGAACAAGGCTGCTGGCAAAGCCGATCGCCCGAGCAAGGCAATCGCCTCACTGAGGGGTGCAGGCAGAGGCAAGCCAATCAAATTAACCGCTAAGCCCAGCACAATCCCGACAATCAATGCATTTGAGAACATTGCTTTCAACACATTGAACAGGCTTGCCCGAACACCGTTTTCACAGGCGCGGACCACTTCCATCACGGTGATACCTACCCCATAGCAAAGCGGGGAATGCAGCGCGATGATAGCAAAGTTCGCGGTCAAGGCACCCGCACCGTAAGCCCGTTCCGTAATCGGCAATCCCAGCAAGAGCGAGTTGGAAAACAAGCAACAAAATCCAATCGCTACCGCGTCTTGCCAATCGCGCTTGAACAGATAACGCGCACCCCAAATACCCAATGCAAACCCGGACAACGCCCCGGTGTAAAAACTTGTCAACAGTCGCCAGTCGAAACCTTGCTCCAAATCCAGATTGACCATTGCATAGAACAGCAGGCAGGGAATGGCGAACTTCTGAGCGAAGACCATCACCCCGTCCACGCCTGATTGACTGAACCACGTGCGCCATACCGCAACATAGCCAAACCCAATCACGATAAAGACGGGTAGAATGACGTTCAGCAGCGCCTGCATCGGGTTAAACCGTCAGGCTGATTTGCATCCCGTCATAGGCGGGGATAACATTGTCGGCAGTCTCATCGACGAGGGTCTGGTAATCCATGTCGATATGCATGTTGGTCAAAACGCCATAACGTGGCTTGACCCGCTCGATCCAGTCCAGTGTTTGCGCCAGATGTGTGTGCGTCGGATGCGGCTTGCGGCGCAGAGCATCAACGATCCAATACTCCAACCCTTCCAGTTCGGGCCAGATCTTATCGGGGATCTGCGCTACATCCGGGAGGTAAACCAAACCCTCAATCTTGAAACCAAGTGCATCAATCGATCCGTGATTAACCTGGAGTGGTAACAGGGAAATATCGCCCCCCTCGCCTGAGATCGTAAAGGCTTGATCCTCGTGGATCGTGTGCATGTTCAAAATTGGCGGATACGGTGAATTTTCAGGTTGCACAAATGTGTATCCGAACTTTGCAAAAAGTTCGTTTTGTGTATCCCCATCAGCCCAAACCGACAGACGTTCTTTAGTGTTGAAAACAATCACCCGCAGGTCATCAATGCCGTGAATATGGTCCGCATGGGCGTGGGTAAAGGCCACACCATCCAACGTACCGACCTCGGCATCCAACAGCTGCTGGCGCATGTCCGGTGAGGTATCGATCAAAACCCGGGTGACCCCGGCCTCAGTGATCCGCTCAATCAGCATCGAACAGCGACGCCGACGGTTTTTGGGATTATCAGGATCGCAATCGCCCCAGACACCGCCCAACCGGGGCACCCCCCCAGAAGACCCTGTGCCCAAAAGGGTGAAGCGCAGCTCTGCCATCAGGCTGCTACCTGATAAAGTGCGGCCTTGCTGAACAGCCGATCAAAGTTTATCTGCGTCTGCGCGGCGAATGCAGGCCAGTCCATGCCAAACACCTCAGCCCCTTTTTGGGCCGTGTGCACGCTATAGGCTGGTTCATTGCGCTTGCCGCGATATGGAGGCGGCGCAAGATAAGGCGCATCAGTTTCTACCAACACCCGATCAACCGGTGCCGCGGAGAATATATCACGCAGTTCCTGACTTTTGGGAAAGGCCGTTATGCCCGACATCGACAGGTAAAATCCAAGATCAAGCGCAGCCTTTGCCAGTTCGACCGAGGATGAAAAGCAATGCATCACGCAGGTATACGCGCCATTGTTGTACTCTTCAGTCAGAATACGGGCCATATCCTCATCTGCCGCACGGGCGTGGATGATCAACGGCAGGCCAGTTTCACGGGCGGCTTCAATATGCACTCGCAGGGATTGCTTTTGCACATCAGCGCTTTCAGCGGTGTAGTGATAATCAAGCCCCGTCTCGCCAATACCGACAAACTTAGGGTGCTTTGATAAAGTGACCAATTCATCAACCGTTGTCATGTACTCATCAGTAACATTCATCGGGTGTGTGCCAGCGGCGTAAAACACCGATGCATAACGCTCTGAAATCGCACGGACATATGGCTCTTTGTGCAATTCAGTGCAGATGGTGACCATGCGGGTCACACCAGCATCTATCGCACGCGCAACGATCTCATCGCGTTCGGTGTCAAAAGAGTCAAAGTCGAGGTGACAATGACTGTCGGTAATCTCAATCAAGTGCGACATCTAAAATCCAAGGGTTCAGCCAGCGGCGGTTTTCTGAATGCTGAATACCGTATCAAGGACCAGCGCGACAGGGTCAAGGTTCACTGACTGCCCATGGCGCGCCCGCGACGAAATATCCTGTGCGCAATTGGCCCAAAGCCGACCGCGTGCGGCATCCGGCGACAAGCGCAACAACGTCTCTTGCTCTTCATTCGAGGCCGCGACGGCAGGAGGGTGTCCATATGCCCCGGTTTGGGCCAGTCGCGACAATAATAAATTGATCAACACCAGTAAAAGGTCCAGCTTTTGCGAGGCTTCTTTACCGCTGATTGATTCAGCCAACTTCATCGCCCTTTGCCGATCAAAGCGTTGCGGCAAGCCCGAAATGATCTGAACCAGCTCATCATAGACCTTAAGCCCATCCTGATTGATCAAACGAATGGATTCCCCAACCGACCCACCAGACAGCGCCGCCAAAGCTGGTGCATCTTCGGCTTGTTCCACCCCGGCTTGCGCCAGCGCAGTTGCCATATCATGTTCACTCAATGTGTTCAGGCGCAGCACCCGACACCGCGACCTAATTGTTGGCAACAAACGTGCAGGTTGATGCGTGATTAACAAAAATGTCGTAAGTGCTGGTGGTTCTTCCAGCATTTTTAACAACGCATTGGCTGCTTGCGTGTTCATCTCATCGGCACTGTCGATGATCACCACACGCCGCCCGCCATCCGCAGCACTGAGCTGCAGAAACTGGTTCAACTCGCGCACAGCATCGGCAAGGATCGCATCACGCATCTTGCCCGTTTTCTCATTTACACTGCGGGTGATGTGATACAGACCCGGATCTGATCCAGCCAGCAAGCGCCGCGCCACAGGATGCTCTGAACTGATGTCAAGCGTTTCCGGGCTTGGCATAGCTTCTCCAAATAGCCCACCATCATCGGCATCAGGCGTCGCCAACAAAAACCGTGCAATCCGCCAAGCCAATGTCGCCTTGCCCACACCGCGCGGTCCGGCCATCAGCCAGGCGTGGTGCAAGCGACCGGCATTGAAGGCCGACAGAAACGTGGTCTCTGCCGCATCCTGGCCATAGAGATGAATCGTTTCGCGTGGGTGCGGCGCCCCCTCAGTCCGGTCAGCTTCAGGCAGTGTGTCTATGCTCATATTAAAAGATTATCTACGACAGCGCGCACATCGTCGGCAACCGCTTCGATTGGTTGGTTACCATTGATCACCTTGATCCGCCCCGGATCTGCAGCAGCCAGTTCAAGAAACCCTTGTCGCATTTTTTGCTGCATGCTCTGCCCCATGGCTTCAAACCGTTCCTCTGTGCCACCGCGGGCAAAGGCACGGGACAGGCCAATTTCGGGATCCATGTCGATCAACAGCGTCATATCAGTTTCGCGACCAATCATCAGTGTATGCAGTTGATCCACCTGCGTCCGCAGATCCCCCCGGCTGACGCCCTGATAAATTCGGGTGCTATCAACATACCGGTCAGAGATCACAACTTTTCCTTCCGCGAGTGCCGGCAAGATCACGCGCTCTAGATGGTCGCGCCGGGCCGCAGTAAATAATAGCAGCTCCGTTTCAGGCGACCAACGATCGGCATCGCCTTCCAGTACTAATTTGCGAATTTCTTCTGCGCCCGGGCTGCCACCGGGTTCACGAGTAAAGACCACATCATGACCGTCATCCTTAAGACGCTCCGCCAACAGACGCGCCTGCGTAGATTTGCCGGACCCATCAACCCCTTCAAAGCTTAGGAACCGTCCCTGCCCGCTCAAAGCGCCCCCTCAGGATTGTTTGTCATGCGCTTCAAAAACACCGAAGAGGCAGTTTGCAAACGGACCATAAACCCGCCACGCGCAACGTCATGTGCCGCAACCAAAGGGATGCGGGTTTCGGGCATACCTTCGGGTTTCAAGACCAATTCCGCCAATTGTTGTCCCTTTTGAATTGGCGCTTCAACAGGACCACTATAGACCACATCGCCTTTAACCTCTTCGTCGGACAAAACTGGTAGCAATGTCTCTATATCTTCGATCGAGGTTAGCCCCACTTCGGGACTGTCCCCCATCCAAACGTTGGCACTGGCAATCTCGGTGCCTGCTTTGATAATGGAACGTTGCGAAAACTGCCGAAAAGACCAATTGACCACAGCCTCAGATTCTTCTGCCCGTGCCTTAGCACTATCCAACCCGGACAGCACAAACACCACCCGGCGATCGCCCTGCTTGGCAGAACCGGCAAGGCCATACCCTGCGCGTTGCGTGTGTCCGGTTTTCAGACCATCCGCCCCAATACCCAGTTTCAGCAAAGGATTGCGGTTTTGGGTGTTTTTGGGTGCACGCCCATCAAATTCAAATTCAGTTTCTGCAAACAGCGGGTAAAACTCTGGGAAATCTTCGATCAAGCGTCGTGACAAAAGAGCAAGATCACGCATGCTCATCAAATGGCCAGCAGCAGGCCAGCCGTTTGAGTTTGAGAATGTCGAGTGGGTCATCCCCATTTTCTGTGCCCGTTGTGTCATGAATCGGGCAAAACCGGCTTCGGTTCCATCTGGGCTGAGTGCTTCGGCAATCACAACACAGGCGTCATTGCCAGAAAGCACAATAATACCTTTCAGCAGATCTTCGACCCGTATTCGGTCTGTGGTATCCAAAAACATGGTCGAGCCGCCATAGCTCATTGCATGCTCAGATACTGGCAAACGTTCATCTAACGACATCTGACCTTTTCGGATCGCCTCAAACGCAACATACAGCGTCATCAGCTTGGACATCGAAGCGGGCGGCAATGGTTCGTCCGCATTTTTATTCAGCAACACAGTGCCAGTTCCAACATCAACAACAAAGGCCGCTTTGGCTTTGGTATCAAAGGCTTCTGCTGGAAATCCAACACTTCCCAACAGTGCAGCCAAAGCCAATAAACCTGTTGCACGACGCATATTTATAAAACCGTCAGTCACGGACCGGGTAAGCATCATCAAAACCAATTCCCTTGATCTTTTTCAAAAGCGCGCTGCGTTCGGGCTTGTTGGTTGCAGGGCCAACTACCACACGCCACAGCGTTTTGCTTTGGGTTTTCTGTTCCCTGACAGAGGCCTGCAGGCTCTGTTCACGCAACTTAGCGGCGGTACTTTCTGCGTTTTCCTTAACGCTGAAAGTACCGATCTGCAGATATGGTTTTCTGAGCGACGATTGCTGCGCGGATTCCCCAATATCTGTTACCCCACCAGAGCTCGCTGCAGCGGCGTTGGCGACCTCGGCTGCCGCAATTGCCGCAGCAGCGCCCGCCACAGGGGCAAGCGACTTGGTTTCAATCTTTTCAGCCTTTTTAAGCTTTTTGCTCTGTGATTTGGTAGGTTTCTTTTCAGTTGCGGATTTTTTGGTCGTGGTCGCGCTTTTTGTCTCAGCCCCAGTCTTTTCAACTTCTGGCACAGGTTCCGGTGTGGGCGGAGGCGGTGGTGGCGCTTCTTTCCTCAAGGCCGTAACTGACAATTCAGCCGGCGCACCAGCCAGCATGCCCAAGGCATCCGCTGCATCCGATGAAATCTGGAACACCGGGCCCGGATTGTTCCGCTCACGACGGAACAGCGCACCAACAACCGATTTCGAATTTTTGGTATTACGAATTATCACCCGCTCTGGCTGGGTCACATCAGGATGCGCCACCCAGATCCCGCCCAACGAGGGGCGACCATCCCACAGGCCACTGCTGGTCACCTGAAAAACTTCCGGAGCCTCAACATCGCGGGCTTCGCCCTTGGCCGCTTTTGGAACCGTCTGGGATACGGAGGAATCCGTCGCAACCTTATCCTTATCGGCAGGCTTCAAAAAACCCTGCCCTTCTTCGCAACCAACAAGCGCGATCAAACCGATCATGACAACCCCATGCCATGCCTGAATTTTACCAATTGAACGAATGCTCATTCCTGTGTCCTTGCCCGTCGCCTTGTTTGCCTACCGGTTTTCCCAGTGCTGTTTTTTATTATGCAGATTATGCATGGCACAGTCTAACCTGCCCGACCAAACAAGAAAAGTCCACTATGATCGTTTCGGCAGAAATCCCCTGAAAACTCCGGTCATTGCAGATTTTCCAATCTTTGCATCCCCGTTAGATTGAAAGAATGCATCTGAACAAACTAGATTTATACCCGCGCTTTGTGCAAACACACCAAACGCCCCTTTTCACTCAATAAGCGGGGGTACCGAAAGTTTAAGCGCAAAACACAGCATGATCGCGTACGAAGCATATGAAAAGACAAGCCTATATCGCTAAAACGCAAGAAGAACGCGCCGTTCTAAGAGAAATCCTCCGCTGTCGCGATATTCACTCTCAAATCATCTCGGAACGTATGACACGTATGAGAGAGCGCTTTGAAAGGACCGGAAAACAACCGAAAACTGTCTGGTTGGATACCGCATTAGGCATATTCTCACAGCGGGCACTAGAAGCTTGGGTACGATTGCAAGACCTCGGCGTTATCTCCAAACCAGATGAATTGGGCCCATACCCCATGTCTGCATCAGTATTTGAGCGATGCCTGACGCCACCCAAGTACAGGATCCGACCTTACAATCTTTTGCGTGAAAAATTACGTCTAGCAACATTTGCCCCGGAAGTGTTCGACAAACCTAGTCTGAAAGTCCTTGACCTGTCGCCCGGCACCTGCGCCAACCACGAGATATTATCCGCTCGGGGCCATAGCGTCACTCTGGCTGACTATTGGGATCGAAACAGCCAGACAACGTCATTCCAGCCGTTTTGGACACACTATAACGTGCACCCCCTGTACTTTGATGGTCGAGTTTTACCAATACCATTACCGACCGCTGAACATGATCTGGTTTTATGCCACCAGGCGATCAACTTCTATGCGAACCCACCACAATATCTCGAATACATCCGTGAAATATGTCGCCTCGCCAAAACTAAGGTCATCATCATCTTCAACGCATCAGAGGACCAAGAAACCGGGCAACGCAATCAGGACATTCCAGACCTGTCATTACTTAACGGCTGGAACCATCAGATCACGCGTTGCCCAGAGACCTATCTGCCCACAGTCATTTTGGAAAAATGTGAATATCAACTAACCTAAAATCAAGAAAATCACTCCACTTAATCAAGATAGATCAAGGCAACGATATTTTACACTTGCAGGCGATATTCACATTCCTTAAGAGATCACCAAGTCGGAGGAGTGGCAGAGTGGTCGAATGCACCGGTCTTGAAAACCGACGAGGGTGAAAGTCCTCCGTGGGTTCGAATCCCACCTCCTCCGCCATCACTCAAGTGATTGTTATTAAACAGCAATAACAGATGGCGAATCATTTTATCGCACCCACTATTGCACCAATTTGAGATATTGAGCGAGCCGATTTAGCCCTAGTGTAGTTCGCCAAAAAATCTTTCTGTAAGTGACAAGAAAAGTCACAGCAGCGCAATTTGGTGGCTCCGACGATTCCATCTGTCCTAAGTGGCTCCATGCATTCAAAGATTCGATCTTTCCAGAATGACGTCGGAGGGCAACCTTTTCATAGGCCACTTAGCATCGTATTACCGTAATTCATCCTAATTTATGGCCCCGTGATCCTGACGATAACCTTCAGATAACTGCTCTGAGCCCAGAGAAGCCATTGACTATACTTGCCTTTAACTTGTGCCAGAAGTGTTTTGTCTAAAGGTGAACTCACGGATGAACAAAATTGAGTGTTAAAAATGAGATCACCTTTGGCGACAATAGTTATGGTTTCACTGTTGGGATGCACCACTGGCACACCGACCGTGGATTACGCATCCGAAAATGGGATTAGTTTGAAGTACAGCGCTTGGGATACAGTACCAACACTAACTGCTGAGGCTCGTGACATTGCCGTAAAGCACTGCGCTAAGTATGGGAAACACGCGAACTATCGAGGTGGCAACGCCGTAAACGCTATGATTAGCGCCGAGGAATTGCACCAGTTTGCATGTGAAAATGCTAAAACTGATGATAGCGGCATAATCGCTGCACAATCTGATCGGCCAGACTATGTTCCAGTGCCCGTTTATCAACCGCCTACCCAAACAACCTGTAACACAGTGGGTACTTCGACAAATTGCGTGACCTACTAAATCATGCCGACGTTCGTTTCGTGCCGCAAAGCCGATCCTCAAGCTAGTTTATGATAGAAAGAACTTAACTGGCGCCTTCGGATGAGCACAAGAAGCCCAAAGTAACTAATTCTGCGTCAGGCATGAGCCACATAAATGCGCAGATTACAAACTTTTCAAAGTCACACGGACGGCCCTTAAACGCGGGATCGGGATCGAACAGCTCTCATATTACTACAGCAGTCAAAAGCCACCTAAGAAGGCACTTCTAATAGGATTTACGGCAAGTGAAGAGATAGAGATCACAAAGGGCTTCAAGGTTTTCCAAGATTGCTTTAGATTTTAGGCTCTGGCGGAAGAGCCCTTTCAATTGATCGACTTGAAGAGCGGATTTAGCCGCTCCTAACTTGCACCAGAACGAGTAAATCAACCGCCCCGCGTCTCGGGTCTACATTAGCGACAAGATATGGCTATGATCCAGCTTTTAAAATTGCCCGTGCTGAAAACTGCGCCAGCTCTCCGCGCCAGATCTGGCGGCTGAAACAGAAAACTTTACCTGCTTGATCACGCACCCGTTGCTCTTGCTCTATTCCAGACTGATACGGCATCAGACCCAGAATATCAGCTTCGGGTGGGTCAAGCGCGCGCATTCGGATAACGATATCTGCCATATGTCCAAGCGGGCTATAGCGTTGGGTTTGCGGTTGCGCCTGCTGCTCTGGTTGCGCGTTGAACAATAATTCGTTACATCGACTGACGATCACCGTTTCGGTTTCAAGGAACGTTGCGTGCCCTTGCCGACGAAACAGTCGCGTATTCTCATAGACCGGTGTTCCAACCGGAACCGGCAGGATTTTTGCCAATTCGGCATCGACAACAGATTGCTTACTATCAAGAAGCTCCATCTCGATCTCGATCCCCTTGGCCGCAGCACCTGAGATAAAGTTTGACATGCTACCGACATCGTAATCCAGACGTTTGGGTGAAACAAAGCGCCCCTTGCGGTCTTTACTATAGGCAAGTCCCTCGGCCTCAACCGCTTCCAAAGCACGCCTTGCGGTCATACGGCTGACATTATGATGCTCAGCAACGACTCTCTCAGAGGGCAATGGAGTATGCTCTGGCAGCTCTCCGTCTACTATTTGGCTTTTCAAATCACCCACAATCCTCCGAAACAATGGAGCTGAAGTTGATGATTTCATATCGCTTTTCATATTTTTAGGATCACTCTGGGATTTTGTTTTGCATAACATGGAATCTGGTATATACCAACCTCAATCACTGGTATATACCAGCTTACCTTGCAGGGAGGGCAAAAACATGGCTGTTTTGACACAGAAGCAAAAAGATCAGTTCTGGCGTGACGGCGTATTGGTTCTTGAAGATGCCGTAACATCGGAAGAACTTGCAGACTTACGCAAAGTGTTTTCTGAATGGGTCGAAGAAAGCCGCGCCTACACTGATGACTACGGCGAGACCATGGATGGCCGCCCACGGTTTGACCTGCAACCGGGTCATACCGCTGAGGTTCCTGGCCTGCGCAGGGTGCAATCACCTGAGGAGATCTCGGACGTATACGCAGGTATTATGCGCAACGCCCGCACGGTCGATTTCTGTGCTGAACTCATTGGCCCCGCACTGCGCTTCCACCACGGCAAGGTAAATTCCAAGCTTCCGGGTACGGCGACCGAAGTGAAATTCCATCAAGATTTTCCATTCCAACCGATGACCAACGATGACATCATCACATGCCTGCTGTTCGTCGATGATGTCACGCTTGAAAATGGCCCGCTTGAGGTTGTACCCGGCACCCACATCGGGCCACTTTATTCCCATTGGCATAACGGGGTCTTTACCGGCGCTGTGGCGGATGAGGTTAAAGATCAGCACATAGACAATGTCATCAAATGCACCGGCAAAGCAGGGTCCGTTTGCCTGATGCACGCGCGTCTGTTGCATGGATCTGCGCCGAACCTGTCTGACACCTCGCGCACGCTCTACATCTCAACCTATTACGCCGAGGACGCGATTGAATTGAGCCAAAACCACCTGCCCAGCACGCTTACGCATGAGGTCGTGCGCGGCGAGGCGTCGGGCCGCGTGCGTTGTTCGTCTTACGATATGGCGTTGCCTGAGGTGCCAAAAGACACCTCGTTTTTCGCGCAACAAGAGATGGCCGAGGCGGGATGAGATGAGCAAACAAGACGCGCGTATCAAACGCCTGAACTTTACAACCGATGCTGGCGCGGGAGACCGCGCCCGCATTGGCCTTCTGGTGCTTGAATCCGACCAGACGATGGAATGGGAATTCCGCGCCCTGACGGACCTGCCCGGCGTGTCAGTCTATCATTCGCGTCTTGCCAATGACGTCACCGTCACCCCGGAAACCTTGGGGCGGATGGAGGCTGAACTGCCTATCGCTGCAGGGCTGTTACCTGACTACATGGGCCTCAACGCCATCGGTTATGGCTGCACGTCTGCGTCTACCATTATTGGCGAAGAGCGTGTGGCCGAAATCTTTGAAGAGGCGCATCCCGGCGTGCCCTCAACCAACCCGTTGACCGCCGCCAAGGTCGCGCTTGGCGCTCTGGGTGTTAAACGACTTGGATTACTGACACCATATTCCCCCGAAGTGACTGATGCGATGCAGGCCAAATTCAACACTGCAGGTATCGATGTCACAGTTGTGGGCTCATTCTATGAGCAAAGCGATTTGGTCGTTGGCAAGATCGATCCAAAGTCTATCCTGCAAGCCGCCATATCTGTTGGCCAATCGCCTGACGTTGACGGCGTTTTTATTTCCTGCACCAGCCTGCGCGCGGCGGGCATTATCGAACAGGCAGAACAGACCTTAGGCAAGCCTGTCACCGCCAGCAACCACGCCCTTGCGTGGCATTTGCTACGTCTGGCGGGCATCGAAGACACCGTTGACAACGCTGGCCAGCTATTTCGTGAACAACTGCGCGTTTTGACCGACGCATAACCACCCCTGACAGGACGACAAACATGCAAAAACAACTCCCCAGCCATGCGCAAGTTGTAATCATTGGCGGTGGTATCCACGGCTGCTCGGTCGCCTATCATCTGGCCAAGGAAGGCTGGAAAGATGTTGTGTTGCTGGAACGCAAGCAACTGACCAGCGGCACCACATGGCACGCCGCCGGTCTAGTGGGGCAGCTGCAGGGCAGTCACGCCACCACGGCCTTTGCCAAATACGGTATTGAGTTACTGGAAGAGATCGAAGCTGAGACCGGTCAGAATCCCGGTTATCGCCGGTCTGGTTCAATCTCGATCGCTGTCAATGAGGAACGTCATGCTGAGCTGAAGCGCAAAGCAGATTTCGCGTCGTTGTTTGGGATCGAGGCGCATGCGCTCAGCACGGATGAGATCAAAGAACGTTGGCCTCTGATGAATCCCGAGGGTGTATTGGGGGGCATCTATATGCCGTCTGACGGCTCGGCCAACCCGATTGACCTGACCACCGCGCTGGCCAAAGGCGCGCGCATGCACGGCGCGCAAATCTTTGAACACATCAAAGTTGAGGAAGTGCTGGTCGAAGGTGGCGCCGCACGCGGCGTGCGCACCGAACAGGGCACGATCACAGCTGATTTTGTCGTCAACTGCGGCGGTATGTGGGCCCGAGAATTGGGCCAGAAGAGTGGCGTCGGTGTCCCGCTTCATGCCTGTGAACATTACTATCTGGTGACCGAGGCCATTCCCAATCTACCCAGTGACCTGCCGGTGCTACGATCTTATTGCGATGGCACCTATTGGAAGGAAGACGCCGGCAAGCTGTTGTTTGGCTTTGCCCATTTCAACGCCAAGCCATGGGCCACAAATGGCATTCCCGAATCTTTTGAATTCGACAGCCTTCCGTTTGTCGAAGACGACGTGATGGAGGTCTTGGAACTGGCGATGAACCGTGTGCCGCTGCTGCAGGAAACCGGCATTCGCACGTTTTTTAACGGACCAGAAAGCTATTCCTACGACGGTCGCTTTACCCTTGGCGAAGCGCCAGACATCAAAGGGTATTTTGTGTTGGCAGGTGTGAATTCCACCGGCATTCAATCGGGCCCCGGTGCGGGCAAGGCATTGGCCGAATGGATCATGAAGGGCCATGCCCCGATGGATCTGGCTGAAATGGACCCAAAGCGCTGCGAAGAGTTTCAGGCGCGTGACATCTATTTGCGCGAACGCTGCCCCGAAACCTTGGTGCTGACCTACGCGATGCACTGGCCCGGCCGTCAGCGTGAAACGGTGCGAAACCTGCGCCGCACCCCGTTTCATCACGCACTCAAGGCGCACGGCGCCTGCTTTGCCGAAGCGCAAGGCTGGGAACGCCCCGGCTGGTTTGGCCCAACTGGCAGCACGCCGGTCTATGACCACAGTTTCTATCGCCCCAGTTGGTTTGACACAGTTCAAGAGGAACAGCATGCCGCCCGCAATGCTGTGGCCATGATCGACTACACCATGTTGGGCAAGTTGATGGTCGAGGGCAAGGATGCGGAATCCTTCCTGCAACGTCTATGTACCAACAATATGGCGATGAACCCGGGACGGGTGGCTTATACGCTGATGCTCAATGAACGCGGCGGGATTGAGAGTGATGTCACTGTTGCCCGCCATGGCAATGAAAGCTTCATGATGATGAGCTCCATCTCACACACCCGACGCGACTACCTGCATTTACGGGACAATATCCAACCGGACGAAGATGTGCGCCTGCGTGATGTGACATCGTCCTATGGCGTTCTAGGCATAATGGGGCCCAAATCGCGAGAGGTTCTGGCCAGCGTCAGCGATATAGATATGTCGAATGAAGCTTTCAAATTCAACAGCTTCCAACATTTCCACATCGGTCACGCCAAGGTCTTCGCCCAACGCCTTTCCTATTCGGGTGAGCTGGGATGGGAAGTTTTTGTCACCCCGGACTTTGCCGAACATGTGTTCGAGGTTTTGATGAACGCGGGCAAACAGTATGGCTTGCGCCTTATCGGTGGCGAAGCCCTCAATGCCTTGCGCATTGAGAAAGGCTTTGTTCATTGGGGGCATGACATGGCCTATACGGAATCTCCACATCAGATAAGGTTGGATTTTGCCTGCAAACCCAACAAAGACATCCCGTTCATAGGGCGCGACGCTTATCTTGTCTGCAAAGCCAAAGCTGATGGCCCCTATCTCTGTTCTGTCAAATTGAACGATCCAGAACCATTATTGCATCACAATGAGCCCATCCTGCGCGATGGGCTGGTGGTCGGTTATGTCACTGCCGGGGCCTATGGCAACACCATCGGGTCAGCTGTGGGGCTGTGCTTTGTGGCCTTACCAGATGGAGAAACTGACAAGGAATCACTGGAAACTGGCAGCTATACCGTCATGGTAGAAGGCCGTGCCATTGCTGCTGACATCAGCTTAACGCCATTCCATGATCCACAAAGCAAACGTATGCTACAATAGAATGGCTCATGCCCATACGGTACGGCTTGTAGCTGCGTCAAACGATATGTCCAAAATCTAACGCTTAACCTCTGAAACGAGAGTAACTGATTGCGTCCTGCGCATTCATGGCCAATGTTATGATGAACTCAACGAAGGTCACGGGTACATGAAGAAAATTGGTCTTGATGCGACTGATATTCGCATCCTCAGAGCAGTCCAGATGCATGGGCAACTCAGTAAAACCAAGCTGGCTGAGATTGTCAATCTGTCGCCAACCCCCTGCTGGGCCCGATTGAGCAAGCTGAAAACAGCTGGATTTATCCGCGGGTATCATGCTGAAATTGCCCTAGATCAGATTGGTGATTTTACGCAAGTCATCGTCACCATCGCGCTGACACATCACCGTAAATCCGATTTCGAACGGTTTGAAGCCCACATCCAAAAACTGGATGAGGTCGCAGAATGCGTCGCGACGGGCGGCGGCATGGATTATGTGATGAAGGTCTTCAACCACAACCTTGCCTCGTTTCAAGCTATGATGGACGCTTTGCTGGCTGCAGAAATTGGGATCGAGCGTTACATGACCTACATCGTCACGCGCGAGGTCAAATCGCAACCTCCTCACCTTTCTAAACTGGCGGCAAAACCCAACATCTGACATGCCCCGCCCGATCAGCCTGTCAATCCTCTGATTACAGTCTATCCGGTCTGCAAAACGCGTGTTTTCAGACCACACCCAACTGGCTTGTGATGTTACATGTTCGTAACAACGAATGAAGCCACCGCCATTGGTGTAAATGGATGAATAACATGACAAAATCAGATGGTTTCGGGTTCGGAACACAGATCCGAAAATCCCCGTATTTCGACGCAACCGTCCGCTGGGGCGCGCAAGGGTTCTCCGTATATAATCACATGTACATCCCGCGTGATTTCGGGAGCCCCGAACAGAATTTCTGGAATCTTGTGAATGACGCCATCCTATGTGACGTCGCGGTCGAGCGTCAGGTTGAAATCACCGGACCGGATGCAGCTAAGTTTGTCCAAATGCTAACCCCGCGTGACCTGTCCAAGATGGCTGTAGGCCAGTGTAAATATATCCTGATTACCAATGCTGATGGTGGCCTTCTGAACGACCCAATCCTGCTGCGCTTGGCCGAAAACCACTTCTGGATCTCGCTGGCAGACAGCGACATCCTACTTTGGGCGCAGGGTGTGGCCGTACATTCGGGCCTGGATGTTAGCATCTGCGAACCCGATGTTTCGCCGCTTCAACTGCAAGGTCCAAAATCAGGCGAGGTGATGAAAGCGCTGTTTGGCGACAGCATCATGGATCTGAAATACTATTGGCTGCGCAAGTTCGAACTGGATGGCATTCCGTTGATCGTGTCGCGCACCGGCTGGTCCAGCGAATTGGGGTATGAGTTATACCTGCAGGACGGAACACGAGGGGATGAGCTGTGGGAAAAAGTTATGGCAGCAGGAAAGCCCTTTGATCTGAAACCCGGTCATACCTCCTCTATTCGTCGGATCGAGGGTGGGATGCTGTCTTATCATGCTGATGCCGATATCAACACCAATCCTTATGAGCTTGGGTTTGACCGGCTTGTGAACCTCGATATTGATGCTGAATTCATCGGCAAATCCGCGCTGCGCCGGATTAAAAAAAACGGCACAAGCCGCAAACAGGTGGGGCTTGTGATCGACGGCGCGCCGCTCACAGGCCCGAACACCACCTTCTGGGCCATCAGCAAAGATGGTGCTGTCGTTGGCAAGGTCACCTCTGCCGTCTATTCTCCGCGGCTTGAGCAAAACATCGCCTTGGCAATGATATCCACTGGCTGCTCAGAAATCGGCACCGTGGTCGATGTCGCAATGCCGGACGGGATCCATAAGGCCACCATCGCAGAACGCCCCTTCTTTGATCCCAAAAAGAAAATCGCCGCCTCCTGAACCGCGTAAAAAATACAGAGAACACATTAATGTCTGACCTTTCAATCGAGCTGCACTGGCAGCGCATCGAGCCCGTCTTACAAGAAGGTAAATATTCAAACGCACATACCGTGCAATACAATCACAGCCACGAAGTTCAGGTTGACGCCGCCCCAGACTGGGGTGGCGACCCTGATCACACTAATCCTGAACAAGCCCTCGCCTCTGCTTTATCCAGCTGTCATATGATGACCTTTCTGGCCCTCGCCACAAAGGCCAACTGGCAAGTGGCAAGCTACCACGATTACGCGGTTGCCCATCTTGGCAAAAATGCCAAGGGTCAAATGTCAGTGACCAAAGTGGATTTGCATCCAGTGGTGCGTTTTGACACCGGGTTCACCGTTGATAAAGCTGAACTGGAGCAGATGCAGCACCGGGCACACCGCTATTGCTTCATCGCCAATACGCTCGCTGACAGCGTCGAAATCAACATTCTGTAGACTGGGAAAAGGAACGGACCTGTGCAAACAACTGATATTCTACTGCATGATCTGGATGACAACGGCATTCTGCGCCTGACCCTCAATGATGTTGGGCGGCGCAACGCCCTGTCAGAGGCGATGCTGACCAGACTTGGCACTGCTTTTGCCGATGCCGGTGCCAACCCATCCGTGCGGGTCATCATATTGGCCGCCAACGGGCCTGCTTTTTGTGCCGGTCACGATCTGAAGGAAATGACAGCCGGTCGCGCCGCACCTGATCATGGAAAAGCTTATTTCACAAAGGTCTTGGCGCAATGTTCAGGCGTGATGCAGTCCATTGTGAATTGTCCCAAACCCGTCATTGCCCAAGTCACAGGAGTTGCAACCGCAGCAGGTTGTCAGTTGGTGGCCAGTTGCGATCTGGCGATTGCATCCGACACAGCGCAATTTAGCACACCCGGCGTTCACATCGGCTTGTTTTGCTCAACCCCGATGGTGGCCCTGTCACGGAATGTTGGCAATAAACACGCGATGGAAATGCTGCTGACAGGCGATATGACGCCCGCAAGTCGCGCCGCCGAAATTGGGGTGATAAACCGGGCCGTCGCCCCCGATACCTTGCAAGAAATCACCATGGAAATGGCGCGTAAAATTGCCTCAAAATCCAGTATGACGCTAGCCACCGGAAAACGTGCCTTCTATGCCCAACGCGAGATGCCCCTCTCGGAAGCTTACGATTATGCCTCTGGGGTGATGGTCAACAACATGCTTGCCCACGACGCCGAAGAAGGCATAGGTGCGTTCATCGAAAAACGTGCTCCTCAATGGCAAGATCATTGAGCAGAAAATGAACAATCCGTACAATGATGGTCTGGATCGCAATCCAGCAAATTACCAACCACTGACGCCATTGACGTTTCTGGAACGCGCCGCCAGCGTTTTTCCCAGTCACACCGCAATCATTCATGGCACATTGCAACGCAATTACGCCGATTTCTATACGCGGTCCCGGCAGCTGGCCTCGGCCCTGACGCAAATCGGCATTGGACGGGGTGACACCGTATCGGCACTACTGGCAAACACTCCAGCAATGTTAGAATGCCATTACGGCGTACCAATGTGCGGCGGAGTACTGCATTCGGTCAATACCCGATTGGACGCGGCGATCATTGCCTTTCAGCTTGATCACGCGGCGTCTAAGGTCGTGATTGTTGATCGGGAATTCATGCCCTTGATGCAAGAGGCCCTTGCATTATGTACGCACAAACCGGCTTTAATCCAGTATGATGACCCGGAATTCACCGGGCCTGAAACAGATCACGCCGCGATCGATTTCGATACGTTTTTGTCCTCTGGTGATCCTGATTTTGCATGGTTGATGCCACTAGACGAGTGGGATGCAATTTCGATCAACTACACATCTGGCACAACCGGCGATCCAAAAGGCGTGGTGTCGCATCACAGGGGTGCCTATCTGTTGGCACAGGGAAATGCACTGACAACCTCAATGCACAAACATGCGGTCTATCTGTGGACACTACCAATGTTTCATTGCAACGGTTGGTGTTTCCCTTGGACGATGTCGGCCATCATCGGCACCCATGTGTGCCTGCGTCAGGTCCGGGCAGAGCCAATTTGGAATGCGTTGGCTGACGATGGTGTGACCCACCTGTGTGGCGCACCTATTGTAATGTCGCTCCTTATTTCCGCGCCAAGCAGTGCCAAACGGGAACTTGCGCACAAAGTGCAGTTTTTCACCGCCGCCGCCCCGCCACCTGAAACGTTGTTGGCCGATATGAAAACCGCAGGATTTGACGTGACCCATCTGTATGGATTGACAGAAACCTACGGCCCTGCGGTAGTGAATGACTGGCATCAAGATTGGTCAACCCTGCCCGCGGCTGAACAGGCCGCACTGAAATCCCGCCAAGGTGTGCGTTATCTTCCGCTGGAAGGTCTCGATGTGATGGATCCTGAAACAATGACCTCGGTGCCCCGTGATGGCCAAACCATGGGAGAGGTCATGTTCCGAGGGAATGTCGTGATGAAGGGTTACTTTCGCAATCACAACGCCACGCAAGAGGCCTTTTCTGGCGGCTGGTTCCACTCTGGCGATCTGGGTGTCATGCATCCCGATGGCTATATCCAACTCAAAGATCGATCCAAGGACATCATCATTTCGGGCGGAGAAAATATTTCCTCAATCGAAGTCGAAGAGGCTTTGTACCGACATCCCGCTGTCGAAGTGGTCGCCGTTGTTGCCATGCCTCATGAGAAGTGGGGGGAAACGCCCTGTGCCTTTGTCGAACGTGTGGTCGGATCTGATGTACCAGCCGAGACGTTGCGCCAATGGTGCCGTGATCAGCTTGCACCCTATAAAGTGCCCGGCCATTTTGTGTTTGTACCAATCCCCAGAACTTCGACCGGGAAAATTCAGAAATTCTCGCTACGTGAACAGGCGAGAAACTTATCAAACTGAATCTGTTAAAATCGCCCCCCGTCTGCCTGATGCCAATGGGGGGCATCTTTAAATTATCCCCCTCAGACGGCCTGCCTACTTCACCCTGCAATCAATATCGTTTAGCAAGGCATGAACCGGGAAATTGAGTATCGAGGCACAGGTGTCAGAGCAGCAAAGCAAGAAATCGGACCAGCTTGCGCATGTGCTTTCGGAGCGGATTGTACGTGGAGAGTTTCAGCCCGGTGAAAAACTGCGCCAAGATTCGATTGCCCGTGAATTCAGCGTCAGTCAGGTCACTGTCCGAGAAGCGTTCACCCGCCTGTCATCGCAGGGGCTTGTCATCAGCCTGCCACGCCGAGGGATCTGTATCGCACCTCTGGATCAGTCCGTTGTGGACGAACTGCAAGTCATGCGCCGGGCGCTTGAGCCCCTCGCCCTGCAACTGTCGGTGCCAAACCTGACCCCGGAGCAGATCGCCACAATTGAGCTGATCCATCTGGCCTGCAACGCATCAGAAACGGCCACTGATTGGGAACGTGAGAACCGCAACTTTCACATCGCGATCATCGAAGGCTGCAAAATGCCGCGTTTGATTGCCGAAGTGAGCAATCTGCAACTGCTATATGCACGACATTTTTTCAACCATCATGCCCCACGCTGGAAACGTCGTGATGACCCTGATCACGCGGCAATTCTGTCCGCGATCAAGGCCCGTGATGCCAAGCGCGCGCATACCGTCATGCAACGCCATCTGGCACGACTAGGCTAGGCGCGTTTACGTCCGACGATCCAAATCGGGTGATAAGTCAGCGGCACGCCATGCTCTGTACCGAATTTATCGACATATTCTGACGTGAACTGCGCAAGTCTGGTCTTGTTCCACCCTTTTTGAGCGCGTCCATTGACCCCGGTTTGGCGCAGGTGATGCAAGACATGTCGCGGGCTTGGGAAATACTGGCATCTTTCAGCCTCACCCATCTCAATCACTTCAATTTCATCAGAGATCGCCGCAACCAAATCCTCTGGCTGGCAAAGACCCGGCGCTTTTGCTGAAGATCCCAGTTGAGACAGCTGGCAATATTGATTTTGACCAAATCCCGACACGGCCAGCCATCCACCCGGGGCAAGATGGCGAGCAGCCTCCGCCATGAGCTTTGCCGGATCCTGCAGCCATTGGATCATTGATGCCGAGGCCACCAGATCAACCTGATTGGGCCATGCGGTGGTTGCGACATCTCCGGGCAAAAATTCCGCTCCAAAGATTGCAGCAGTGTGATCTGCTTCAGGGGTGATATCGTTCAGGATCAGTTTGGAGAATTCGAAATTTTGACAAAGTGCTTGCGTCAGATGCCCAGTACCACAGCCAAACTCGAACGCATATTCAAATGCTTTGGGTGCGCCGGATTGCCCTAACAAATGAGCCAAATGATTTGCCACCCAGATTTGCTGGCTGGAGGCTTCATCATAGGTATCAAAGCTACGACTGAAACTGCGTTGAACACGCATAGACATTTGTGGGGTCATATCAGCCACTCCGCCCAGTTTTGGCCGGCACCAAACGGCACATGCGGCCCATCGGTATGGCGCACTACATCACCCTGCCCCTGCCACGCCGCGATTTGCGCGTCGGTTGGGATGATCCGGTCGCGATCTGGAATCCAGATCCGATCAAACTGGCGATCAGGTGCCGCGCCGCGATCCGCAATAGCATGCAGCTCCGCCTGTGCCGCTGTCAGATTGATCGCAGGCGCCTGGCCAGTTACCCCCGCGCGTCGGCAAAACCGGGCAAAACTGACATCCGTCAACCCATCTGCCGTGGCGCGCACCGTTTCAGGCGCGATACCCAGGCTACTATCTGCGGGATACAACGTGCCTGCGACGGCCACCAACTTGTCAGGCTCTGCTCCGCTTTGCGCAAGCCAATGCGCCGCAGATGCCACGCCAAAGGAATAGGCCAGCAACGTGACATGGTCATAGCCCGCCAGATCCGGTAGCGGATCATCCAGTTTGGTATAGTCCTCCACAAACAAAATATCATCAGACCCACTCAGGCCCTGAAATGGGGCAACGCCAAGCGCCCAGCCCCCAAAAACAAGGATCAGATCCGATGTACCAGTATGGGATAACCAGTGGTGCCTCATACATCGCCTCGCGCCAAAGCCACCATCGCCGAGGTCACTCGGCTCAACTCATCCTCGGACATCACAAACGGCGGCATGCAATAGATATTGCGGGCAAAGGGTCGCAGCCACACCCCCGTTTCAAGCGCCGCACGGTGGGCGACGCGTGGGTCAACCGTCTCATGCATCTCGATCACACCGATGGCACCTAAAACGCGGACCTCTGCCACACTGGGCAAAGCGCGGGCTGGCGCCAGCTCATGCTGCATCTGATCAGCAATTTGTGTCACATCCTGCTTCCAGTTTCCGTTTGCAAGCAGGCTCAGGCTGGCAGCGCCCGCAGCACAGGCCAATGGGTTCGCCATATACGTGGGACCGTGCATCATCACCCCGGCCTCACTGTTTCCGATACCTTCAGCCACGTTTTTTGAGGTGACCGTCGCTGACAGGGTGATATGTCCCCCAGTCAGAGCTTTGCCCACACAAATAATGTCCGGCGCAATCCCAGCATGATCCATCGCAAACAGCTCTCCACTGCGGCCGAATCCTGTGGCAATTTCGTCAAAAATCAGCAAGATACCGTATTCATCACACAGCTCTTTCGCCCCGCGCAGCCATGCCGGGTGATAAAAATACATGCCCCCCGCCCCTTGAACCACCGGCTCAACAATAAGGCCTGCGATCTGGTTGCCTTTTCGCTCCAGTAGCTGTTCCAACTCTGCCAGACCATTCTGGATGGGATCCTCGCACCATTCCTCATCAAAGCGAATACTTGGGCGTGGCAGGAAGTGCTGGATCGACAAGGCCCCGGCGAACAATCCGTGCATACCATTCACCGGATCACAGACGCTCATCGCCTTCCACGTATCCCCGTGATAGCCGCCACGTATGGTGGCAAATTCAACCCGATGAGCGTGCCCCTGCGCCATCTGATACTGCACCGCCATTTTCAACGCGACTTCGATCGTGACAGAGCCGCTATCGCTATAAAACACGCGGTCCAACCCCTCAGGCATAAATTCAACCAGCCTGCGCCCCAGCTCAATCGCCGGATCATGGGTCAATCCACCAAACATCACATGCGGCAGCTGATCTATCTGACGGTGCATGGCGTCAGTGATGACCGGATGACGATGGCCGTGAATAGCGCACCACCACGATGACATTGCATCTATCATCTTGCCGCCATCATCGCGAGTCAGCCAAACACCTTCAGCCCCCGTAATCAAATGCATCGGGCCGGGATCCATGACATTCGTATAGGGATGCCACAAATGGCGGGCGTCAAACTCCATCGGGGTCATAGCGCGCTCCTGATTGTTGCAAGATCGATGGCTTCAAAGGCCTCGCTCAGGTTGGCTTTGGTCAATGGATCCAGCACGGGCAACCGTCCCAGATGTGCGACGTCACACATCTGGCAGATCGTGCCCTCAACCGCAGGATCGGGATCGCCGACAAAAGCCACGCCAATCACCGCACATCCGGCATCTCGGAGCGCTTTCAGCGACAGTGATGTATGATTGATCGTACCAAGTGCCGTGCGGGCCACCAAAATGACCGGTGCATGCCATTGCGCGAACATGTCCACAAAGAAATGTTTACGGGTCAGCGGCACCATAACGCCCCCGGCCCCTTCGACCACCAACGGGCCCTCAACTTGCGGCAAGGCAAGCTGGCCCAAGTCAATTTCCACGCCCATATCTTCGGCCGACAAATGCGGCGAGGCAGGCATATTCAAACGGTACGCCTCGGGCAGGATCCGTGCACCTGACAGGGCTTGCACGGATTCGCTGTCAGTTGCATCATCCAATCCCGATTGTACGGGTTTCCAATAGCTTGCGCCAAGCGCTGCGGTCAGCCCAGCAGCAAAGACCGTTTTGCCAATGCCCGTATCCGTGCCTGTTATGATGATCGTATTCATGCAGCCTCTGCCAATTGGGTTGCCAATAGTTCAAATAATTCAGTTATATCTGATAGTTTAACATTTCCGGTGATCGAAATCCGCAGGCGCGATGTATTGCGCGGCACAGTCGGTGGGCGAATGCCGCGCACATCAAACCCCTGCCCTTGCAAGGCCGTGGCCATCGCCATAGTGCGCGCATCATCGCCCAGAATGACCGGAATGATTTGGCTAGACAGCTCAGTTGTAGTTAACCCGCAACGGCGCGCCTCGGCGTGGGCATGTTGCATTCGTGCCTGTGCCGCATCCACCAGCCCCTGCCCATTCGAGATCTGTTCCAGCGCCGCCCGGACCATGGCCGCATCAAAGGGCGATGGTGCGGTGGCAAAGATAAAGGGGCGCGCCCGGTTGATCAGGGTATCAATCATCACCTGCGCGCCGCAGATCAAACCACCAGAAACGCCCAGCCCCTTGCCACAGGTGTGCAATGTCAGCAGCTCGCCCTCAAGCCCGTGCGCCAAACCTGCGCCCTGAGACCCAAATACGCCGGTTGCATGCGCCTCATCCACCACCAAAATGGCCCCCTGTGCGTGTGCCAGAGCCGCAAGGGCCTTTAGTGGGGCCAGATCGCCCTCCATAGAGTAAACACTTTCGACCGCCAGCCAAACCTGACCGGTTCCGCCTGCCGTTCGCCAATCGGCCAACACGCGTTGCGCATCATCGACATCATTATGGGCAAAAGCGCGTGTATCCGCCCGCCCCAGCCGCATGCCTTCGATCGCACTGGCGTGTACCAATACGTCGTGTAGGATCAGATCACCAGCCGCTGGCAGGGTCGAAAATAACGCCTGATTGGCCTGAAATCCGCCGCCCATGAATAGTGCTGCCTCGGTCCCGAAAAACGCAGCTGCCTCTTGTTCAAGCACTTCATGTTCAGGATGATTGCCCCGCAGCAGACGCGATCCCCCCGAGCCCAGCGGAACGCCGCGCGCCAGCGCCTTTTGCGCAGCCATGTTCATCGCTTGGGATCCAGTCAGCCCAAGGTAGTCATTTGACGCGAAATCCAAACCCTGCCGGGGCGAAAGCCTACGGCGTCGATGCCGGACCTCAAGCGTGCCCAGCATGGATTTCAGACGCTCAGTGGCTGTCATTCAGCCGCTTCCACCCGATCCTGTACGGGCAGGGTCTCTGGCTGCATGCCAAGTTTGGCAAACAAACGCGCGTCAGTGTCTTCTTCGGGGTTGTCCGCGGTCAGCAATGTATCACCCACAAAGATCGAATTCGCCCCGGCAAAGAAACACATCGCCTGCATCTCATCACTCATGTCACTACGACCAGCCGAAAGGCGCACATAGGACTGCGGCATCATGATGCGAGCCACGGCAATCACACGGACAAATTCGATCGGGTCAATCGGTTCAGCATCTGCCAACGGCGTATCCGCCTGCGGCATCAGCATGTTGATCGGCACAGATTCAGGTGGCTCAGACAGGTTTGCCAGAGACACCAGCATGTCGATGCGGTCACCTGTGTGTTCACCCATGCCAAGAATACCGCCCGAGCATACCTTCATTCCAGCGGCCCGCACCCGTTCCAGCGTATCAATACGGTCTGCAAAGGTGCGCGTGCCAATCACTTCAGGATAATATCGCTCAGATGTATCGATGTTGTGATTGTAATAATCCAAACCTGCATCGCGCAGTTGCACCACTTGCGTGTCGTCCAGCATGCCAAGCGTCATACAGGTTTCCATGCCAAGGTCTCGGACCCCCTGAACCATCGCTACAAGCGCATCCATATCGCGGGCTTTAGGTTCACGCCATGCGGCCCCCATACAGAAACGGGTTGCCCCGGCATCACGTGCCTTGCGGGCCTGCGCCAATGTACGCTCGACCTCGATCAGCTTGGAGGCTGGCAATTGTGAGCCATTGCGCGCCGACTGTGAACAATAGGCGCAATCTTCGGCGCAGCCACCCGTTTTGATCGAAAGAAGCTTTGAAGTTTGCACTTTGTTTGGGTCAAAATTTTCGCGATGCACAGTGTGCGCGCGAAACAGCAAATCCATCAATGGCAGTATATACAAGTCTTGAGCAGTATCTCGGGTCCAGCGCGTGATGCAATCAGTCATTTTATCGATAATTTCCCTAGTGCGGATGGAGTTTCCGCAAACTTATCGATAACGGCCAGAAACGCAACCAAAACCATGCAGTACAAAACCCAACTTTGTATAATTTATGAATCCCAGTCCCGCGATCAGGGCTGGGATAGATTGCCTGGACATGGACCAGAATTGACCGCTGCCATCGCTCAGGTCGTTTTTTTGAAGCCCTTCACGTATTCACGCAGATTTTGCATGATCACATAAAGTACTGGCACCAAAATAACCCCAACAACCGTCGCCGCCAACATGCCGCCAAAGACCGCGATCCCAATCGCACGTTGACTTGCAGCCCCTGCCCCTGATGCGGTCATCAATGGAACAACCCCCAGCAAGAAGGACAGCGCTGTCATCATTACAGCGCGGAACCGTTGGGTTGCGGCTTCAAGGGCGGCTTCTTTGGTCGATAGGCCCGCAGCCTTTCGCTCCATCGCAAATTCCACAATCAGAATCGCGTTTTTGGACGCAAGACCAATCAGCATGATCATCCCGATTTGGGTATAAAGGTTGATATCACTTCCCACCACAAAGACCGCGATTAACGCACCAAACAGTGCAACTGTGACCGACAACAAAATGCCAATCGGCATGGTCCAACTTTCGTATTGCGCCACAAGGAACAGATAGCCGAACACCACCGCCATTATCAAAATCACGACAACCATCCCTGAAGAGCTAAGCTGTTGCTGCGCCGTCCCGGTCCACTCATATGCGAACCCCGGCGGCAAAGCCGTAGCAGCCTCTTCTTCGAGAACACGAATGGCATCACCCGTAGACAACCCTTCAGCCGGAACAGCCGTGATCGTTGCTGAACGGAACATATTGTACCGGTTCAGCAGGATCGGCCCCAACTCGTTCTTGGTCGATACAAGCGTTCCCATTGGCACCATTTCACCGGTTTGCGAGCGGACATAAAGCGCATTGATATCTTCAACCTTATCGCGATACTCGCCCTCGGCTTGGATCATGACCCGATACACCCGGCCAAACAGGTTGAAGTCATTGACATAAAAAGACCCCATATAGGATTGCAACGTCAGGAAAATATCGCTGATTGCTACATCCAAAGACTTGGCTTTCTCTCGATCAAGATCCACAAACACTTTGGGCACATTCGCCCTAAAGGTCGTATAGGCCTGCGCAATTTCTGGACGTTGGTTGGCAGCATAAACCAAAGACCCCAATGCCGCTGACAGATCCTGTGCTGAGCCCCCTCCGGTTTGTTGAACCTTCATCTCAACGCCTGCACTCATCCCCAGCCCTGAAATCGGCGGTGGATTAAAGGCAATTACGCTGGCACTTGGTTCCTGAAACGCAATACCCAGTATCTTTTGCAAGATGCCATCAGCGCTTAGTTCATCGGAACTTCTCTCGTCCCAGGGGTCAAGATTGGCGATGATCATCGCGCCATTCGACCCTGCCCCATTCAACAGGCTATAGCCATTGACTAAAATCGTGCTTTTAACGCCGGGGATTTCCAAGATCTTTTCATTGACCCTTTCGGTCACGGTTTCGGTCCGACCCAAAGACGCCGCATCAGGAAGCTGCACGTTCACGAACAGATACCCGTTATCTTCAAGCGGCAAGAATCCTTTTGGCACGGCCTTCATCAACCCGCTTGAGCCAGCAAATATCACCGCCAGAACGACCAGCCCCAGAATTGGCGCCTTTACCAACCCACGAACAATACCGACATACCGGCCCCGAACAGCTCCGATCCCGTTTTCGAACTTCGCCAATACACCTTGGGGTGGGCCTGATCGCGGTTTCAGGATCAAGGCACAAAGTGCAGGTGACAATGTCAGCGCATTGATCGAAGAGATTACAACGGCGGTGGAAATCGTCACGGCAAACTGCGAGTATAGTCGCCCGGTGATCCCCGGCATGAAAGTTACCGGCACAAACACAGCCAGCAACACCAAGGTCGTTGCAATCACCGGTCCGGTAATCTGCCCCATGGCCTTGCGCGTTGCCTCAGGCGGGCTAAGCCCTTCGTCTGCGATCAACCGTTCGACGTTTTCAACAACAACAATTGCGTCATCAACCACAATACCGATCGCCAGAACCAGGGCGAACAATGAAATTGTGTTCAACGACATGCCAAAGAGCAGCAAGAATGCAAATGTTCCGATCAACGATACAGGTATCGCCACGCCCGGAATGACCGTAGCGCGCAGATTACCCAAAAAGACGAAGACCACTGAAATGACCAGAATAAAGGTCAAAATCAGCGTTGAGACAACATCATTCAATGACTGCTCAACAAAGTCCGTCGTGTTGAACGGCACCGCGTATTCAACATCATCCGGGAAACTATGCGATAGACGTTCCAACTCGTTCAACACACCCTCAGACACGGCTAATGCGTTGGCTCCAGGCGCTTGATAAACTGCTAGAATAGTTGCGGGCAGCCCCTTATATCGCCCTGACGAGCTGTAATAGTTCGCCCCCAGCTCGACCCGTGCAACATCGCGTACGCGTACAATGCTGCTGGAATCTCCGGTGCGAACAACTATGTTTTCAAAATCCTGAACGGATGTCAGCCGCCCTTTGGATTTAATCGTATATTGGAATTGCTGTCCTTCCGGCGTTGGGGGTGCCCCAATTTGACCGGCGGATACTTCAAGGTTTTGTTCTTGAATGACCTGGATCAGGTCACTTGGCGTTAAACCCAGTGTGGCAAGCTTATTCGGATCCATCCAGATCCGCATGGCATATTCAAAATTGGTCAGGATATCGGCTTTACCAACGCCATTAACCCGCGCCAGAGAATCCTTGAGATTGATCGCGGCATAGTTGGACAGAAACACCTCATCATAAGTGCCGTTTGGTGACGACAGCGCTGCCACCAGCAACATATTGCTAGAGGATTTCTGCGTCACCACTCCAGAATTGATCACTTCGGATGGCAGGCTGGCCGTCGCCTGCGCCACGCGGTTTTGCACGTTCACCGATGCGATATCGGCATCGGTTCCAACCTCAAACGTCACCGACAAGGAATAAGATCCTGTGTCTGTGCTGTCTGATGACATGTACATCATGTCATCGACGCCGTTCACCTGTGCCTCAATCGGGGCAGCCACCGTATTTTCAACGGTTTCAGAGTTCGCACCGGTATAGGTAGCACTTACATTGACAACCGGCGGGGTGATATTGGGGAATTGCTCCACTGGCAAGGCAACATATCCGATGCCCCCCATGATGCTGAGCACCGTCGAAATAACGATCGCCATTTTCGGGCGAGAAATGAAAATTGTTGAAAACACCCTTTACTGCCCCTCTTGTTGGCCAGTCAGGATCGCATCGACCTGCACCCCGGGGCGAACCCGTTGCAAACCTTCGACGATGACACTTTCGCCCTGTTGCAATCCCTCCGTCACAATCACAGCTGTTTCAACCTGTTTGCCCAGAACGACATAACGTTGCTCGACCATTTGCTGGGCATTCACCACCAGCACAAAGTCCCCACGCTGGTCCCGCTGCACCGATGCCTGCGGGATCAACAGGTGCAATGTCGGCTCCAACGCTTCAATCCGAACAGTCAGGAAAGCCCCATCAATGATCAACTTCTTTTCATTTTGGAACTCGGCCAAAACTGAGATCGTCCCCGTAGTGGGGGAAATCCGATTATCCAGAAATACAATCTTCCCGGCCTCATCCAAGTCAGTCCCGGTTGATAATGTGACAAAAGCATTTGGCGTCGTTTCAGAATGCGTCAATTCACTAGGACTTGTCTCCAAGCGCTCCAAAACGGACCCAAATTGCTTTTCCGTCAGTGAAAACCGCACGTAAATAGGGGCCTCTCGTACCAACGACACCAGTGCGGGACTTGTCGGCCCAACCAATTCACCAACACTCGCCCCCATACGGCCAATACGACCAGAAAACGGGGCCTTCACTTCGGTATAGCTTAATTCCAGCTCAGCCTGCTCAACCGCCGCCTGCGCGGCTTGAACTTCAGCCTCAGCGCTTAACTCGTTGGCCCGCGCCACATCCTCCTCGGACACGGCAACCGATCCACGACGGACCAATTCCTGTTTTCGCTTCATTTCAATTGATGCCAATTCCAGATTGGCTTGTGCCTTAGACAAATCCGCCTGTCGCGCCGAAAGCGTTGCGGCATAGCTATCCGGTTCGATGCGAAACAGCAGGTCGCCGCTTTCGACGGTAGCACCATCTTCGGTGGCCACTTCTTCAACAAACCCATCGACGCGGGCAACAATTTCCACTGCATCAATAGCTTCGCCCTTGCCAATAAACTCAGATTCGTCAACGATTTCTTCGGTGTAGGCTGCTGCTATAGAAACCTTTGGCGCTGCGGCTTCCTGCGCAATCGCATGCGACATGCTAAGTGCATATAAGCCCGCGAATACCGCTGATTGCGCCCAAATTGAAAACCTGCTGTCGGACATTGTTGCGTGACCCCGCGGACATAAATCAGATTGAAAACGATTCTTCATCCTCAGGGTATTACGCCAGCCGCAATATCCAAACAGTTTTGATGACTTTATTTTACAACGCCGTAGCATCTGATCTTAAACCACAAAACGGGCATCCGGCGTTTCATGCCCAATGTTCCACAGCTCGTGTCATAAGATGCCATATTCGGCGATAAGATAATCAGTGACGGCTTGAATTTGCGCCGCTGTTAAAACCTCATGATAGGTTATGATTTCCCTGACCTTTCCTGACAGGTTGCGAAATTCATCGACACGCCCTGCCCCAAAGACCCCAATGCTGTCTGGATCACTGTCAGTAATCGCAACCACACAACGTCCAAACGGTAGCAAAGCATCTGTCGGACTGCCGTTTTTGTAAACCGTCACACCCGCTGGTTTCACCCACCAGCCATTCGTTCCGGGCAAAGTGCTCAACCGCTCTGATTGCTGCTCGCCGCCCCAAATGTCCATATAGGCTTCCCATACGGTTGAATCGGTTTGGCTCACCTCTCGGTCCCAGACAAAGAACATCGTCTGTACATCCGGTATATCGGCTCTCAGATAAGGCCCAACCGCGTTTGTGGGCAAGCCAAAGTCAAATGCGGGACCGACGGCATCGCTCACCAGTGTTGGCGCGGGATCGGATCCTTCCTTCCAGTAGCGCACTCCATTTCCCGGCAGAATTTTCACCGCCTGCTGCCCTGTCCCGATAGAAATTCCAGCACAATAGGTGATGATATCGCGGGCATCGCCTTCCCGATTGACCGATTGCAGCACAGCAACTGCGACCTTTCGGCCATCCGGCAGGTCAGCCACAGCATGCAAGGTTTTACCCACCAATCCCGGCAATGCCCCACCTTTCAGCCCATAGATATCCGTATCCGCAACCATCCCAATCAAATGGCCAATAGTGTTGCTACCAGCATTAGGGCCTGCGGTGATGGTGTAGCTGTAACTTGAAGCTCCCCAAATCGCATCCATCCCAGAAGTCTGATGGGCGTAACGCGCCCATCCCGCTGCCGCATGTGCTGTGGTGACATGGTCGCTGTCTTTCGGTCCACCCAGCATTTCCCCCTCAAAATCAAACACGCCCGAGACACTTTCCATATGAAATCCGCTGATCCCATCCGCCTTAAGCGCAGCGGATAAATTCGTGATGAAGGCCTCAATAGCGACTTGCGGCGCAGCAGATGAACTTGATAGGATTTTACGGCCCAAAACCCGCGCCACACACCGCACCGCCGCATTCGCGCTTTCCAGCATGGCGATATACATCAGATCCCCCAGTGTCATCGTATCGCCTGCTGCAAGCGGTGGTGTGGTCTCTGCTCCCTCAAAATCACCAGCTTCCATCGTGACATTATCCGCCAGCGTGACGCCATATCCCGCCATGATCCGCAATGCATGCGCAATGACAGGGCTCTTGGTGATACTGGCCGGCGTCGCGGCAAACGAAGGCTCCTTCCAATAGAGGATCTCGCCACTGGCAACATCCATCGCACAGGCCGCCAATGCGTTGATGACCGGCGCTCCGTTTGGATCAGGATACCCCGCATCGCGGACATCGCGCGCCGCGGTAACCATGTTGCCGCCATCAACGGTCACAGCCGTATTGGCCTTGATCCACGAGGACAGCCCGGAAATGGTCGCAGGCGTAAAGACAGGCGCAGCGGTTGGTGTCGCCGCTTTGCTATCGCTGCCGGTTGATGCCCCGACACTATTGACGGCACGCAACTCTATATCCACCGATGTCCCGTTGCTCAGGCCCGAGATTGTAAAATCCCCGGTCCCGCCAGAGGTTACCCAGCTTCCGCCATCAAGGCGATATTCGATATCTGTAACCAATGCACCGCCACTTGCAGGCAAACTGCTGATTGTCACAGACAGATCGCCGCCTGTTGCCGGATCCAACAGTTCCCACATGCCAATGGCAAAGGCTTCAGGAGCCGTGATAACAACAGCCGTCTCGATTGTAAGAGAAAACCCGCTGTCAGCAGAGCCACTGACATTGGTATAGGTAGCCACCACACTGGAACCCGCCGCCACAGCAAGAGCACCTGTGTCGAAACTAATAACCCCAGACACGTTGATTGTGATATTAACCGGGTCAGGATTGACCGAAAGAGACCATGCCCCACTCCCCGCATTGGTGAAATCACCCGACACGCTATAAGTTTGAACACCCGTATCTTTGGTGAATGTCTGATCAATCAACCCGCCGGCGGCTAACGGTGTTGGTACGGGTTCTGCTTGTACTACCCCCATCACAACACTACGGCTAATCACCCCCGGCGCAATGCCTCCCGTCTCCGTCACGACTTCATGATAGGAAAACATCTTACCTACATCACCCGCAATAGGCGTATAGTTTGCAGCGGTGCCAGCCTGCACGCCATCAACCCGCCACTCGCTTGTGGTGATTGTGACAACGCCAGCCCCACGAGGCGCATAGATGCCCTCTGTACGAGTCACTTGCACGTTCTCCTCCGACGCTAACGGGGAAACAAAGGGACTGGAAGTGACGATCGGACCAGATGCAGAAGCCGCGTCAAGTTCAGCTTGATGTACAAAGTTTTGAACCAACGAGCGCGTGAATGGGGCACTGATTCTCATCTCTCACCCCGCCACAAAACTGAATTTTGCAGCACCAATCGGTGTGAGCCGTATTGTACTATTACTGACATCGACTTTGTGCACGCTGTCCGCATCAAAGCTTTGGTCAACAATCCAGATATCTGCGCTCTTATCCGCCAGAACCTCTAGCGTCACGGTGCCCCCGTTAGCCTGCACAATGAGCGTCGCAGGTTTGGCGTAATAGGCGTAAGGCCCCAAAATCATTTGTGTATCAGTTAACTGTGTCATTTTCCCTCTCATGGCCTCTCGAAATGCCTTTGCCCAATCAATCCGGAGTATCGGAGCCCACATCAGCGCAGCACGTCCGAAAAATATTTCACGAGATAAAATTGATTGTCCCGTTACCCCGGCTCAACAAGTGCAACCAGGATCCACATTAAAAAATCATATGGGTATTAAGAGAAAATTAGCGCATCGTAACGATACCAAAAGGGTGGCAAACGCCTAGCCTAAAGAGAAGGAAAGCAACTCACCGCGCGATGATAATATCGGCCCTAAGTCCACCTAGCTTATCACTTTCACCCAGTCTAAGCGTGCCACCGTGCGCATGTGCAATATCTGCTGCGATGGCCAACCCAAGCCCGACGCCGCTCCCAAGATCCTGATTTCGGGCAGTATCAAGACGCGCAAACGGCTTCATGGCTTGTTCACGTAAATCCGCCGGAATACCCGGCCCGTCATCCTCGACTCTGATCCGTAACATGCGATCTGTCAGCTTCATCGAAACCTCGGCGCAATTACCATATCTGACGGCATTGCCAATCAAATTGCTAACAGCGCGCCGCATCGGATGTTTGCGTAAAACGATCTCCCCCGCACCTTCTTGCAGCACAAGTGCAACATCGTCTCCTGTACGCTTGCTGTCCTCGACAATCTCGGTAATGAATTCCACCGGGTCGACAGGCTCAGGAACCCCTTCCTGAGCCCCGCGCGCAAACGCCAAAAACTCTTCAATCAAACGCTCCATTTCCAGTACATCACGTTGAAGCAACTCACTGTCTTCACCTTCCAGCATCGACAACCCAAGTTTCAGCCGTGTAATCGGCGTCCGTAGATCGTGACTAACCCCCGACAGCATCAGTGTCCTTTGCTCAATTTGCCGTTCAATCCGCGCTCGCATGTTCAAAAAAGCATTGCCAGCGGCCCGAACTTCGACTGCCCCTGCTGCGCGATATGGCACATTGTGCCCACGCCCAAATGCCTCTGCCGCACGGGACAATCGTGTTATCGGTCGCAATTGGTTGCGCAGGTAAAAATACGACACGATTGTTACAAGAATGCTGAACACCACCATATTCACCAGCAACTGATGCGGATTTGAAGCCGAGACCCGGCGGCGATCAAAGCTTAACTCAACTGGGGTGTTATCACGCACAAAATAGAGCTTCACGATATAATCATCTGGGAGCACTACCGCCGTCAATCCAGGTAACAACTGTTTAAATTCTCGGGTTACAACCCGCCCGGTAAAATCGTACCATCGACGTGCATCTGCTTCTGGCATCGCAGTCTCAGGAATTTTCTGAACAGAGATTTCCAGCACCTTGGCCAAATCGGATTTAGCCACCTCCTCGACCGACAGCCCACTTTGTCCCAAGACTTGCACTTCGCGACTAACAGAGCGTGTCATCTGCCGCGTCACACCCTCAAAATGACGTTGAATGAACACCACGGATACGACCAGCATCAGGGTAATCACTGGCAGCAACATGATCAGAATCGCTCTGCCATAAAGGCTGCGGGGCATATAGGGTTTAAGCCAGTTAAATGTCATACAGAAACCTAACCGCAGTCAGAGATGAGAAAAAGGGATCATGAGCGACAAAATCGAAAATGACACATTGCCCACAGGACAAATACAACGCCTGAGCAGCACAATCCGCATGATCCTGGCTCCAAACCCCTCGCCGATGACCTATCATGGAACCAACACCTATCTACTGGGCACAAACGATCTAGCCGTAGTCGACCCCGGTCCAGAAGATTCGAAACACCTGCAGGCCATCCTGGATGCTCTGCGACCAGGTCAGAAAATCACTCACATTCTTGTCACGCATTCCCACCTTGACCATTCTCCACTCGCGCGCGCCCTGGCTGATATCACTGGAGCAAAGGTTCACGCCTATGGTCCGTCCGGATCAGGGCGCAGTAAAATCATGCAAAACCTTATAGATAAAGGTTTTCCAATTTCTGGTGAAGGGATCGACACGGGCTTTGAGCCCGACATCACACTGTCTGATGGCGAGATCATCATTGGCCGCGATTGGCAGATTACGGCCCATTGGACCCCGGGACATTTAGGTAATCACATGTGTTTCCAATTCGGCTCTGCCCTCTTTACCGGAGATCTGGTCATGGGATGGGCCAGCTCTCTGGTATCCCCCCCTGACGGGGATCTGACAGACTTCATGAACTCATGCCGTAAGCTTGAGGCACTACACGTCGACACATATTTTCCGGGTCATGGTGCCCCTATTATGACCCCAGATGAGCGTCTTTCATGGCTTATCTCTCATCGTTTGATGCGAGAGCAGGAAATTGTGCAGGCGTTGAAACAAGGGCCTGCCTCTGCGCCGGACTTGGCACAGATGATTTATACTGATACCCCAGAACGCCTCATGCCTGCAGCCATACGCAACGTATTGGCGCACCTCATTGATCTATATGGTAAAAACGTGGTTTCCCCGATCGAAGATCTCTCTCCAAACGAAAAATTCAAACTGAATTTCCATCAATAATTTAGAAAATAAAAAATTGTCAAAATCCCTCTGGACGCCATCAAAACCTATTGCTATACGGCCCATGTGTTCCGGCGTAGCTCAGCGGTAGAGCAGTTGACTGTTAATCAATTGGTCGTAGGTTCGATCCCTACCGCCGGAGCCAAAATTCCCAACCGTTGTTGAATAGGAATTTTGGCATTTCGCCTGAGGTAATTCAAGCAAACATCCCCTCGCAAACACATCATTTCTATTTGTAATATGACCGTCACAATCACCACGAATATATGTGCCCACATATGAAACGCGACTGCCTTGCGAACTTAAGAATGCAATCAAGCCCAAAATGTTTTTCAATGAGGATGATGGCGCACCTGAGAGGTTTCGAACCTCTGGCCTCTGCCTTCGGAGGGCAGCACTATAGGCTTTATTTGCCATGAGAACGTGGTTTGTTCTTGATTTGGACTGGGTTCAGGGCGATTGAATAGGTGTCTGACGTTTGGCATACGGTCAAGGGAAAACCAGAGGGACTTACATGGACTACGCCGAACTCACCAAAGCATTTGGGGCATTTTTTGCGATTATGAATCCGTTTGTGAATTTGCCAATTTTCCTAGCTCTGACCGCTGGCTTCACTGTCGCTCAACAACGGGCTCTGGCCTTAAAGATCACTATATTTTCGGCGATTATGTGCGTGATCATCTTATTTTTGGGACAAAAAATCATCAGTTTCTTCGGCATCACTATTGACCAATTTCGGATCGCGGGCGGCATTGTGTTGACCCATATTGCGTGGTCCATGCTGAACGGTAACAGCATCACGTCGCACCATGGCACCGACAAAGAAAAGGATCATATGCAAGATCTGTCAGGGCTTGCATTTTACCCAATTACCTTTCCGATGATCGTCGGGCCGGGCACAATCGCAACGCTGATTATCTATGCCGGACACGTACAGGAGATGACCGGGCTTATCGCCGTTGGTGGCGTCGTGGGGGCCATTCTTGCGATGCTGTTTGTCGTGCTGTTCTTTGCCTCGTTCTTTGGCAAAGTTCTGACAGATACGATGCGCGTGATAATGACGCGTTTAATGGGTATGATCTTATTGGCAATCGCAGTGGAGATGATTGTTGCGGGTGCAAGAGTTGTTTTACCAGGGCTGGCATAAGGGGATAAAGATGAAGTTGTTTAATCCAGGTAGCCACCCTCGAGCCCATATATCGATATTCCGATATCGATCCGACAACGCCTGTAAACCGTGACGTAATCAGCTAATTTTTCCCCTAATGCTCGCTTTTAAGCGTTGGTAAGAGCCAAGCTACCTTGCAAGGTCGGGAGCGGTCATTCTTTTCCAGATTGGCCGGCGGATTATCCCCTAAAGTATCATCCGCATCATGACGAGTACCCAATACCACATGATCTCCCGTTAAAGGTCATAATCCCCACAGATACGCATCGTCATAAAGCGTTCAAGCTGGTCTCTTACCAAAACTGTGCAACCCCCAAAGCAGCACATAATTCCTCATATCCTGAAGCGCACAGCCATTACCTGAGCGAAGCAAAACGGTTCCAAAATTGAGGACGCGGCCAGCTTCTTTTCAACGACGGCCGCGCCCATCGAGCGCGTATACTGGCACCATTCACCCTACTGTCAGGAACAGGGGTCACAGCGATAGATAACTCTGTCAAATTGCCGAAACTTAGGCGACGCGATGAAATTTTCACCGCTATATCTTGTATCTAGTTGGTTTTATTGGCGCACCTGAGAGGATTCGAACCTCTGGCCTCTGCCTTCGGAGGGCAGCGCTCTATCCAGCTGAGCTACAGGTGCGTGCGTCACGGGGTATAGTCGTCCATTGATCATCCCGCAATAACGAATTGCAGCTTGAGGGAACTTTGGTTTGGCAAGAAATAGACGAGCAACGATTGGATGAAAGCAAACCGCCCCGACACGATCAGTGCCGGAGCGGTCCAAGGAGTTGCGCCAACTCAATTCACAATTTATACACCTCCGGCCGTGCCACCTGCACTGCCGCCACTGCTGCTTCCGCCACCGCTGCTGCTTCCACCGCCACTGCTGCTTCCACCGCCACTGCTGCTTCCACCGCCGCTGCTGCTTCCGCCACCGCTGCTTCCACCGCCGCTGCTGCTTCCACCGCCGCCGCCGTTACCGGGACCTTGAGGATCTGGGTAACTGCTATCTGGTGGAGGAGGTGGTGGCGGAGGTGGTGGTGGTGGAGGTGGTGGTGGCAAACAATTGCCAGAATTTGAACACCCGCCTCCGCCATCTTCACGGATCACTTCATTGCCCCACTTATCGTATACGGGCTCTGCATAAACCACGTTCGGCTCAGGATCAGATTGCGAACAAGCGGTCGCAATTACCAAGGCCGCTATAGGGGCGAACTTCAGGAATTTCATCTTATATTCTCCAAAACATTTAACCGCGGCATGCCACAGACGTCCACTTTTGACGCCAATCGCTTCTAAAAATTTCTTTTTGAAAACAAACCACTATTTCACTCTTCAGTTCTTCTACACGTGGCATGCCGCTTCGTAGCAGGATAATATCCCTATGGATTTAAGGACAAAAGCCGAATACAAGCATATTGAAAATGCAAATTTGCATAATTATGAAAGCAGCATGAACTGGGATAATCTGAAAATTCTACTCGAAATCAGCCGTGCAGGCTCTCTGACTGCTGCGGCTCATCGGCTGGGCATGGATCAATCCACTGTAGGCCGTCGACTGAACGCGCTGGAATCTGACGTCGGTTCCGTCCTGTTCGTACGTTCAAAGGCCGGATTTGTGGCCACTGAATCTGGCCATATCGCCGTTGCCCGCGCGCAAGAAATGGAAAAAACCAGCCTGAGATTGGATGATGAATTATCAGGGCCCAAAGCTGGCGCAACCGGCCTCGTAAGGCTTAACGGCAATGCCTGGACCCTTCAACGTCTGGCTGAAACTGCTCTACCCACATTACTGCAAGCCAATCCAGATCTAGATGTCCATCTGGAATCCACACCACCTCCAGCCCCGGTTCGTGGGGATGCCACAGTATCGCTTTGGTTCGAGGTTCAGCCGGTTACCACGGAGTTTGCAGTTGAGTTGGGAAAAGTTCCCTATGCAGTCTATCAATCTGCAATCATTCCGCCCAAGCCTCATGATTGGGTACAGTTTCTGGATGAACGTGCAGATCGGCCACAAATTGCCAAATCTGCCTTACGCCAGATGAATGATGAGGATCGGACCTGCGTCACAGCAACCGATGCCAGTATTCTGCTGTCTGCTGTGCGCAACGGCATTGGCAAAGGTCTGCTACCTGTTTGTATCGCGCACGCTGCTAGCGGGTTAGCGAGGACAAACCCCGGCCCGCCCGAGATCGAGCGGCCTTTATTCATGCATCTCAACCCTGACACAGTGGAATACAAGCGAATTCAGACGACCATGAGCTGGCTGCGAAAATCCTTTAACGAGATTTTTCGCGATCCTTAAGCGCCCTTTATCTTAGGCAACAGCATCAAGCAAAAAGATCATGTGCTAATTCCAGCGCATCGATTAACGCATCCACCTCAGCCGTGGTGTTATACATTGCAAAAGACGCACGACAGGTCGCAGTGACACCCAGATGCTCCATCAATGGTCCAGCGCAATGATGCCCGGCACGCACGGCCACGCCTTTTTTGTCCAGAATGGTCGATATGTCATGCGCGTGTGCCGCACCATCCATCGTGAACGAAAAGATTGCGGCCTTACCTGGCGTCTGCCCTTGCACATTTAACCAGTTCAGGCCTGCCAGGCGCTTTTGTGCGTATTGGCAAAGGCTTTCTTCATGCGCGGCAATCGCTTCCATGCCGACATCCATCATATAGTCCAGCGCCACGCCCAAACCAATGGTTTGTACAATACCCGGGGTCCCAGCCTCAAACTTCATCGGCGGGTCAGCATAGGTAATGGTTTCCTTGCTGACCTCGCGGATCATGTCGCCGCCGCCCAAGAACGGCTGCATTTCGGCCAGCCGGTCTTTATGTACAAAAATCGCGCCTGACCCAGAGGGGCCATAAAGCTTGTGCCCTGTAATGGCATAGAAATCGCAGCCCAGCTCATCAAGGTTCACTGGCATGTGTACCGCCGCTTGCGACCCATCCACCAGCACAGGTACACCTTTTTCATGCGCCGCATCGCAGATGGTTTTCACATCAACTTTGGTGCCAAGTACATTCGACAGATGTGAAATCGCCACCAGCTTTGTCTTTGGGCCGATCGCATCAATGACTTTTTGCGCGTCCAGCGAGCCATCAGTCTCGGTATCGACCCATTTCAGCACAACCCCCTGCCGCTCGCGCAGAAAGTGCCATGGCACGATATTAGCATGATGCTCCATCACCGACAGGATAATTTCATCACCCGCCTGCAACCGCGGCATTGCCCAGCCATAGGCCACCATATTGATGCCCTCGGTGGTGCCCGAATTCAGAATTATCTGATCTTCGTCTGCCACCCCCAGAAAACGCGCAATAATCGCCCGAACGCCCTCGTATTTTTCGGTGGCAATGTTTGAAAGCGTATGCAATCCGCGGTGCACGTTTGCATATTCATGACTATAGGCCAGATTGATCGCATCAATCACCGCCTTTGGCTTTTGCGCCGAGGCCCCATTATCCAAATACACCAGCGGCTTACCATTCACTTCACGTGAAAGAATTGGAAAGTCCGCCCGGATTTTTGCGACATCCAGCATATCATGCCACCCCTACGATAGATGCGCCGATGGCGCTAAAGAGAAGAGACAGCCCAAGCACCATCCCCAACATTGTCCCGATCAAGACGCCCAGCCCCTTGAATGGGTTTGAAAACCGATGTGCTTTGTTGATGAAAGTCACCAAAATGACAATCCCCCATAACGAGGCCACCAACATCAGCAATCCCGCCATGGCAGGCATAATAAACACAACAAGCGCGCTGAACAGCTGCGCCAAAATTCGCACAACCTGAAGCCAGGTCACCAGCACCAGAAGGTCATTGCGTTGCGCCTCACCGCCGAGGGTCTGCCCGAGCCAATGCAACAGGCAAACCGTAGCCACCAATGACAACACAGAGGCGGTCGCAAACAACAGTGGCGACAGAAACAACGAAGGCACCACTACACCATCGGGGATAGGCGATATATACAGGCTGATGCCCTGTATAAGCGCATTCAACACGCCCATCAGGATCAGCGCCATCCACAAGGCATCCGGACGAAATCGCATGCTCAGTATTTTTTCAGCCGCTGTTGAAGGGCTGAACAAGGTTTCACGCAGAAGTTCCATGCTTATTCCTTGCCCCAGCCCGCCTCTTGAAGGCAGGCAATCCAGAACCACAAAAAGATCGCACACCATACAAACCCGACGCCCAAAAGGCCCGGACCCGGTCCGATAAAGCCAGCCACCAGCCCATGCAGCAAAAACAGTGGGCTGGATGCCAAAAAGGCCCAGAAAAGCGCCATGCGTGCTTCGTAAGCGGTGTTGTGCCCCTTGAGCAGGCGCAACACCCAGTGACTAACCAAAGCCAATGCGTAAAAAAACAACGGTGCCATGAAAACCCAACCCAACAGCGCGCCGCCCAATAGTGGGTTAAGCTCCTGCCCGGTCAGATACGCCTCGCGCGCAAGACGCGGCCATTGTGCGACGAATACAATTAGACACCCGCAAATCAGAAAGACCAAGGCCCTGTCTTCACGCGGTCCGGCCTGCAGCAAACGTCGCATCACGGCCCGTGGGCCGCGATAGGTCGCTACAATATCACGTGTCGCCGACATCAGCCGCGCCGCCGCTCCAACCAACCTGTTAGGCGGGTCACGATATCCTCACGCAGGCCCTCGTCTTCGACCTCGTCCACGGCTTCGGCCAAAAAGGCCAATGTCAGTAGATCAGTTGCGATCGGGCGCGAAACGCCGCGCGCACGGAGATAAAACAATGCATCTTCGTCAATCGCGCCACTGGTTGACCCGTGCGAACACACCACATCATCGGCATAGATTTCCAGTTCTGGTTTGGCAAGGAATTGGCTGTCTTCATCCAACAGCAAGGATTGACTGATCTGATAGCCATCAGTTTTTTGCGCACCCTGTTTGACCAGAATTTTACCCTGAAATACGCCCGTGGCACCATTACGCAGCACTTTTTTGAAAACCTGACGGCTTTCGCAACGCTCTGCATCATGGGTGATGAACACCGTGTCATCGTGGTGGAAATTGCCATCCCCCACAGCCGCACCAGCTACGTGGGCCACAGCATCATCACCCGTTAGCTCGATCACGCATTCATTGCGGGTCAGAACGCCATTGGCAGTCAACGTAAAGGACTTGAAGCTGCTCTCTTTGCCAAGACGTGCAAAAATATGCGTCACGGCCCGGCGTTCATGGTCACGCCCTTGTTTGCGGATATGGTGGAAAGATGCGCCATCAGCAACCTCAACTTCCATCACCTTGTTAAACCGTGCCGCCGCTGGTCCGTTTTCCAGAACCGTCAGATCAGCACCTTTATCAAGCTTGACCACATGATGAAGGATCGCATCAGAAGTTTCTGATTCATGGTTATAAATCAGATTTATTGGCTTGCTGATCTTACCCGTTGCGTGGATCAAAACACCATCACAAGCCAGAGCCGTATTCAAAGCTGCCAGTGGACGTTGCACAGGGGTTTGCCCGCGCTCTTCCAACACGCCGTAGACGTCTTTTGCCCAATGGATGTCACTTTGATCAGCCGCACACAGGCGGTCAATTTTGACCCCTTCCAGTGCCAGATCATCACTGGCTTCGGCATCAAACACACCATCCACAAATACGATCTTGAGCCGATCCACACCGCCATAAAGCTCAGGCTCGTCAGCACCAAACAATGCCGCTTTTGGTGCCTCAGCTTGCGTCAACGTATCCGGGCGGGTGTATTTCCAGTATTCATCACGACGATCAGGCAGACCCATTTCGCGCAGCCGCGCCAATGCGGCCTCGCGAGCGTTGCGCGACCATGCCCCACACTCTGGCAGGCTCACGCCGTCCAATCGTGCCGCAGTCGCATCCTGTTTTGTCAGGGCCTGCGCCATTACGCCACCTCCGCCAGAATGTCGGCATAACCGTTGTTTTCAACTTCAAGCGCCAGTTCGGGTCCGCCAGTTTTTACAATCCGACCATTGGCCATGATGTGCACAACATCAGGTTTGATATGGTCCAAAAGCCGTTGATAATGTGTGATAACCAAGAACCCGCGTCCCTCGTCACGCAGCGCATTCACACCCTCTGCAACTAATTTCATCGCATCAACATCAAGACCTGAGTCCGTCTCATCCAAGATACACATCTTGGGTTCAAGCATGGCCATCTGCAGGATCTCGTTGCGTTTTTTTTCACCACCCGAGAAGCCAACATTTACCGGGCGCTTCAACATATCTGCGTCGATCTTCAGGGTTTTGGCTTTGGCGCGTACTTCTTTCAAAAAGTCCGCAGCCGACAGCTCCTCTTCGCCCCGCGCTTTGCGTTGCGAATTCACAGCGGTGCGCAGGAATGTCATGTTGCCAACACCCGGAATTTCGACCGGATATTGGAATGCCAGAAACAGGCCAGCCGCGGCGCGCTCTTCAGGTTCCATTTCCAGTATGTCCGCACCGTTCAATGTGGCACCACCATCCGTGACCTCATAACCGTCCTTGCCCGATAAAACATAAGACAACGTCGATTTACCCGACCCGTTTGGCCCCATGATCGCATGTACTTTGCCCGCCTCAACGGTCAGGTTCACACCCTTCAGAATAGTCTTATCTTCTTCTTCAAGGTCAACGTGCAGATTACTGACTTCTAACATTTTTCGTCCTCATGTCATCCATTGCCACACCTCATGGGTGGGTCATCATTTCCATAATTTCCAGCAACCGGTCTGCCGGAACCGGCATCGGTTGAATTTCGAATTCGGCCATGCGCCCGTGCATTCGGGGCGTGCCAACAAAACTTTCCACTTTGTGATAGTGCTTGCGCTGCTGATAGTCATCGACGAACACCCGCAGCGGCTTTGTTGTTCTGAATGCCGCCGCCAAGATGCAACCGCTTCGAAACCGTCCGTCGACCAAAACCACATCGGGCTGCTCAAACTTTGACAGGCTCCAAACTTTCAAAGGGTAGTTTGCGAAGCTCCGCCAATTGTCATGACCTTTGGGGTGGCCCCACTCTCCGGTTGCCCCAATATCGGCCCAGATGACATCGACTTTGCTGTTCTCTACCGGTGGATTTTCAGCGAACCACGCCTGCATCATCTGAACCCAAGCGCGATCGCTTTCAACAGATAGCACATGTTTGTTCGGCATCTCAGCTGCCATAACCGTTGAGCCACCGCTGCCATACTCCAACACGACTCGGGCATCCTGATAGGCTGCGCGTAGGCATTCGGCCTCTTGCTCTGGCAAAGTCAGCTCTGGCCGGATTATGGAGGTCGCGGCTTCAGCCATCGGACATCTCCGATGACCTTAGCCCAGTTCGATGACCCGCCCGAACACGAACAAGCTGTAAGGTTCGGTTTGTTGCTGTACGGCCTTGACCCAATCGGGTCCGTAAACCTGTGCAAACAGATCTGGATATTCCCAGACAAAATTGTGCAAGGTGAACACCGCCAACAGTAATCCTATGGTACTGGCGGTCGCACATTCCTTTTGTTTGGATTTCAAAATCGCGGACATCGTCAACACAATTGCCGCGGCGAAGATCAGGCTGGCGATGTCGACACTTCCCGGTTTGGGCACGCCAACCATATGATACATCACGTAACGCGATACAAAAGCTGTGGAATAGCCCAGTGCGAGTGATCCGATAATTGAAATCGGAAAAGCCAAGCGTTCCAATAGCACGCCTTTCTTGCGTGTTTTTGAGCGCGCTTCGACTTGAGCCTTGCCCTTGTCGCTTAACCGTGCAACCCGATCCTGAAAGGCCTGCTTTTGCTCTTCGTTCATTTGTGTCTGCACTCGGGTCTGTTTTTTGCAGCCAAGAGTTACCGCCAACACGCGACCTTGGCAACAGGCCTGCAATCACAGGATGTTCATCACCCCGAATATCAGTGAATATTTTGGTTTTCAAATAACTCATGGCGTCATTTTCGAAACCAGTGCCAAACCAAACGGGCATATCCATAAATCAGCGCGCACCCAAATGTTACCCCAAGAAAAATCCCGAAAACACCAATGGACTTCCAATAACTTAAAGTTAAAAACACAGGAGCAATCAAGACGACTGGCAACGTGTATTTCACGAACTTTGAAAGAAGGTAGTGGCGAATACCTCGAGCGGCATGCTCTTCAAAAGCAGCGACTTCCTCATTGGCCGAACGAGCAGGTGTAGGCTTGGAGGGATCATACCCCCAAGCCAGACCAAACGCGCCAAGTATTGAAAAATCGCGAATCACGGCTTTTATCCCACCGAGCCCTCAAGAGAGATCGCAACCAACTGCTGCGCTTCCATAGCAAATTCCATTGGCAGCGCCTGCAAGACATCTTTGCAGAACCCGTTGACGACCAGCGCCACCGCCTCTTCCTCGTCCATGCCCCGCTGGCGACAATAGAACAACTGTTCATCATCCACTTTGGATGTTGTCGCCTCGTGTTCCACGCGTGAGGAATTGTTTTTCACCTCGATATAAGGCACGGTGTGCGCCCCGCAGTCTGATCCAATCAACAAGCTATCGCATTGCGTATAGTTACGACTGTCTTTCGCTTTGGGGTGCATGCTGACCAGCCCGCGATAGGTGTTCTGCGCCTTGCCGGCACTGATCCCTTTCGACACGATCCGTGACTTGGTGTTTTTCCCCAAATGGATCATCTTGGTGCCGGTATCGGCCTGCTGCATGTTGTTGGTGATCGCGATTGAGTAAAACTCGCCCTGGCTTTCGTTGCCGCGCAGAATGCACGACGGATATTTCCACGTTACAGCCGAACCTGTTTCCACCTGAGTCCACATCACTTTGGAGCGATCACCGCGGCAATCGGCACGTTTGGTCACAAAGTTGTAGATCCCGCCTTTGCCGTTCTCATCACCGGGGTACCAGTTCTGAACCGTGGAATATTTCACCTCGGCGTCTTCCTCGATCACGATTTCAACCACAGCCGCATGCAGCTGACTGACGTCACGTTGTGGTGCGGTGCAACCTTCCAGATAGCTGACATAGCTGCCTTTGTCGGCGATGATCAGGGTGCGTTCGAACTGACCTGTGTTTTCAGCATTGATACGGAAATAAGTGCTTAGCTCCATCGGACAGCGCACGCCCGGTGGTACATACACGAATGAACCATCTGAAAAGACTGCGGAATTCAACGTCGCATAGAAATTATCGCTGACAGGAACTACAGATCCGAGGTACTTTTTGACCAACTCAGGGTGCTCGCGGATCGCCTCGGAAATTGAACAGAAAATGACCCCCGCCTTCTTCAACTCAGCCTGGAAAGTCGTCCCAACAGAGACACTGTCAAACACGGCATCGACGGCGACCTTGCGGCCTTCGGCTGGCATATCATCAGCGCCTTCAACCCCGGCCAGGATCATCTGCTCTTTCAAAGGGATGCCCAGCTTTTCATAGGTCGCCAGCAACTTTGGATCTACTTCATCCAAGGATTTTGGTTTGACTTCCATGCTTTTGGGGCGTGCATAGTAATACTGATCCTGAAAATCAATTTCAGGATAATCAACCATCGCCCAATCTGGCTCTTCCAGCTTCAACCAACGAGCAAACGCCTCCAACCGCCACTCGGTCATCCATTCAGGCTCTTCATTCTTTTCCGAGATCAGCTTTACGATATCAGTGGTCAGGCCCTTGGGCGCATATTCCATTTCAATATCGGTTGCCCAGCCATATTTGTAGGCGCTACCTACCTCGCGTACAGCGTCGACCGTTTCCTGATCGACCCCTTCTTTGACCTGAACATCATCCAGCGCCGCCATGGCCTTCTCCTTCATTTCGTCATCACGCCGCACGGGCGCGGAATTTCGCATGCGCTTTGCCCCAACTTTCGGCAAATCGCAAAATATCTTCTTCTGTCGTCGTCGGCCCCAAAGAGACTCGTACAGCACAGGACGCTTGAGTTGCGTCATATCCCATCGCCTGCAAAACATTGCTCGCCTTGACCTTGCCACTGGAGCAGGCAGAACCCGCTGAGACGGCAAAACCAGCCAAATCCATAGCCATCACCTGTGTCTCTCCTTTCCATCCAGGAGAGATGAAACAACTAGTATTAGGCAAACGTTTCGCAGAGTTCCCGACAAAAATAGTCCCTTTGCCAGATTCCTCAATAGCTAATTCTAGAATGTTTCTAAGTTTCTCTACATTTGCCCAAACACCATCAGCCAAATCCTTGGCTGCTGCTTCTGCTGCGGCCCCAAAACCTGCAATCCCAATCACATTTTCCGTACCGGAGCGGCGCCCCATTTCCTGACCGCCGCCCTTGATTTGCGCGGTCAGATCCGTGCCGCGTTTGATCACCAATGCCCCAATCCCTTTGGGGCCACCCAATTTATGCGCAGAAATCATCGCCATCTGACAACCCACCCAGTTGAACGCCAAGGGTAGTTTGCCAAAAGCCTGCGTCATATCACTTACCGCCAAACCCTGTGGCAGATCCTGCACAATACCGGTTTCAGAGTTCGCCAATTGCAACACGCTACTCTCGGGCGCGTTAATCACCACGGCACCGGCCTCATCGACAGCAAGAACGTCTTCAACCCACGCCCGAACCGCATCATGTTCAACAGCCGCACCCAGCAAACCACGCCCAGCGCAAGCCAATGCAGCGGATTCGGTTGCGCTGGATGTAAAAATCACATCAGCACCTTCCGCGCCAAAGGCCGCAGCAACCTGCCCGCGCGCCCGCTCAACCAATCCCTTGGCCGCTCGTCCCTCAGCGTGAACACTAGATGGATTACCCGCAACCTCCATCGCCGCAACCATGGCCGCCTTGGCTTCATCCCGTAACGGCGTCGTGGCATTGTGATCAAGGTACACTCGGTTCATGGCTGATTCTTTTTGTTTATAATATTACGTGAGCGTCGTTCGTTGGGCGATGAGGACAGCACTTCCGAACCATCTTCAATCCTCATCGACTACAGCAAACAGGTTTGGAACCGCCGGGCATGGGGCCAATTCATTTTCCACCACATCGCTCAGCCGGGTTTGGTGCAAGAACACGTAGACATGCGCGCTAAGGCTTTCCCACAGTCGATTGTTAACAGATTGTGCCCGCGATCCACTGGCCGCACCCGAGGCTCCGGCCCCTTTGTGCAGTGCATCAACGGTTTCATCTACTGCTGCCAGAATATCGCAAACCCGTATATCAGACGTGCTGCGTGCAAGACGATAACCACCACCGGGCCCACGCACGGATTCGACCAATTCAGCACGTCGCAGCTTAACGAACAGCTGTTCGAGATAAGGTAGTGAGATATCCTGTCGCTTGGAAATGCCCCCTAAGCTGACCAAATCTTCACTCTTTTGCAGCGCAATATCGGTCAATGCGACCATAGCATAGCGCCCTTTTGTGCTCAGTTTCATGCGTTTCTCCCCCGCGAACTGATTGACCTTGCTGAACGCAGGCCTTATCTCGCTTACATGCAGTCTGGCAATTGCCGGAATTTAGAACAGTTCTAAGGTGGTTGACGGATTTCGTCAAGAATGCGCAATCACCCATTCATATGACAGGGAGCCATATGCCCGAGGTTATTTTTCCCGGCCCTGAAGGCCGCCTAGAAGGCCGCTACCATCCACAACGCGAGCGTGACGCACCCATCGCCATCATCCTGCATCCACATCCGCAGTTTGGTGGAACGATGAACAACAAGGTCGTATACAATCTGCACTATGCCTTTCACAACATGGGGTTCACCGTTTTGCGGTTCAATTTCCGCGGTGTCGGCCGGTCGCAGGGCGAATATGATCAAGGCGTTGGCGAACTGTCAGATGCCGCTTCAGCATTGGATTATCTTCAGTCGATGAATGCCAATTCAAAACATTGCTGGGTCGCAGGTTTCTCATTTGGGGCCTGGATCGGCATGCAATTGCTGATGCGCCGTCCGGAAATCACCGGCTTCATATCGGTTTCACCGCCGGCAAATATGTATGACTTCAGCTTTCTAGCACCCTGCCCATCATCTGGTCTCATCATTAACGGCACCGCTGATCGGGTTGCCCCGCCAGCCGATACCGTGAATTTGGTGAACAAACTGCACGAACAGCAAGGCATCACCATAACGCATGAAGAGTTGGAGGGGTCCGATCACTTCTTCAAGCAACCTGAGCATATGGACCACATGATTGGGTCCGTTTCGACCTATGTGAAGCGTCGCCTGACTGAAAACACGAGGTAGGCCATGGGCATTACCGAAGACCTTGCTGATGACCTGGCTCAACAGGTCATCAAGTATATCGAGGCCTCTGACGATGAAATTGCCATCAGTGAAATCGTCAAGGTCCTAGGTGCGACCTCACAAACCGCCGAAGAGGCTTTCCTCACAGCGCTCCGCGTGCGCCGCGCAAACATTGCTGCGCGTGCGCTTTTGCTGAAAAAGGTCAAAAAACTCAACGAAACGCGCCTCCCTGCTCCCAAATAACCACGTGCTCCGGAACATTTCCGGGGCATGCCGTTTTCCAAAGCGGCCTTCATAACTTAACTCAATGCCCAACTAAAACGCACCCTTGTGTAGTTTGCCTCATAGGGAAATTCTTCATGTCGAAACAAACTGTCCTGATCACATCCGCAACTGGCCGCATTGGACGCGAACTTGTCGCCCTCCTAGCCGCCGCTAACCAATTTACTGTGCGTGCCTGTTACTTCAGTGACAGCAAAATCGATCAGCTGAAATCACTGGGTGCAGATGAGGTGGTGAAATTCGACCTCTCCGCGCCCGATACCTGGGGTCCTGCACTTGATGGCGTCTCAGCGATCTACTCCGCCTCCCTTGATCCAATGCTCGACGGGCATCTGAACTTCTGTAAAGAACTGGGCAATCGTCGCGAGCAAATTAGGCATGTGGTGCGAGTCAGCTGCATGGGTGCGGATACCAACACCGCATCTTATGAAGCAGACAGCCACGCCTCGCGCGATGGAGCCGGCATCCCACTGATGCTGCAACACTATTGGTGGGGTGAAAAGGCCCTGATTGATGCGGGACTGAATGTCACCGCCCTGCGCAATAACTTCTTCATGAACCACCTGCTGAAAACCGATTGTGACACCATTGCTAATGAGGGTTGGTTCGCAAACCCACTGGGCAATATGCGCAACTCTTTTGTAGCCACTCGCGACATTGCCGAGGCCGCAGCCGTGGCCCTATCTGAGGGCCCTGAGCGTCACGCCAATAAATTCTATGACATCACCGGCCCTGCCCCGCAATCAATGGCCGAAATCGCCGCTGACCTGGGCCGTGCGATGGACAAAGAAATCGAATACCGTCCACAAAGCATGGTTGATTTCGAAAACGATTTTGGTGCAACCCGCGCTGAGTTTTTCGAATACCTGACCAACGGATTTTACACTCGCTGCAGCCCAGATTTCTACAATCTGACCGGACACAAACCGACATCATACTATGATTATTTGACCACCAAAGGTGCCAGCGGTGAAACCGGTCTGGAAGAGCTCTGGCAGGGCAATCTTTGGAAAAAGGGTGAAGACGCCATGAAAGACACAGCCAAAGCGTAAAACGACCCTAAAAGCCCCGACCAACGCCGGGGCTTTTTGTTGACTCTGCGTATGATAAATTTCGATATCACTATTTGAAAAAATCATTTTCCAAATTTTCTACATTTCTTCATAGTTGCAAAACACAGGCGATTCCCTCTCATCAAGGCACCTCTGCCATGCAGCAAACTCTTCCTGCTTACGCCCCCCTATCCAACCGGCAAATCGTGAACATCGAAGAGATGGCAGATCAGATTCTGGCCGAAGTGGGTGTGATCCTGCAAGACGATCCCACCAGCCTTGAGGCGATGGCATCCATCGGGGCCCACATCGAGGGCGATAAGGTATTTACCAAAGGGAATAATCTGCGCGAGCTCATTTCCAAAGCCCCCGCCCAGTTCACATGGCATGGGCAAAACCCAGAAAATGACCTTGTGATCGGGGCGGGAACACCCGTCTATGCACCGACTTATGGGCCACCAGTTGTTGAGACTTTTGATGGTCAACGTCGACAAGGCACATTGGCCGATTATGAAACACTGGTGAAAATCTGTGACCGCTCAAAATTACTCGGAACAACCGGATATCTTCTGACAATCGCTCATGATGTTCCCGAGGACACCCGCCATATGGCCATGGCACGCGCGCATCTGAAGCACTCAAAAAAACCTATGATGGGAACAGTGATATCTGAGCAGGCCTTGCGCGACGTGGCTCAGGAAGTTGGGACCACACCAACTGAGTGCCAGCTGATGCATATGATCAACACCACGCCACCTCTCGTGATTCAAGCCAATCCTTTGCAGTGCCTGCGAACAGCGGCGGAATTGGGTCAAGGCAACATGATCGAATCATACATGATGATGGGCGCCACCAGCCCTGTCAGCGTGATAGGATCACTGGCTCAGGGTCTAGCAGAAATCATGGTCGGTGCCGCGCTCACTCAGATATACCGCGCCGGTGCACCCGTCGTTGCTGGCGTATTTGCGACACCATTTTCGATGCAGTTCATGGGCCCTATCTTTGGCAATCCGGAATCAGAAATTGTCCTCATGGCAAGCGTGCAGTTAATGCGCCGATTAGGCATCCCTTGTCGAGGCGATGGCATGATCACCTCATCCAAGCTCAACGACGCGCAGGCCGGCTATGAGGGCGCTGGCACATTGACTGCCTCGCAGATCAGCCAGGCTGATCTGATTTTTCACAGCACCGGTTGGTCCGAATTTGGCCGCTGCTACAACTTCGACAAAAGCGTGGCTGATGAGGCGCGGATCCTCAGCAACCTTTGAGCTTCACGCCTTAGTCTTTTGGCGCTTCTTCTCGGCCACGACCTTTTCCGCCAGATCCCGGGCAATCGCGAAAGCCCCTTTGATCTTATCGCTGTCCTTACGCCAATCACGCCGCACAATAATCTTGTTGTCCTTGACCTTAGCCAACTCGTTTTGATCTTTGATGAACTCGACCAACCCTGTGGGCGAGGCAAACTTATCGTTATGGAACTGCAAGGTGGCCCCTTTGGGCCCACCATCCAGTTTCGCAATCCCGGCTTTTTTGCACATACCTTTGATCCGCACGACCAGTAGAAGGGTATTGACCTCTTTCGGCAGTTTCCCAAAGCGGTCGATCAGTTCAGCGGCAAAGCCTTCAAGTTCAACTTTGCTCTGCAAGCTGCTGAGCCTGCGATACAATCCAAGGCGAACATCCAAATCAGGCACATAATTTTCGGGGATCAATACCGGCACCCCAAGGTTAATCTGTGGTGCCCATTGATCGTCAGCATCTGACAGCCCTTCCAATTCACCTGCTTTAATCTTGGCAATCGCCTCTTCCAGCATCGACTGATACAGTTCATAGCCCACGTCGCGCATCTGGCCGGATTGCTCTTCGCCCAGCAAGTTCCCTGCCCCGCGAATATCTAGGTCTTGCGCCGCGAGCGTAAATCCAGCGCCCAAGGTGTCGAGAGAACCCAGAACCCGCAGTCGCTTTTCTGCCGCTGTCGTCAGCTTCAGTCGGGGTTTTGTGGTCAGATAGGCATAGGCACGGGTTTTGCTACGCCCGACCCGGCCCCGGATCTGATACAGCTGCGCCAGACCGAACATATCGGCCCGGTGAATAACCATCGTGTTCGCCGTTGGAATATCCAAGCCAGATTCCACAATAGTCGTTGCCACAAGAACATCGTACTTGCCATCGTAAAAGGCATTCATCCGATCATCGAGCTCACCCGCTGCCATCTGACCATGCGCCACAACATAGGTCACCTCTGGCATCTGGTCCTTCAGGAAGGCTTCGACCTCTGGCAAGTCCGAGATCCGCGGCACCACATAAAAACTTTGCCCACCGCGATAATGTTCGCGCAGCAACGCCTCGCGAATGGTGACATTGTCAAACTCGCTCACATAAGTGCGGATCGACAAGCGGTCCACCGGTGGCGTACCGATGATGCTCAGGTCTCGTACTCCGGACAGGCTCAACTGTAGGGTCCGTGGGATTGGGGTTGCCGTAAGCGTCAGTACATGCACGTCACTACGTAGCTGCTTCAGTCGCTCTTTGTGCCCAACGCCAAAACGTTGTTCTTCATCGATAATTAACAGGCCCAGATTGGAAAACCTAATATTCTTGGCCAACAACGCATGTGTCCCCACCACGATGTCAACCTGCCCCTTTGCCATCGCGTCGCGGGTTTTGCTGGCCTCTCCGGCGCTCACAAACCGTGACAACGGTCGTACATTGACCGGAAAACCACGAAATCTTTCTGCAAAGCTCTGATAATGCTGGCGTGCCAACAATGTGGTCGGTGCTATCACCGCCACCTGCATCCCCTGCATCGCCGCGACAAAGGCCGCGCGCATCGCCACCTCGGTCTTGCCAAAGCCCACATCACCACAAATCAACCGATCCATCGGCGTACCGGCTTCCAGATCGCCCAACACATGCTCAATCGCACGCAGCTGATCATCAGTTTCCTGATACGGGAAGCGCGCTGAAAACTCTTCCCAGGCGTGGTGTTCAGCTTCCAGCACCGGCGCTTTTCGCAGGGCACGTTCGGCAGCAATACGGATCAACCGATCCGCCATTTCGCGAATACGTTCTTTTAGCTTGGCCTTTTTGGCCTGCCATGCGCCGCCGCCCAAACGGTCCAACAGCCCTTCGTCATGGCCATACCGGCTGAGCAGCTCAATATTTTCAACTGGCAGGTAAAGTCTTGAATTTTCAGCATATTCCAGCAATATACATTCATGCGCAGCCCCGGCAGCGGTCACTACTTCAAGCCCCAGATAGCGACCAACACCATGATCAACATGCACGACCAGATCACCGGTACTCAGGCTTTGCGTTTCCGTCAGAAAATTTTCTGCCCGCTTACGCCGTTTCGGGGCACGGATCAGGCGGTCGCCCAGAATGTCCTGTTCGGCAATCACAGTCAGGCCCGGCGTTTCAAAACCGTGCTCAATTGGCCAAACCGCCAGATGCAGACCAATCTTACCAATACGTGTTGCATCGCTGACGGTGACAGCACCAATCAGGCCTTCATCCTCAAGCAGGCCTTCCATTCGCTCTCGCGCGCCCTCAGAATAGCAGGCAACCAGAACTGGGCCTTGCGTCAATTTCTGATCAACGTGCTCCTTCAGCGCACTGAAAAGATTTATGCTTTCTTGCTGTCTCTCTGGTGCGAAGTTGCGTCCAATCCGACCACTAGCATCGATCACCTCGGGGCCGGTTGATTGCGGTAAAGGTGCCAATTGAATGCTGCGGTGATCTTTGCTTGCCTCCCCCCATGCAGTATCGTTCAGATACAACAGATCCGGTTTAACCGGCTTGTAAACCGTATCCCCTCGTTTCTTTTGTTTAAGCGCATGCATACGGTTGTCATATTGGTCTTCAATACTGTCCCAACGCGCCAACCGGGCCGCAGTCAGTTGATCATCCTGCACAATTGATGCACCTGGCAGATAATCAAACAGCGTTTCCAGTTTTTCGTGAAAGAATGGCAACCAATGCTCAACGCCTGCATGTTTGCGCCCTGCACTCACCGCTTCATACAGCGGATCATCAGTACCAGCGGCACCAAACTCTATCCGGTAGTTTTGCCTAAATCGCGTGATCGCGGCCTCATCCAGTATCACCTCAGACACCGGGGCCAGCTCAATCCGATCCATTTTTTGCGTGGTACGTTGGCTGACAGGATCAAACTGCCGCGCGCCATCAAGAACATCACCAAATAGATCCAATCGGATCGGGCCACTTGCACCGGGTGGATAGATATCAATAATCCCCCCCCGGATGGCATAGTCCCCCGGTTCCATCACCGTTGGGGCCTGCACAAAGCCCATGCGCACCAGATAGCCGCGCAAATTGGCCTCATCCACTTGATAACCAACAGTGGCGCTGAAAACCGCATCTTGCAAAACCTCGCGTGCCGGAAAGCGCTGCATAGCCGCATTCAGCGTGGTCAACAGGATAAACTGATCCGGCATGCCATGCACCAGACCGGCCAGCGTCGCCATACGCGCGGCACTGATATCGGCATTTGGGGACACGCGATCATAGGGAAGGCAATCCCAACCGGGAAACTGGATCACAGGAATATCCGGGGCAAAGAACCGCAAAGCACCTGCCATAGCCGCCATGCGTTTGTCATCCCGTGCGATATGCACGATCGGCTTTTGACGGTTCTCCAGCTCGTTCAAAAGCAGCTTTGCGTCAAAACCTTCGGGCGCACCACTGATGGTGATCTGAGACTGTTTACTCATCGTGTCATGCCTTAATTCAAATCCTGTGGCCAATTTCGCCCGATCAACCAAGGATACCATGTACCATGTTTTGCCACATACCCCACGTGGCAGTTACAAAGATCGCAATCACACCCAGCAACTGGGTGATTTGCCGATGCCCATACAGGCGTTTGATCAACTCGTCCCCATGCAGATCCTGCAGGCGAATGGCAAATGCCGTGCGTATGGTCAATAGCCCGACCAAGCTCATAGGAAAGACCAGCAAAAATACCGCCTGCGCAAAGTGGTTCATGTAAATAAAACCAATGAGACATAGGGATGTCAGAACGAAAAAGACAAACCCCACGAGATAAACACCTGATTCCTCCACGATATAAATGATCCGGTTCACGTTAACCCGAACTAGATCTTCAAAATCCTGGACGCTTTGATCAGAGACATTTTTCTTGGCCCGCACGGCCACGTCCCATGGCACACCTAAAACCCAGTGACTGGTCGTGGACCACACCACAGCAAGCGATATCCAGTACCATAAATTACTGAAACTGCGCATATCAATCAGTTCGAAAACGTGACCGTACCAATCCAATATTTAAGCCCCCAACACCATGTCTGTTACTCTTACCTTTGACGCCGCCGGATTCCCACCCTTGAGATGTGGCAAAATCCATGCAACTGAGAAGCAGTTCAATTCAGGAATCCGTGATATGGCCGTGACCCCTCCGATACATCCCGCCAACCGTTTGCGCCGCACCCGCCAATCGGCGGCTATTCGCGCCATGGTTAGCGAAAACACCTTTACTGTGTCCGATCTGATTTGGCCGGTTTTTGTACGCGACGGTGACAATATTGAGGAACCTGTGCCATCTATGCCCGGTGTGGTCCGGCGCAGCGTAGACCGCGTTGTCGAGGCTGCGCGCGAGGCTGCAGATCTTGGCATTCCGGCAATATGCCTATTCCCTTACACCACCGCAGACAAACGCACCGCCGATTGTGCCGAAGCCTGGAACCCGGGCAACCTGTCAAATCGGGCCACGCGCGCAATCAAAGCCGCCGTGCCGGAAATCGCGATTATGACCGATGTGGCGCTTGATCCTTACTCTGATACCGGCCACGACGGGTTTGTGCGCGACGGTAAAATCGTCAATGATGAGACAATTGAGGCACTAATCAAGCAAGCACTTAGCCAAGCCGAGGCTGGCGTTGATATTATCGGCCCGTCAGACATGATGGACGGTCGCATCGGTGCCATCCGGCAAGCGTTGGAGGCCTCAGGTTATCAAGATGTGTTGCTGCTCAGCTATGCTGCCAAATATGCTAGCGCTTTTTACGGCCCGTTCCGTGACGCGGTCGGCGCGTCGGGCGCACTGAAGGGTGACAAAAAAACCTATCAAATGGATCCCGCCAACTCTGATGAGGCGATGCGTTGCATTTCACGTGATCTATCAGAGGGCGCCGATATGGTCATGGTCAAACCCGGCATGCCCTATCTCGACATCTGCCGCCGCACAAAGCAAGAGTTCGGCGTGCCGACCTTTGCCTATCAGGTGTCCGGTGAATATGCGATGATCCAGGCTGCAGCGGCCAATGGTTGGATTGATGGTGAACGCGCAATGATCGAAAGCCTGGTGGCCTTTAAACGCGCTGGTTGCGACGGGGTGCTCAGCTATTTCGCCCCAACCATGGCGCGATATCTAGCTGATTAAGCCTCAGCTATGATCACATAACCACGAATTTTGCCACTGATTGGGCCTGAACCATAGACCGCTTTCAATCGTGCTGCGGCATGATCCGTCACCCGTTCCAACGCCTCTGGATCGCGATCCAGAATTTCATTGCGCAAAGGCGTGCCCTGACAATAGGCGACAGCTGGATCACGCGCGGTTTTTGCCACGCTTTGTAGCGTAATAGTCCTGATCTCGGCTTGCGTAAAATCAGCCGATTTCAGGTGCCCTACAATCTCGGTCAAATCGAAATAACCATGCGGAGTGCGCGCGAGAAAAACCGGTGGATCATCTGCAAACAACTCTCCTGCAGCCTGCGTAACATGGTCAGCAAACTCATTATGCTTAATTTGATCCCATACGCTAAAGACGAAATAGCCACCAGGTTTCAGCACGCGGCGGGCCTCAGCAAATCCGGAGACTTTGTCGGGGAAAAACATCGCGCCAAATTGACAGCACACCACATCAAATCGGTTGTTTTCAAACGGCAAATCCAAAGCATCCGCCCTCTGCCATGTAATGCGTTCATCTGGCGGTTGCTGCTGCTGAGCCCGGTCCAGCATGGGTGAATTAAGATCCGTAACTAAATATCTTGCGTCACCTGATAATATTGGAGCTAAAGCGCGCGTAACAACACCACTTCCTGCTGCAGTTTCCAATACTTCCCTCGGGGCCGCTTTTGCCACCTGATCTGCCATTTCAACGGCGAATTCTTCAAAGATCAAAGGAACCAAATATGCGTCGTATATTTCTGGAATCGATCCCTCAAATATTTTGTCACGGTTGACCATACGACACCTCCTGCTATCGAGAGTCGTCCACATGATAACACATCCGTTGTCAGAACGCTGATTTTGACCTGCAAATACAGGCGATAAGCCGCCTTTATTGTCCTTACATAGTGACAGCGCTCTTTCGAACACCTATACTACGCCCCAACCGGCATGCATAAAAAGGTCGGCAAATGTCAGGCAACGAACAGGCAATAAAATGAGCAATCTCACCAGACGCAGCTTTTCGCTGGGCGCCCTTGCGGGCCTTCCCGTGTTGGCCGCTTGCGGCAATGGCGTCGGCAGTTCCGGCGCGCAAAAAATTGACGCGCGTGTCAATGCCACACTGAACTATCTTTATGCCAACTACCCTAACGCCCGTGATTTGGGCGATAAGGCCAGCGGCATTCTCGTAATGCCCGTCGTAACCGAAGCCGGATTTGGCTTTGGCGGCGGATATGGCCGTGGGGCCTTGCGTATCAACAATGCCACGGTTGATTACTATTCTGCAGCCAAAGGTAGCGTTGGCCTGCAAATCGGCGCGCAGCAATTCTCCCATGTGTTATTTTTCATGACCGAGGACGCATTAAGCAAATTCCGCCGCTCTCCCGGCTGGGCTGCAGGGGCAAATGTAGAATACGCCCTGCCCGATCAAGGTGGAAACCTACAAGCCGACACCACGACAGTTACTTCGCCGGTTGTTGCCGTGATATTTGGTCAAGCTGGCATCATGGCCGGCGCCACGGTCGAAGGCATCAAGTACACCCGCATCATTCCATGATCCGGTGTGCAGACCAAACAACATCTTGGTAAGCTGAGCATTAACCCAGCTTACCATTTTCATTTAGTGCAGGTGAAATTCACCTTTCATATTGCGCCATTCACCCGCTGCGATCAGCTTGCGATGGGTGAAGCTGACTGAATGCAGCGGCCCATCAATTTCATTTTGCCAAAACTCCACAAACTCAAACAGTTTGGGATAATCCGGAGCCAGGTCGTAATCCTGCCAGATAAATGTATTCAACACATGAATATGGTCCGGCATATGATAGAAGAGTTCTGCCGTCGTCAGTCCATAGCCCTTGAGCATCATTTCAGTTTCAGACATCTGCATGTTTCTGCTCCTGTTATTGCCTGATATACTAATGATGCACTGAAAAAATTACTTTTCAATGAAAACAATGTGTTGTCACTTTGACAACCCGGCTGCCAACCTGAGGTCAGGACAGGCATTGCACCCCATATCCTGCCTCTGATATATTAAAGACAACAAGATATAGCAGTCCCTGACAATACAGGTAACATAGTGAACGATACCCCCCAAGACCCTGAAAACATGGAAAATAATCAACCAGAACGTCCGGCACATGATGGCCCGACGATCTCAATCGCAGAGGAGATGAAAACCTCCTACCTCGATTATGCCATGTCCGTGATCGTTTCACGTGCCATTCCAGATCTGCGTGACGGATTAAAACCAGTGCACCGCCGCATTCTATATGCGATGCATGAAACCGGTAACAGCCACGATAAATCTTATCGCAAATCCGCCCGCCCTGTCGGCGATGTCATGGGTAAGTACCACCCCCACGGCGATGGCGCGATTTATGATGCGCTTGTACGTATGGCACAGGATTTCTCGATGTCGCTGCCGTTGTTGGATGGTCAGGGTAACTTTGGCTCAATGGATGGCGATAACCCGGCTGCCATGCGTTATACCGAGGTGCGGATGGATAAGCCTGCCGCCTCCTTGCTGGCGGACATCGAAAAAGACACTGTCGATTTTCAGGATAACTATGACGGCAAAGACCGCGAACCAACGGTTCTGCCCGCGCGTTACCCAAACATGCTGGTCAACGGTGCTGGCGGTATCGCGGTTGGCATGGCCACGAACATTCCACCACACAACCTTGGCGAAGTGATCAATGCCACTCTGGCGCTGATTGACGATCCGGATCTCGATTCTGAGCAGTTGATCGAATACATCCCTGCCCCAGATTTCCCCACCGGCGGGATGATCTTGGGCCGCTCCGGCGCCCGCAAAGCCTATCTCGAAGGGCGCGGTAGCGTCGTAGTTCGTGCTAAAACCCGGATTGAGGAGATTCGTAAAGACCGCTATGCCATCGTGGTTGATGAGATCCCGTATCAGGTGAACAAAGCCTCGATGATCGAAAAGATCGCCGAAGCAGCGCGTGAAAAGCGGATCGAAGGCATCGCCCACGTTCAGGACGAATCCGATCGTAACGGTGTCCGTGTTGTGGTCGAACTCAAACGGGATGCCACGCCCGAAGTGGTCCTGAACCAATTGTTCCGCTTTACGCCAATGCAAACCTACTTCGGCTGTAACATGTTGGCCCTAAATGGTGGTCGTCCAGAGCAGCTTAACCTGCGTGGTTTCCTGACTGCCTTTGTAATCTTTCGCGAAGAGGTTGTTGCACGCCGCACCGCGTTTGAACTGCGCAAAGCTCGCGAACGCAGCCATATCCTCTGTGGTCTAGCGGTGGCTGTATCCAACGTCGATGAAGTCGTAGCCACCATTCGCGCCTCTGCCGATGCGGCCGAAGCACGTGAAAAGCTGATGACTCGTCGCTGGCCAGCGCATTCAATCCTTGAATACATTGCGTTGATCGATGATCCCACCCATACGGCCAATGACGACGGCACTTATAATCTGTCAGAAATTCAAGCCCGTGCCATTCTGGAGCTGCGCCTGCAACGTCTGACCCAGATTGGAGTACGAGAAGTCACCGACGAGCTGCAAGAACTGGCCGGCAAAATCAAAGAATACCTTGCCATCCTCGCCTCACGTGAGCGGATCATGCAGATCATCTCGGACGAGCTCCGCGAGGTCAGAGACCAGTTTGCAGTGCCGCGTCGCACCGAGATCGTCAACTGGTCAGGTGATATGGACGACGAAGACCTGATTGAGCGCGAAGACATGGTCGTCACCATTACCGCCGGTGGCTATATCAAACGCACCGCATTGGCCGATTTCCGGGCACAAAAACGCGGAGGCAAGGGCATATCCGGTATGCAGACCAAAGAAGAGGATGCTGTGACCACCCTCTTTGTGGCGAATACGCATACACAGCTGTTGTTCTTCACCACAGACGGCATGGTCTACAAGTTGAAAACCTGGCGTTTGCCACTGGGTGGACGGACTGCCAAAGGTAAGGCCATCGTCAACATCCTACCAATGTCACCGGGTGTTTCCATTGCTGCCATCATGCCGGTCGATGTGCCAGATGAAGAATGGGAAAACTTGCAGATCGTCTTTGCAACAACGGCGGGGGATGTGCGCCGCAATGCACTTTCAGATTTCACCAACGTCATGCGCAACGGTAAAATCGCGATGGACCTGCCCGAAGGGGTCGAAATGGTCAACGCGCGAATTTGCTCGGAAAGTGATGACGTGATGCTGGTGACAAACTCAGGTCGCGCGATCCGCTTCCCATCCACCGATGTACGGGTCTTTAAGGGCCGCAAATCCACCGGTGTCCGTGGTGTCCGCCTGCAAGGTGATGACAAGGTTGTGTCGATGTCAGTCATTCGCCATTTCGATGCCACTGCGGATGAGCGCTCTGCCTATCTAAAAATGCGCCGGGCGGTTGCCGGTATGGTTGATGACGAGACCGCCAGCGATGAAGACGTCGATGAAAACGCAACCATCAGCCCCGATCGCTATGCGGAAATGTCGGCGGCGGAAAACTTGCTGTTGACCATCACCGCACAGGGTGCTGGCAAGCTCAGCTCCAGCCACGATTATCCTGTGCGCGGGCGTGGTGGCATGGGGGTTCAGGCCATCGATAAAGGCCTGCGCGCTGGTGCAGTCGTGGCCTCGTTCCCGGTGGAACTGGAAGATCAGATCATGTTGGCCACCTCTAAGGGTCAATCCATCAGGGTCCCAATCAAAGGTATTTCCTTCCGATCTCGCAGCGCTGGTGGCGTCAAGGTGTTCAACACTGGCAAAGGCGAAGAGGTTGTCAGCGTTGCCTGGATTGCAGAACAATCCGACGACGAAGACGAAAACGCAGAGACCAGCGAAAGCTAAGATCTCATTCTGAGACCTTTAAACCTAAAGCAGAGGGTCGGATTTGCATCCGGCCCTCGTTTTTCATCCTTTGGCTAAAGTTTCGCCGCAATTTCTGGAGAGGTTACCTCAAGGGCCATACGTACAAAAACAGGCTCGTGACTGTCAGACAGGAATTGCAATCGTGCCTTTGCCAAAACACCGCTTGATCATTCAATTCGCACTTAATCTGATCCGTATTGCACTTGGATCATATTTCATTGGGGTATCACTTGATCTCTTTTCCGGTGTAGATCAACGTAGCCTTTTTCTGCCCTTCCTGAGTTTTGAATGGGCTGATCTTGTCGGCTCGACCCTATTGTTCGGTATCAGTGTGGCCTTCATGACGGGCATTCACACACGTACCTTTGCTCTGGTTTTGACGATGTTTGTAATGTGCTCCAGCGTTGCGCAACATATCTATCCTTTTGATCTTGGGCAGATCGCGGCGATCTGGCGTGATCTTACACTCAGCGCGGCTGTATTGATGGCTTATACCAATGTTGTCCAAGCCGACATGCAACGACCATCGTTGCCAAAGCGTAGTGTCCGCACAACGTCTACTGAAAAGACAGCAAAGCTTGCAGCGCGAAGGATTGACGTGGCCCGGCCAAAACCGGCGCAAAAGGCTACAAAGCAACGCGCCTGAATTGCTATAATATCTAACGGACTTTCTTACATTTGAGCTGAATATGATGCCGGTTCGTAACCAGCCGTGCTAAAGCTTTGCTTAGACACATATTCATGGACTCGCGCATGACACAGATTTTCTCATCAGAACGTATCATAGTGACCGGTTCAAACGGTAAGTTAGGAAAACTCGTGCTAAATGCTTGGCATGCCGCCGGCACGCCAGGTGTCGAGATTATCACGCAATCACGCCATTCGGATAGCGATGTTATCTGGGCCCCGGGTCAATCTCTGGAGGTTTTTCCAGCCTGTCAGAGCGTCATCGCGCTTTGGGGTTGCACCCATGGGAACGAGGCTGAGTTGCAGGATAATATTCAGTTGGCCCAGCATAGCCGTGCCATTGCTAAGCACTGCGGTGCAAAGCGTGTCATTCATCTGTCTTCCGCAGCTGTATATGGCTCGGGTCGCGCGCTTGTGGAAAACGCGCCATTGCTCCCCGTGAATGCTTATGGACGCGCCAAATGTGATATGGAAGCGCTGGTTGAGACCTTTCGGCAGCACGACCCTTTTGCACATCTTTGCCTGCGTCTGGCCAATGTTGTGGGCGCTGACAGCTTAACTCCTGCATTGCAAGGCGACAGACCGCTCCATCTGGATCGCTTCCCAGATGGGGCTGGACCAAAGCGCAGCTACATCGCCCCGGGAGATTTGTCCAAAATCCTTCTGGCGCTCTGCGCCATTCCCGCGGCTAAACTGCCAAAGTCGTTGAACATCGCCGCGCCTCTACCCGTTGATATGGCTAATCTGGCAAAGGCAGCTGGAATTGCCATCAACTGGCGTGACGCTCCTTCAGAGGCCTTAGCGGAGGTCTCACTATCCACAACATGCTTGGCCACACTACTACCAGATCAAATCTATCAGAAAACAGCACACGATATGATCCTCGACTGGCGCAGGCATAACACTAAACTGCAGGCCTAAACGGTCACGATTAACCCCGTCACCCTGTTCACCCTCACACAACTTATTGCGACATCCCGTAACAGGCCTTGTATCGGGTAAAGGGCGCACCTTATCTTAGCTGGTAGAAAACGACCATCATGTCTATAAGTCTTTCAAAGGCAGGAAAAATTTTGATGGCGCAAAAAATAGATCGTGTCGGGAATATACGTCATGCTGAATGATTTTATGGCTTCGCTCAATATCAGGCAAAAGCGTGCAATCTCGCTGTGCTTGATCATTCTAGTCGTTGCCACATCCAGCGTTGGTGTCCTGCTGTTGGCTCCTGGTGTGTCTATGTCTGCTGGTGCCTTTATCATTGCTGCTTTGATCGTAATTGCCGCGGCTAGTGTGTTGATGCATAATCTAGTTTCTCCCGATCATCACACCCAGCCCATCCAATCAGAACCGCAGCCGAAATCATTTGATATCAACGTCCTGTTGGGTCGCGACCGTCTGGAAGAAGAACTGCCAGCCGTTAGCAGCACCTATGATGGCCGCAATATCCTTGTCACCGGTGCTGGTGGGTCCATCGGATCAGAATTGTGCCGCCAAATCATCCGGTGCAATCCACGGCATTTGATCTTGCTCGATCATAGCGAGCTTTTACTATTCAAAATTCACAATGAACTGCGTGACAAAGCTCCGGATCTGCGCATTTCTGCCGTGCTTGGATCAGTCACCGACAAGCCGTTGATCACCGAGACCATCGGCGACAATGGTATTAACATAGTTCTGCATGCTGCAGCTTATAAACACGTGCCAATGGTCGAAGATAACGCCCTGCAAGGCATGCAAAACAACGTCATCGGCACCAAGGTCGTCGCTGATGCAGCGCGTCAGTTTGAGGTCGATCGGTTCATTCTGGTATCCACCGACAAAGCTGTGCGTCCCTCTTCAGCGATGGGGGCCTCCAAACGCCTGGCGGAACTGGTGATCCAGGATCTTGCCACCCGGTCCAGCCATACCCGGTTTTCCATGGTGCGATTTGGCAACGTGCTGGGCTCATCCGGATCAGTTATCCCATTATTTCAAGATCAGATCGCTCATGGCGGCCCCGTTACTTTAACTCATTCTGATGTCACCCGTTACTTCATGACCATCCCCGAGGCGGTACGCCTTGTCCTACTAGCCGGGTCATTTGCACGTGGTGGCGATGTGTTTGTACTGGATATGGGTAAGCCCGTTCCTATCCGTCACCTGGCACGCCAAATGATCGAGGCATCCGGCCTGAGCGTACGTGATACCGCACAACCTGATGGCGATATTTCCATTGAAATCACCGGCTTGCGTCCTGGGGAAAAGCTGCACGAGGAATTGCTCATCGGTTCCGACATGTTGACCACGCCGCATCCAAAAATCATGCGTGCACAGGAAAACCATCTGTCCGAGATAGAGATGGCCAATGTGTTGCAGTCCTTGCGTCAGGCAATTGAAACTCGCAATCGTACATTGCTTGGCACCATCGCCATACAATGGATCGAACGGGCTGAACTGGACGATGAAATCATCAATCAGTAAGGCCGCTCATCCTCTACTTAACTGGATATAAATCACCGAATTTACGTTGAAGATAAACCATCAACGCATTGGAATCTGGCACCTTTCCATAAGCATTTGCGATCACTTCCTGCGGTTTGTATCGTCCGCCATGGCATTGCAGATTGTCCTGCAACCACGCCGTAGCAACCGACAAATCGCCCCTACCCAGCTGTGCATCTAGATCCGGCACTGCCTCTCGCAGGGCTTCGTGTAGGCAGCCAGCATAGACATTGCCCAACGCATAGGTCGGGAAATAACCAAACAGTCCCACGGACCAATGTACATCCTGCAGACAGCCGTCAGAGGCCTTTGTGACCTCATAGCCAAAATCAGCCTTGAACCGATCGTTCCACGCGCCTTCCAGATCCTGTGGCAGAAGATCCCCCGACACCAGCGCACGCTCAAGATCGAACCGCAGCATGATATGTAGGTTGTACTGCACTTCGTCAGATTCCGTGCGGATGTAACCACGATGCACCCGGTTTACACAGGCATAAAATGTTTCGGCATCCGCAATGCCAAAATCACCGAAGAGGTCCACCATTCGACCATAGAGCCAATGACAAAACGGGCGCGAACGTCCCAGCTGATTTTCAAAGATCCGGCTTTGGCTTTCGTGCACGCCCATCGATACGCCTTTACCCGCTGGCGTCAGGTGATAGGCACGATCAATGTTTTGTTCGTAACAAGCGTGGCCAACCTCGTGAATGGTCGAATAGAGGCAGTTGAACGGATCCGTTGCACTGACTCGCGTTGTAATGCGTACATCATCACCCGAGCCGCTGGAAAATGGATGCACCGCCAGATCCAACCGACCGCGGTTCAAATCATACCCAAAAACACGGGCCAATTCGTTCGAAAGCGCAAGTTGCTGAGCGTGATCAAACGTGCCCTGCACGCTTGGGGCCTCTGTTCCATTCAATGCCGCCTGGCGTAGCGCCACCAATCCGGGTCGCATGGCATCAAACATCGCTTGCAGATCAGCGGCAGAGGTTTCCGGTTCATAATCTTCGATCAAAGCATCATAGATATCGCCGCCATTTGCCAATGCGGCCCCTTCTTCACGTTTCAGAGCCAGAACTTCTGTCAAAACCGGAGCAAAGGTGGAAAAATCATCGTTTGCACGTGCATCAGCCCATTTACCCTGTGCAGTGCTGGTTGCCCGTGCCACTGCTACTGCCAGATCTGCAGGCACTTTTGTAACGCGATCATAGCTGTGCCGGATCAACCGCAGTTGAGCAGCTTCAACTTCGCCCTGTGTATCCGTCTCCGCCTTGGCAAGCCAGTTGCCCACGCGCGGGTCTGTCCGGCGGGCATGTAAAACTGCCTCCAGCGCGCCCATTTCTTCAGCCCGCTGCGCGCCTGCGCCTGCTGGCATCATGGTTTCTTGATCCCAGGACAACCGTCCTGCGACCTGTCCCAAGGCTTCGCTATCGCGTTGGAAACGCATCAACTCGTCATAAGCACGCATATTTTACCCTCTGATCGATTGTGCAACGGGATATAGGCTCAGAAACCGCGCCCGCAGGATCAACACCCATAGGGCCACCGCCACAATTTGGTGCGTGATCGCGACATGCCACTGCGCTGCATAGAGCACGGTCATAATGCCCAACATCACCTGCACACAAAGCGCAAGAAAGGCCGCGTTAAACGCCCCACGTGTCACCGCATTGGCACTGCGACGGCCTTTCACCCAGACCATGACAGCAAAGCCTAGCAAGATGTAACCAACAACCCGATGCACAAACTGCACCAACCCCGGGTTTTCAAACAGATTGCGCCACCCCAGTTCCGTCATCCACATCTCAGGCGGCAAAACACCTCCGGCCATCAAAGGCCAGTCTGTATATGTCCGCCCTGCATCGATGCCAGCAACCAGTGCGCCGATCAGTATCTGTAGCCCGGCAAAATGCAGCCAGCCGGTCGACAACTTATAAAGCTTTTCCTCTTTGCCACGCCGGGCCTGCATCAGCTCTCGTTCTTCACGACCCAATTTGAAGATAAACCATGTCAGAACGGCCAGGATCACAAAAGCGAGCCCCAAATGAAGCGCCAACCGGTAGCTGGCTACATCCAGCATGCCATGGCCAAGTCCAGAGGACACCATCCACCAGCCGACAGCACCCTGAACACCTCCCAAAGCGCCCGGAATGATCAACTTACCCGTCCAGCCCGTGGGAATTTTTCGTAATGCTAAGAGTCCCAGAAATCCAATGGCCCAAACTAGGCCAACAACACGGCCCAATTGACGATGCCCCCATTCCCACCAATAGATGGATTTGAAATCCTCCAATGTCATCCAGCTGTTTTGCTGCTGAAACTCTGGAATTTCTTGATATTTATCGAATTCAGCTTGCCAATCCGCCATACTCATCGGAGGCACAGCCCCGGTGATGGGTTTCCATTCAGTGATGCTTAACCCGCTGTCAGTCAACCGGGTCAATCCGCCAACAATGATCATTGCAACCACCAGCGCAAACAAGGCCATCAACCAGATTCGGACCGCCCGACGGGCACCGCCACGGCCACGGTCAATCATACCCCCTCGCGGAGTATTCACCGGCTGCTCTGCTCCGACCTCTTCAAAGATACTGCGCTTGTTGCTCACACTTAAATCTCCTGGCTAGCTGTCCGCAGCCTAATATGCACCACATCGGCCTACAAGCGGTCTCAACCGCGTTCTTTCCAACGGACCATCTGACGCATAACACCGTGCAACATCTGCACATCTGCACGGGTCAGTGGCAGGCGACTCCACATATTGCGCAGGTTCAACTTCATGCTTTCCGCCTTGCCTTCCGGATAATAGAATCCAGCATCACCCAAACGTTGCTCATAATGTTCTGCGAGTTTCTCAATTTCGATCTGTTCAGCGACCACGGTACCTGCCATTTCATCGCGGACCGGCGCCACATCCACATGGTTGCGCTGCCATTCATAGGCGGTCAGCAACACGCATTGTCCAAGGTTGAGACTGGCAAACTCAGGATTCACCGGCACATTGATAATCGCATTGGCCTTAGCAATATCGTCATTTTCCAACCCGGCACGTTCTGGTCCAAATAAAACAGCAACCTTTTCCCCGTTTGAAATTTTCTGCGCAGCGACCCTCATGGCCTCTTCCGGGGTATAGACCGGCTTGGTCATCCCGCGCATACGGGCCGTGGTGGCAAAAACGTAATGACAATCTTCCAGCGCAGCGGCGGTGTCATCCACCAGCATTGCCTCATCTAGCAACCGACCGGCCCCGCTGGCCATTGCCACAGCCCGCTGATTTGGCCAACCATCGCGCGGTGCCACGATGCGCATGCGATCCAATCCGAAATTCCACATTGCACGGGCAGCGGCACCGATATTTTCGCCCATTTGCGGACGTACCAGAACAAAGGCAGGTTGCGGATGGCCTTTAGACATGTTGATCGCTCCTTAAATCGATTGCGTCATAATCCAGCCACAGCGCGTTGAAAACCCTGAGAGGCCTTTCTATGCGCATAAGCCGATGGTCAAAGTCGATTTTCCGCGCTATAGGAGCGCGAAGATTACCGGGAGAGTGAAAAATGTCCGAGGCCGAACACCCACAGATTTACCTCATCACGCCGCCCGAGATCGAGTTGAGCCGGTTTCCTGATCAGCTGGCGCAGGTTTTGGACATCCAAGAGGTGGCTTGTGTGCGCCTTGCCCTCTCCTCTCATGACGAAGATCACCTGTCGCGGGCTGCAGACGCCTGCCGCGCCATCACCCATGACCGCGACGTGGCTTTGGTACTGGATACGCATTTCCTGCTAGCCGAACGGCTAGGCCTTGACGGCGTACATCTACTAGACGGATCCCGCAACGTCCGTGCCGCTCGTAAAGAGTTAGGCCCCGATGCAATCGTTGGCAGCTTTTGTGGTAATTCAAGCCATGATGGCATGAGCGCTGGCGAAGCCGGTGTCGATTACGTCAGTTTTGGCCCCGCCGGGGCCTCAAACCTTGGCGATGGCACACAAGCCGAGTTGGACCTCTTTGACTGGTGGTCGCAAACCATCGAAATTCCAGTGGTTGCCGAAGGCGCGCTTGATCTTGATTTGGTGCGCAGCATCGCGCCTTATACCGATTTTTTCGGAATCGGCGATGAACTGTGGCAATCCGAAGATCCAGCACAAACGATCAAGCACTTTGCTAACGCAATTGCAACAGGTAGCGGCACCTAATTCACCGCCCCGATTTGGCGATCAGCGGGCATACCAGAACGCACGGCATCCTCGGCCGCTTTGGCCAAGGCTTTGCGATCCGTAAATGCGTCCACTTTGAGCGGAGAATGGTACACAATGGACACGCTGCCATGTTTCGGTGCAGCCAATAACTGCAGGAAATGACTACCAAACTCCATATCCCCAAACCATGCATAAAACCGTGGGTCTTGGTCCTTGGGCGCTAAATAAGTCACGCTAACCGGCTGAATATAGAGCTCATGGAGCAAATTATCAGCGAAGAACGCCTGAAACAGTGTTGGTTTGAAAGATAAAACTCGCATTCCATCTGTTGAAGTTCCCTCAGGGAAAAATAACAATTTATGTCCTGACAGCAGCCGATTTTCGAATGTCTTTTGATGCACTTTAGCTTGTCTAGGGTCGCGCGCGATAAACACCGTCCCGACCATTCCAGCCAGAAACCCGATCACAGGCCAATTCGCGACCTCTGATTTTGATACAAAGTAAATCCTTTTACGGGCATTCAGCGCAAAGATGTCAAACCACGAAGCATGATTGGCGACCACCGCGCCTGACTGCTTCATGTATTCGCCAGAAACCTCGTGCCGCATGCCCAGTAGGATAAAAAAGGAGCGTGCCACCCATTGAGTCAAATAAGGACTGAAGGGACGTTTTTCGCCTGTGAAGGGCCGCTCAATCAAACGTATGCAGAACGAGATGATCGCCCCAACAAACAAGATCAAAGCAAAAGCCCCCCCGCGCAGCACAATCCGCATCCAGCCCCCAGATGTGATGGGTCTGAATGTCGGTTCACCTTCAGGCCTCCAGGTGAAACTCACGCCGCAACACCTTTCGAATAAATGTTTTTCTGCTTTTCATTGAGCTGCTCTGTATCCATGATCAGGCATACATCGATGGTGTTGAAAGCATGATCAACAAAGGCCCCATCCCCGACAAAACCACCAAGCCGCAGGTAAGCTTTGATCAGAGATGGAATTTTTTTCATCGCAGTCAGGCGATCAATGTCACCTTTCCCGCAAAGATTCATGTTTTGATAATGATCTGGTTGTGCCCTTGTACGCAGGTTTTCGGGTGCCAGATGATTGTGGTGCAGGAAGGACAAGGATTGCGCAATTTCATCTGGATCAGTCCCGTGAAAACTTGCCACACCAAACATAATCTCGATCTTATGTTCATAGACGTAATGCGCCAAAGCGTTCCACAGATAGAACATCGCCGGCCCGCCGCGATGTTCGGCCGACAGACAAGAACGGCCAAGTTCCATCAATTTACGGCCCGAGGCCTTCAGCGTGCTCAGATCATATTCATCCTCGGAATAATATCGCCCCATTCTAGCCGCCTGATCATCGCGTAAAACCCTATACACCCCGACAACTTCGTCACCATTCTGGGCATCCAACAACAACAGATGGTCAAAATAGGAATCGAACTGATCAACTTCCAGACGGTTTTGATGGTCAACCATTGGGCCATCGCTACCTAATTCCTCTACAAAAACCTGGTAACGCAGTCGTTGAGCCTTACGAACGTCAGGCTCATTCTGGGCCACGGTCACATGATAACGCGGACGGTCTTGTTTCATTCTGCCTGCACCCTCATGCCGGGCTTGACCCCGCGCTGTGACATTCAATTTGGCTTGCTTTTAAAAGGCTGGGTTTCCAAAGGCAACGGCAGCCATTGCATCCAGATTTTGTTAAATAAAATTTCGTTAAATTTTCAGTAAGGTTTTTCAGTTTTCATCGCTTAACAAAAGTGCCACTCGGGCTCCATCGATCACCACCTTGCCCGCATTTCGAAAGTTGACCGTTATCTTATTTCCAATGTTAGATTGCACCTGCCCTTGCCCCCAATCAGGTCGTTGCGGGTGTTCCACAAGCATTCCTGGCGCAAGAAAGGCGTTCAGATTGGTCATAAAGTGGTCCTCAACAGATAGGTTTGTACATGTATGATAGCTTGGAAATTGCGACACTGGTAGGCTCGCGTCTCTGTCATGATTTTGCCAGCCCGATCGGATCCGTTTCCAACGGGCTTGAATTGCTTGGGCTCTCCGATACCGTCTCTGGCCCAGAATATGATCTGACCATGGAAAGCGCACATCATATTATTGCCCGGCTCACGGTTTACCGCATCGCCTTTGGGGCGGCGCGGGACGGACAGGTGGCGTTGACCAGTTTGGTTCATGAAAACATGCACCACGTTGTGAATGAGCGCACCACTGTAACCTGTGGCATTCAGGGGCCAGTTGACCGTAAACAAGCGCAGGTATTGCTGTTGGCCAGCCTGTGTCTGAACAAGGCGCTGCCCCATGGCGGGGAGATCACGCTCTGCGATACGTCACATCAGTATCAAATCGTGGCCAAGGCATCCACAATTATGCATGATACGGCCCACTGGGATAGTCTGCGCAGTGGTCAGCCGCTCAATGACTTGCAAGCCTCACATGTGGAGTTTGGCCTTTTGCCGCTTTCACTCGCCGCACAAGGCCTGCCTTTGCAGGTCAGTTATTCTTCAGGTCAATTAATGATCGGCATCACTCATAGCACCGTTATGCCAAGTAAAGTCAGGCGCGCACCGTTCCGTCTCCGACGACAAGATACTTGAAGCTGGTCAATTGCCCGGCCCCTACCGGACCACGAGCATGCATCTTGCCAGTGGCAATGCCAATTTCCGCGCCCATGCCAAATTCGCCCCCATCAGCGAACTGGGTTGAGGCATTGTGCACCAAGATCGCGCTATCTAGCTGGGCAAAGAATTTTTGCACGGCGTCAGCATTCTCGGTGATAATACAATCGGTATGCTGTGACCCATATTCACGAATATGTTCAATGGCTTGATCAATATCAGAGACAACACGAGCAGCTATAATGCTGTCGAGGTATTCTTTACCCCAATCTTCATTTGATGCAGGCGTCACACCTTCGATAGCTTGCAGGCGTGTGTCACCACGCACCTCTACGCCCGCAGCAACCAACGCTGCGATCACCGCAGTGCCCAACCCATCCAGCAGGCTCTCGTGGATCAGCAGACATTCTGCTGCACCACAAATACCAGTGCGACGGGTCTTGGCATTCAGCACCACATTCACTGCCTTTTCCACATCAGCCTGCTTATCCAGATAGATATGAACAATCCCCTCGAGGTGGGCAAAAACCGGCACTCGGGCCTCGCGCTGCACCAAGCCAACCAGCCCCTTCCCACCACGTGGAACAATCACATCGACGGTGTCCGTCATGGTCAACAATTCCTGAACCGCAGCCCGGTCACGGGTGGGCACCAGTTGAATCGCATCTTCGGGCAAGCCTGCGGTCTTGAGGCCTTGGGCCAGACATTTGTGAATGGCCGAAGAGGAATACAGGCTTTCGGACCCGCCACGCAAGATCACCGCGTTACCGGACTTGAGGCACAGCGCCCCGGCGTCGGCGGTCACATTGGGACGGCTTTCATAAATCACCCCGATCACCCCCAAAGGCGTGCGCACACGCGAGATATTTAGGCCCGAGGGCATATCCCATTCGGTCAGTACCTGCCCCACAGGGTCCTCTTGGCTAGCGACAGCACGCAAACCATCAACAATGCCTTGAATGCGGGCTTCGTCCAACATCAAGCGATCCATCATTGCATCGGACAGGCCTTTGTTGCGGCCAAACTCCAGATCCTTGGCGTTTTCCGCGATAATCTGATCACGCGCGACCCAAACCGCATCAGCGGCAGCGCTCAATGCGCGCTCTTTCGCGTCCGGCGATGCAATGGCCAGATCTATTGCGGCCGCTTTAGCGCGCAGGCCGATATCAGCCATCAGGTCCTGAATGTTATCCAGATCTTTCATTGCATCATCCTCTTGTCGGATTTCGGGGGTATTATTCGCAGAATTAGAACGCCATGTCATCCCGGTGGATGACCGGGCCACGCGGCGGATAACCCAGGACCTCTTCCATCTCATCCGAGCGTCGTCCGACGATCAGCATCGCATCTTTGGCATCATAACGCATCAAACCACTGCCAACCGCAGTGCCATCAACAGTTCGGATTTCCACAGCGTCGCCCCGACAGAACCGGCCGGAAACGACACGTACCCCTGCCGCCAGCAGGCTGCCACCACCGATCACCGCCTTAGCGGCCCCGGCATCGATTGTGATTTGGCCCTTGGGTTTCATCGCAGCGATCCATGCTTTACGCTTTTGCTGTGGATCACCCTGCGCGGTGAACCATGTCACGGCGGCGCCATTTTCTAGCACACGGATTGGGTTCATGACCGACCCTTCGGTGATTGCCATATCGCAGCCTGCCGCAGTGGCGGTCTTCGCCGCCATCAACTTGGTCTTCATGCCACCCTTGCTCAGACCTGAACCGGCATCGCCCGCCATCGCTTCGATCTCAGGGGTTATTTTTTCAATCACATCAAATCGATACGCAGTGACATCCTGTGTTGGATTGGCTGAATAAAATCCATCTACATCGCTAAGCAAGATCAACTGATCGGCGCCAGCAGTCACAGCAACTTGCGCCGCCATACGATCATTGTCACCATAACGGATCTCGTCTGTGGCGACGGTATCGTTCTCATTCACGATCGGAACAACACCGAAACGCAAAAGCTGCTCAAGTGTGGCGCGGGAGTTTAGATAGCGGCGGCGGTCTGCACTATCTTCCAACGTAACCAAGACTTGCGCCGATTTGATATCATGCGCTCCCAACGCGCGGTCATAAGCGTGCGCCAGCTGGATCTGTCCGACAGCGGCAGCTGCCTGAGATTGCTCTAGAGACAGCTCTGCCATCGGCAGGCACAGCACCCCGCGCCCAAGCGCGATGGAGCCAGATGAGACCAAAATCACATCGGTTCCACGCGCCCGCAGCATCGCCACATCTTCGGCCAATGCCTTGAGCCATTCGAGGCGCAATTGATTGCTATCGCGGTCCACCAGTAAGGCAGAACCGATTTTGATCACAATACGTTTTGCGTTTTTTATGGCTGCCACGACCCTGTCTCTTCTGACTCTTCGATGTTTTTCAACCGGCTGCTGTCGATACCAAACCGCAGGGCGCGCAGCACTTGTGTAACCCCCTCGCCTGACACACCAGACATAGTCATAACCTTATCGCCACTGGCTTTTTGCAACGCCTCAACCAACTCGGCCCGTTCCTCGTCATCTAAGGCATCCACCTTATTGAGCACGGTCAGACGTGGTTTGACCGCCAATTCGCCGCCATAGGCCTCTAGCTCGCCAATGATTGTTTTATAATCTTCAACCGCATCTTCCGCGGTGCCGTCAACCAGATGCAACAACATTGCGCACCGTTCAACATGGCCCAAAAACAGGTCACCCAGCCCACGGCCCTCGTGCGCGCCCTCGATCAGGCCCGGAATGTCCGCGACGACAAATTCAACACCATCCACTCCGACAACACCCAGATTGGGATGCAACGTGGTAAACGGATAATCCGCAATCTTTGGGCGTGCATTTGACGTGGCGGCCAGAAAGGTCGACTTGCCTGCATTCGGCAGACCTAACAGCCCCACATCTGCAATCAACTTGAGACGCAGCCAAATCGTGCGTTCGATCCCCTCCTGCCCTGGATTTGACCTGCGTGGCGCCTGATTGGTGGAGCTTTTGAAATGCAGGTTACCAAAGCCACCATTGCCGCCCCTGGCCAACTGAACACGTTCATCCAGTTGCGTAAGGTCGGCAATCACTGTTTCTTGATCTTCATCAAGGATCTCGGTTCCGGCAGGCACACGCAATACGATATCATCGCCATCTTTACCAGTGCGCTGCTTGCCCATGCCCGGTTGCCCGTTATTGGCAAAGAAGTGCTGCTGATAGCGAAAATCAATCAGTGTGTTCAAACCATCAACGGTTTCCACAAGAACAGAACCGCCCTTGCCACCGTCGCCACCATCGGGGCCACCATATTCGATATATTTTTCACGCCGGAAACTGATGCAGCCGTTACCGCCTGCACCTGATCGAATATAGACCTTTGCTAAATCCAAGAATTTCATGCTGTGTCCTTAAGCAAAGGCGGCGTCCGCCTCAATCAGTTTTCCAACTATATGTCCAGGTTGCGACCTTTGAATTACGCGCGACCGAGAAACTCTCGGCGTCACCAAGGTATTTAAAGCCACAATTCGTCAGCACACGTGCCGAGGCCGCGTTGTCTTGAAAGACAGCAGCGAAGATGTTTTTGCTTTCTTGCGGGTTGGCCTTGAGCAAAGCCTCGACCGCAGCAGATGCCACACCAGTGTTCCAATAGGCCGGGGCCACCCAATAACCTACCTCAGACTGGTCATGTTCCAAACGGACCAAGCTGATGACACCCATGACCTCATCGCCGCCGGATTTGCTGCCATCCATGGCCCAGAAATCCTCGAATCGGCCATCGGCCTGCGCCCGTGCAATCATCGCCTCAATTGTGCCCGGTGGTAATGGATGCGGCACAGAGCTGGTATTCAGTGCCACGCGGGGATCGCTAAGGTTCATCGTGATCAATCCTGCATCTGACGCGCGCAATGGACGCAGATCGAACCGTGGTGTCTCAATCAAAGCCTGATTTGTAATTCTTTCCAGTAACATGCGTGCTCTCCTCTATCCCGCCTGATCCTGGCTACATCTGATTTGGAACCTCAGGGCGTATCTTCAAGCCTCATATTCCTGATCTGTAACGTAATCATTAAATTTTGATCGCAATTGACCGTCAAAAACGAAAAAGGATCGGCTGCTTGCCGATCCTTTAATGTTTGCAAAACCTTAAGGTCGGATTACTCAGCGGCCTCCGCCACTGGGAGAACCGAAATAAAGGTGCGGCCTTTGAAGCCCTTGTGGAACTTTACAGCGCCCTCGGAAACAGCAAAGATTGTGTGGTCTTTACCTTGACCTACACCCTCGCCTGGCCAGAACTTATTACCGCGCTGACGCACGATGATATTGCCTGGGTTAACCTCTTGGCCACCGTAGAGTTTTACGCCAAGGCGGCGACCAGCAGAGTCGCGACCGTTACGTGATGAACCGCCAGCTTTCTTATGTGCCATCTTGTCTCTCCTTAGCCTTTAGTCAATTCTTTGGCCTGTTCGATCCAGCCTTCACGCTCGATACGGCCTTTGAACGACAGTTTCTCGTCAAAATCAGCTACGTCTGCGTCAGACCATGCTGCGATTTGAGCAAAAGATGTCACGCCAGCGGCGAGCAGCTTTTTCTCAAGCGCCGGGCCAACACCTGAAAGTTTTTTCAGATCATCTGCGCCAGCAGGTACTTCAGCTTTCGCTTCCGCTTTTTTCGCAGGGGCTTTCTTGGCCGCAGGCTTCTTTGCAGGAGCCGCTGCTTCAATCGCTGCAGGCGCTGAACCCGCACCCAAAGCTGCTTTCACACCAGACTTGTCCGCACCTTTGGCGAGGATGTCTGTGACACGCAGCAGTGTCAGCTGTTGGCGGTGGCCTTTGGTCCGCTTGGAGCTGTGCTTACGACGACGTTTGACAAAGTGAATCACTTTGTCGCCTTTGATCTGATCAACGACTTCAGCCTGAACCGCTGCGCCATCAACAAATGGTGCACCAACAACAGGGGCATCGCCACCCAGCATCAGAATCTCATTAAACTGGACTTTTTCTCCAGCATCAGCAGCCAGCTTTTCAACCCGGAGAACGTCACCAGATTGAACTTTGTATTGCTTGCCACCGGTTTTCAGAACCGCGAACATTGCGTCTTTCCTTTTCGTTTTCGCATTCTACGGCTCCCTCTTCAGGGTATTCTTGGCCCATTGGGCCGCCTCGAACAGCGTGCTACTTTGAAGCATAATACGTAAATCCGGACGAGAGTATCCCGCCAAGATGCGCGCTTATCCGGGGAAAGGCGCCCAAAGTCAAGGCTGAATTGACCGCAATGCGCTTATAACGGCTCACTTTGCATATGCTGCGCCACAGCCTGTCCCAGAAGGTATGAAATCTCATCATACATCTGGTCGAAAGCCGCAAACATCGCACGATTCAGCGTTTTCCCCGCCTCTGTCTGGTAAAACTCTATATAGGTTTGCAACTCACCTTGCTCCAGGGGCTGATACGACATCAGTAAAAATGCGTTGATCCACTCCTTAGTATCCTTTCGAATGCCATCTTCCTGCGCCCAGACGTCGGCCAACATATCGGATTCGCTCATGTCCAGCGCACCGCCCTCGGCCAGGCCACGATAAAACATAAAATTGGCATTGAGCCCGCCCATAACATTCAGCTCGATCAGATCGCTGTCTTCGATGATGGTGGCGATCTGGCCAATCAGCACATCTTCGTCGTCTTTGCGCTCAAGGTACTGCTCAATCGCTCGATCCTCGACGTGGTCTTCCAGAAACGACCGCCGTGCGGTCAGTTCCAACGTTGCAATCTCGGCCCCCAGCTCCGAGGTAAAGAAGGCCACAGCTGTCGCAAGGTCAAGATCTCCGACTTCCGCCTTGAAATGCGCCGCGATCAGCGTGTTCATCTTGTCGACATCATAGATCCGATTGACCTGTTGTTGCCAACTGTCCAGATTAGCGCCTCCCAGCATTTCAACAGCAATCTCTGCCCCGTATTTCTGCCCCTCTTCACGCATGATCTCGGCGGTTTCATAAAACCGCAACGCTTCTATCAACTGAGTAATCTCATCATCCTCGGCCGCTTGCGCGGGGGTAAAGAGCAGTAACGCCACTGTCGCCACTCTTGTGAGGGACAAAGGTTTAATCAGCGGCTTTGCCAGCCTCATCCAAGATGAATTCGGGTGCAAAACTGTAAAAATCACGAAAAGCCTCTCGTTTGATGACAGAGACAAGCTAATGACTTTTTGACGGCAAACAATGCGAAACCCCTTGTGCGACCCGTAAAAGGCAACTAAACGCCCGCCCCCCTCCTCGGAGAGATGCCGGAATGGCTGAACGGAGCGGTATCGGAAACCGGCATGGTTAGTTTGTTTTCAACGCATAAATTTGTAAATATTTTCGAAACCTTTACCGAACGTATCGTGAAATTTTAAAACCACAGCCCCCTGTCTTAGGAGGGCTGCACTATAGGGTCTGTACGGCATGAGAACGCGGTTTGTTCATGATTTGGGCTGGGTTCAAGGCGATTGAATAGCCGCAATCAAGGGCGAAACGTTGGCCAACATGCGAATATCAGTGATGCAGCCCGATCATGACCTTATGATTTCCTGCTAAACCCGAAATTGCAACCCGTTCGGATCATTACGGGTGCGTTTGTGATGGGGCTGCCGGAGCGTGATTTACTCGTTTCGAGAAGCACAGATCCTGATCGAACAGTGGAGGAAACACTACAACACTAAACGTCCATACAGTGCTTTGGGCTATCGCCCACCGGCTGCGGAAACCATAGTGCCGATGGAAATCAGGCAATCATGCACTAACATTTAAACTGGACCACTTAGGTTGGACTGATCAGCGGGTTCCCCCGTAAATGACATCTATTCAGCACTCGACCAACATATCCTCTCATTGTTGACGCGAGAGGTCATAATGAGTGGACAAATTTCGTGACTGGGTTTGAAATATTTAGACGGGCATTTATGCGTCACATCCACAAGCCATCCCGGCACCATCCACAGGGCAAGAAAGTTAGGCTCCTAGTGCCCTGCGGGGCGACACTGTCGCCCCGCAAGCTTATTGCCAGAGAGCATCAACCATAGCGATATGGACGGCCAGCTTTTTGCATGTCTGCGTTATATTGCTTGAAGATCTCAACAACCTTCGCCTTAGTCTCAGACTCGGCTGCAATCTCATCCCAGAAGGTGGTTGCCGCCGCTTCAACCTGCGCCCATTCTTCATCTGGAATGGTGGTCAGCTGCATTTTATCTCCATTGACACGCAGGCTGGCCTCGCCACCCCAATACCACCACTGACGATAGTAGTGTGATTGATCACAGCACACTTTGAACAGTGTTTGCAGGTCTTCCGGCAGCTCATTCCAACGATCCATATTTGCAAAGAATGAACCAGCCCAAGCCCCCGAAATGTTGTTGGTTAGGAAGTAGTTAGTCACATCAGCCCAGCCCACTGTGTAGTCTTCTGTGATGCCCGACCACGCGATGCCATCCAACTCGCCGGTTTGCACAGCCACTTCGATGTCTTCCCACGGCAGTGTCACTGGCACGACACCGAATTGACTCAGGAAACGACCAGCTGTCGGGAATGTAAACACGCGCTTACCCTTGAGGTCCTCTAACGAGTTGATCGGATCTTTGGTAGCAAAGTGGCATGGATCCCATGCACCCGCGCTGATGTGTTTGACACCAACGGCAGAGTATTCCTGATCCCAAATCTCGTTCAAGCCGTACTGGTTAAACAACACTGGCACATCAAGACTGTAGCGTGAAGCAAATGGGAAATATCCGCCAAAGACAGTCACATCCGTTGGCGATGCCATCGAATCATCATCTGACTGAACCGCATCAATCGTGCCTTTCTGCATCGCCCGGAACAGCTCTCCAGTTGGGACCAGCTGATCAGCATAGAACAGTTCGATCTGCATCCGGTCACCGGCGATTTTATTGAACATATCAATCGCAGGCTTGATCACGTGCTCACCCAATGCTGGGCCCGCATAGGTTTGCATCCGCCAGGTAATTGTGCTTTGCGCCAATGCTGGTGTCGCCAGCGGGGCCGCCGCTGCGCCCATCGCAGCGCTGGTGATAAACTTACGTCTAGTTGTCGTCATGGTCCTAGTCTCCTTGTCTTAAATGGTTGGTTTCTTTGCGAAACTCTTTTTAGGTTATTTTTGATAAACATATTCAGGCAGCCAAAGCGCGATCTGCGGGAAGAGCATGATCAACGTCAATGCTAAGACCATCACCCCGACAAACGGAATGATAGAAACATAGATGTCGCGCAACGAAATCTCAGGCGGGGCCATCGCGCGCATTAGAAATAGATTATAGCCAAACGGCGGCGTCATATAGGCGATCTGCGTAGTGATTGTGTATAGCACGCCATACCAGATCAGATCAAAGCCCAGTGCGCCAACCAACGGCACGTAAAGCGGCGCCACAATGACCAGCATCGCCGTGTCATCCAGAAACGTGCCCATCAAGATAAAGCTAAGCTGCATCAAGATCAGTATCATGATCGGGCTCAGGCCCAATTGTTCGGTAAACAGGTTTTCAATCGCGCTTACCGCGCCCAAGCCGTCAAAAACTGCGCCAAATCCCAGCGCCGCCAGAATGATCCACATGAACATGCAGGTAATGCCCAGCGTCTGACGAACAGAGGTTTCAAATACATTCCACGTCATCCGTCGTTTCAGAACCGCGGCAAAGAATGCAGTCAATGCGCCAATGGCCGAACTTTCCACCAAAGATGTCCAGCCATTCACAAACGGCACCATCATCGCAGCAAAAATCAACAGGGGTAATAGACCCGCCCCCAGCAACCTGATCTTTTCTGCGCGGGGAACATTTCCTGCGTCAGGCAAGGCTGGCCCCAGTTCAGGCTGAATGCGGCAACGGATCCAAATATAAAGCACAAACATCGCAGCCATCATCAAGCCCGGTACAACCCCAGCCAGCCACAATTGCCCAACGGGCTGGCGCGCAATCATCGCATATAGCACCAGAACCACCGACGGCGGCACCAAGATACCAAGACTGGACCCCGCTTGAATCACTCCGGTCACCATGCGCTTATCGTAATTGCGCCTCAGCAACTCTGGCAGAGCAATCGTCGCTCCGATAGCCATGCCAGCAACACTCAAGCCGTTCATCGCCGAAATCAACACCATCAAGCCGATTGTACCCATGGCCAACCCGCCGTTCACATTACCGAACCAGACATGGAACATGCGATAAAGGTCATCCGCCAGCCGACTTTCCGACAGAACATAACCCATGAAAATAAACATCGGCAGCGTCAGTAGCGGATACCATTTCATCAACTTCATTGCTGCTGCAAACGGAATGTCTGATCCACCTGTGCCCCACAAGGCCATCGCAGCGATGGCCGCAATGGCACCAATAGCACCAAATACCCGCTGACCACTCAGCAGCATCAACATCATCGTCGAAAACATGAACAGCGCGATGTGTTCCTGGCTCATACCCGTGTCTCCGCGATATCATGCCCAGCAAGCCGTGCCATGTCTTTGAAAAATTCAGAAATGGCTTGTAGCAGCATCAAGAAGATGCCTGTCACCATGATTAACTTGGCAGGCCAAATATAAGGCCGCCACGCAGTCGAGGAACGCTCTAATCGGCCAATCTCTTCACTGCCTGTCAATAGGCCCGCGAAAAACGAATATGGCTCATCTCCCCAGTAACCAAAGGAATACGCCAACGATCCAAGCCCACCGTAAAACAGCATGTAGAGATAGTAGATCAGGAAAAAGACAGTAAAGGCGTCTACCACAGCCTTACGTCGTGTACTCCATCCGCCATAGAACAAGTCCATACGCACATTCGATCCCATTTGGATCGCGTAAGGGCCACCCAACATGAAATAGGCGACCATAGCAAACTGTGCTATTTCGAGCGTCCAGAGTGACGGTAGAAAGAACGTCTTGGAAATCGAAGACCACAACAAGACCGCCATCATGGCAAACAGGCCATACATAGTAACCCTGCCAATGCGCCGATTGATTGCATCCACCACTTGGACATATCCCAGCATCACACCAATCATAGCTACAACCTGCCCTCACATTTCGTCAAAGCGCGCTGAATCCACGTGGCTAGCATGTTCGCCATTTGTGACTGTTTCATCCCCGTTGTGATCAGATCATTGCGGATTTCCAACATGACTGACGGCAGGTCATTCGTCGCACCGTGCAAGTCAAGCGTATGCGCCACTCCGTCAGTGGCACTATATGGTTCGTTCATCAGCGTCAGATAAGGCGAACCGATAGGCTGCGTTTCCATCATCGCCTCGGCAAAGATCGCATCGTCCCCATGCAGGATGCCAATTTCAACATCACGTCTTTGCCCCCGGTAAACCGGTGTGAAACTATGGACAGTCACCATTACTCGTAGTGATCTCTGGCGAGCTGCAATTTCCCCAGCTAAAACCGCATAAAAAGGCTTGTATACCAGATCAATCCTTTGCTGCCGTTGCTCTGGTGTTAGATTCACATTCCCAGGAATGTTATAGATCTCACTTTGCGCTGGAATGGCATCTCCCGCTTCCGGAGGGCGATTGCAATCATAAACCAAACGCGAAATTTCGCCCCTAACAATCGGTGCCGCAAACACCGTTGCTAGGTGCTGCGCCACGCCCAACGCCCCCGGGTCCCATGCTACGTGACTTTGCAAGACTTCCGCTTCCAACCCTAGACCATCCAGACATACAGGAATATGATTAGAGGCATGTTCACAAACTATAAGCACGTCCGCATCCGCCGGTGCAGGCAGAACAAGGGCTGGCGGCCCGTAGGTGGAATCACACAGTGGAGTCATCATTTGTAACACGTTTTACAAAAAACTTTTACCTGTCAATAAATTTACTGAAACTTCTTTGTCGCAGCATTTAATTTTGTAATATACTGTACAAATATCAGCAAACTGTGGAAATCACATGTCAATCGCCGAAAAAATCCAAACCAACACCAAAGCCATGACCCGCTCTGAGATCCAACTGGCGGATAGTATTTTGGGTGACTACCCAATCTCTGGCTTGGGCAGTATGACCGAGATCGCTGAAAAGGCCGGTGTATCCACCCCGACCGTTTTGCGTATGGTAAGAAAGCTCGGTTTCAAAGGATTTCCCGACTTTCAGTCGAGCCTGCGCAAAGAGCTGGGTGAGGTTATTTCAAACCCTATTGCCAAACGCGATGCCTGGAAGAATGAATTGCCAGAACAGCACATCGTCAATCGCTATTCCCGCGCTTCTCAGGAAAATCAGCGTGCCACGTTGGAACATCTGGATATCGAAGCCTTTGACGCCGTCTGCAACCTGGTCTCTGATCCGAACCGGCGTATTTACATTGCAGGTGGGCGCATATCTCACACTATTGCACAGTATCTCTATCTACACCTACAAATGATCCGCGCCGAGGTTCGCCTGATCCCGGCCAGCTCTGCTTGGGCCCATGATTTGTTAGATATTAAGGAAGATGACCTTCTGATTACCTTTGATGTCCGCCGCTATCAAAATGACACGTTGCTTGTGGCGCAAATGGCACAGCAACGCGGGGCCAGCGTGGCCTTGTTCACCGATCAATGGCGCTCCCCTATCCACCGCTTTGCACAATACAGCTTTGGCGCACGCATTGCTGTGCCCTCGGCATGGGATTCGTGTCAGTCTCTGTTGCTTTTGGTCGAATGCGTCATCGCCGCTGTGCAAGAAGCAACCTGGGAGTCGGTAAAAGAACGCACTGACGCGCTAGAATCCGTATTCGACGATACAAAATTGTTTAGAAAATTCACCTGACCACAGCAATATGTGCCTAGCCGTTAGAGTCGCCTTTATACGGCAGATGTAGGACACATCAGGGGTTAACGGCGGTGGTATCAGGCGAATTCTAACCAGTCTCAAAAAGACACACAACTCCCTGTTCTTAGGCCGCGAAAAGTTGGTTCCACTCGGTGTTCGCGGCGGATCGTAGTGTCTTTAATCTGGCGCGGTTGGTTTTGTTTCTTTCCACATTGAAGTGGTTGTAAATTGAGGCGTGGGCGGAGGCGAAATTCTGCAAACTGGCATGGCTGCGGAATTTCTGCATCACACGTTTCGCCAGCCTGTCCTTGCATTGGCACAGGGAATGGCAGCAAAGGTATCGTGGAAAATTGCGTACAGGTTGTACAGGTTGTACGCGGGTTTGGTACGCAAAGGAGGGGCGCGCGGACGGAGTGGTGATGCAAGGCTAAGGGGCGGCCATCAGGGTGAGCGAATGACGTGAAATTCCATGGCACCCAAAAGCGGTGGGCAAATATTACCCACCCTACGGCTCGCTGACATCAATGCCGCGCTCGGCCAGCATATCCTCGCATTGTCGTAACGACAGGCCATAGTGAATGCGTAACTTCACAGCGAAACGGATGACATCACGGCTGGATTTGAAATATTTAAACGGGCATTTACTGGTCATAATCGCAAGCTACCCTGCCCTATCCCAGGGGCAAGCAAATTAGTCTGACAATGCCTTATACTTGTTCATCTAACATCTTACCAAAATTGTTATCTACGACTTTACTATAGTTGAGCGCCTGAAATGCGTAAAATGTAATTTCATCGCAACTAAATCGGTAGTTAAACCGTCCCATAGAAAATTCTATGTTTTTCTCATCAATAAAAATAATGCTGCTTTTCTTAACCTGATCAGAGGTATTTCTAACGATAGATGCGGTTATTGGCTGAAAAAAAGATCGAACCTGATGCAATCTTTACCCTTTTTATTGAGATTCAAAGGAGGTTGTTCGTAACGTTCGTACACGACCGCGAGAACCTGATCAGGGTAAATCTTCAGTTCTGCGATCGTTTGGGTTCCTTGTCGGTCCTCTCCTAAAATGGAAATGATACGTTTGTGTAATGCCTTGTGATTTCTCCACATCTATTCACCTATAAACCTGATCCATCAAAAGTGTAGTACCCCGAAACATCTGAAATACTTGAAGTTTGATGTTTACCATTAGTTTCGCCGTGATATCGCTCAATATTGAAATGCGGCTGGCTCGCGGGTTTCCCCGAATAAGCTGGATGGCCAACACTATGTTCCTTGACTACGATTTGACCATATTTAGGGTGATCATAGACATAGTTTCTAGTCTCTATCAACTGTCCTTGCCCACCCAATTGATTTTGTCGCCGCGCTGTCCCCAAAAATCCAGAGGGCCATTATGAACGGCACCCAGCCTGCCGATCTCACAACCCGTATGCTGATCAAAATGAAGCTCCCTCTTGATTGGGCGGCACATGAGAGGATGCTGGGCGTTTAAGCGCTCAAGGTTTCACACTCACTTTCTCGGGCAATCAGGACTTGGGCTATCAATATTGCGTCCAATCTGGGCCGCGCCTATTTTAGCGCTTCCTCGCAAATTCCCTGTTTTGAATATCGCAGCAATGCGCAAAACCCGTTGTAAAACAACACACACCATCTCGCCGCATATTTCCACGTTTAAAAAAACCGCGAAATTCCCTGTAAAAATAGTCCACGCGAACCAAATCACCCGCAATGGAACCTCCAAAGCAGGCCAACTGAGACGGATGCGGAAATATGAGAGATACGGTCGGATCACGGGCGTCTACGCAGCAAAGCGTTGCATCTAAGCGACCGTTATATAAAGGTAAATTACGCCAACCACAGAGAGGCAGAATACTGCAGGGGTTAGTGGCGGAGCGACAGGGATTCGAACCCTGGAGACGGTCTCCCGCCTACACACTTTCCAGGCGTGCGCCTTCGACCACTCGGCCACCGCTCCGTGGCGCCGGTGGTACTGTATAAAGCTTGGGAAAGGCAAGGTGATTTCAGTACCATGGGAAAGTTTTTTGCGCCAAAGGCTTTGCGCGCGCAATTTTGGTTATTTTCACAGGCGCAAGACCTCTACCCGATGGTCGAACGGGGCTTAACGGCCGCCGTCACCACCTCCGCCGCCTCCGTCTCCGCCAGCATCAGCATCACCATCAAGGTCAGACTGTGACACGTAGCTGGTCGCCTGTGTGGTATTGTCGGCACTGGCGGTCTGTTGCGCCCCTGGCTTCGACCCAGCGCTCAATGCACTAGACTGATCAGAACTGCGCACCCAGATATCGCGCTGTGGGAATGGGATCTCAATACCTTCCGCAGCAAAGCGGCGGGCGATTTCGTGATTCATGTCGGATTTGACATTCAGGACCCAGTTCACATCACGCAAGATCGCTCGGATCTCAAAATTCAGCGAACTGTCATCAAACCCCTGAAACACCACATAGGGTGCGGGATCAGCCAAAACCATCGGATGAGCCTCGCCGATTTCCAGCAAGATCTTTTCGATCCGACGCGTGTCATTGCCGTAGGCTACGCCTACCGGCACGATCACCCGGCCAATGGTATTGCCACGGGTGTAGTTGGTGACGGTGCCACTGACCAGATCTGAGTTCGGTACGATTACGTCAAAGCGGTCAAACGTTTCAATCCGAGTGGCACGCACGCTGATGTCACGCACGTATCCCATGTTGCCACCAACTTCGATCCAGTCGCCCTCAGATATAGGGCGTTCAATCAAAAGGATGATACCAGACACAAAATTCGATACGATAGTCTGAAGGCCAAAACCGATCCCGACAGACAGCGCCCCGGCGACAATGGCGATTGAGCTAAGATTGATACCTGCCGAAACAATTGCGGCCAAAGCCGCGAAAAAGATCCCGACATAGCCCATACCGGAAACGATCGCGCTTTGCCCGCCGATATCGAGCCGGGTTTTGGGCAGGACTGTGGTTTTCAACGCCCCCTGAATAAGACGTGTCGCAATATATCCGATAGCAAACACAATAATCAGCGTGAAAAAGGCCGTGGGCGAAACTCGGGTTTCACCTAATGTGACGCCCTCGCTGAGTTTGCTCCACAATTCGGTCAACGTAGCCCAGCGAGCGCCCCAACCCAAGGCAAGAACCGGGAGTGTCAAAAGTGCAAGACAGAAGTTTATCACCACCAAGATCAGCGAATCCGAGGCGCTGCTGCGCCCGCCCGTTAGCATCACATAGATCTGCCCAACCAGCCGCTGCACCACCAGCAACGCACCTAAGATTTGCAGCGAAAGTAACGTTGGTAGCAACAATCCCTGTGCCGCAGCGAAATAGCCGATACCGCCCAGTATAGGCGGCGCAATTGCCAGCGCCATAATCGCCCGCGCAGAGAGGTTTGACAGCCGTGCCCGATAGCTGGTTTCACCGCATTCATTGTCACGAAGACGGCTGTGAATCAGCACTAGCTGTCCCAGTTTGAACAAGAGTAGGCCCGCCATCACAATCAGCGGGTAAAGAACCACATTGGTTGTGGCTGCAGTCCATCCACCGATTTGAGCAACATCCATCAAGAAAAGGTAAAGACCGGCGATCGCGCCCAGAAAATCACCACACCTGCGTCCGGTTTTCCGCTGGGTTGAGGTCAATCGCAGAATAGGTTCACTCTGCTCGCGCGGGGAAAACACTCGCAGTGTCAGCCAGCGCGCAAAAAGATACACCGCCATCGAAGGTATAACTGCGCGCAACATAAAGTCGCCGTGCAGCCCAACCAGACCGCTGATATAGACACCCTGTATCAGGATATAAACGCCAGTCAGTGGCAGCGCCATACTGCTCAGGGATACGGCAAAACCAAGGGCCCGACGAGCCGCTATGGGGGTTGTGCCCAGAACACGGTCTGTCAGGGTTTGCCCCCACCCGCGACCACGCGTCAATAACAGTAAACCAATCAGCGCCAGAACGATGGCGACCGGCGTAAATCCAAGGGTATCCTCGATCTGTTTGGGATGACGCAAAGCAGTCACCACCTCAGACCGGACGGTTGCGAGCGTCGCGCCAATCTCGCGCAGGGTGGCTTCCCAGTGGATCGGGTTTAGCGGGGATGGCCCTAACGTAAGGAACTCTTGCTTGCGTCGCTCTCTGATCAGGTCATCAATCCCGCTGATCATCCCATCTGCCCGGCGAAATGCCAATTCTGCCGTTTTAACCGGGGCCTCCAATTCTGACAGGCGCAGATTCAGCGTTTGTCGTTGATGCGCCGTTTCAGCATCTTCATTGCCATCTTCAGGTGCCGGACCCAGCGCAGAGATTTGATCGCGTACAATCGCGATGGCATTACTGTTGATTGATCCGTCAGCACGAAACTCATCGCGCCAAACCGCCATTTCATCGCGCAGCTCTTCAAATGCTGCTGTCGATATCTTTTCAGCCTCAATCGCCTGCTCTGCAATGCCCGCCGCTTTTTGCCACGCCTGATAATCTGGCGTCGTTACATCATCCTGCGCCCAAGCCATACCGCCAAGGCTTAGCCCCAGCAGCAGGCAGAAGATCGATAGCAGGCGTGTCACGGAATGGATCACTCGATGAACACTCCGGGGATGGATTCAGGTGCCTGCGACAACCAACTTGGGACAGGCAGTTTTTTCTCGCGCAGGAATTCAGGATTGAACATCTTGGATTGATACCGTGTACCGTAATCACACAGCATGGTTACAATCGTATGTCCCGGGCCCATTTCACGTGCCATGCGCATGGCACCGGCGATGTTAATGCCTGATGATCCACCAAGGCACAGGCCCTCGTGTTCCAGTAGGTCATAGACCACTGGCAGCGCCTCTTCATCCGGGATCTGAAACAACATATCTGGTGTAAAGCCCTCGAGGTTGGCAGTGACCCGCCCCTGCCCGATACCTTCGGTGATCGAACTGCCCTCTGACGCGGCCTTGCCATCGCGATAGATCGTGTACATGCCTGACCCCATAGGATCAGCAAGCGCCGCCTTGACGCCTTTGGGCTGCAACGCTTCGCCAACCCCGGCCAACGTACCACCAGACCCGATGGCACTAACAAAGCCGTCAACCTTACCACCGGTCTGGTTCCAAATTTCTGGGCCAGTGGTTTCAATATGTGCCTGACGGTTCGCAACGTTGTCGAACTGATTGGCCCAAATCGCACCGTTTTCCTCAGTCTCGGCCAGTTTTTCAGCCAAACGCCCGGAATAGCGTACATAATTGTTGGGGTTGCTGTAAGGCGCGGCGGGCACCTGCACCAATTCAGCCCCGGCCAACCGGATCATGTCCTTCTTTTCCTGACTTTGGGTTTCTGGGATGACAATCACGGTTTTAAACCCAAGTGAGGCCCCGACTAGCGCCAAGCCGATACCAGTATTGCCAGCGGTGCCTTCAACAATTGTGCCGCCCGGACGCAAATCGCCACGTGCAATGGCATCTCGGATGATGAACAGCGCGGCACGGTCTTTGACCGATTGACCAGGGTTCATAAATTCAGCTTTACCAAGGATCTCACAACCTGTGGCTTCGCTGGCCCGGTGCAACCGGATAAGAGGGGTATTGCCGATGGCGGCGGCCAGATCCTTGTGTACTTGCATTCCGCGTGCTCCTTAGAAAAATGCCCCCAAGATGTAGGGCTTGCGCGCGGGGAACTCAAGCAGCGGATCGCAACCTTTCACGCTCACGCGCGAGCCACAGCAAAGAAAGGACTAAAGGACCGTTATCTGCCTCGCCCGTGGTCAAAAGATCCATGGCCGCTTCAAAGGGTAGAACATGGGTACGAATGTCTTCGTGCTCAGTCTCTAGACCGCCCTGCCCAGTATTTAGATCAGGCAGATCACAAACACCTAAAAAGAGGTGGAAATATTCGGTCGAACACCCCGGAGAACAATAGTGACTGGAGATCTTTTCCAGCGCTATAAGCTTCAAGCCTGCCTCTTCCTCGCATTCACGGCTCGCGGTAGCCTCGGGCGTTTCCCCCGGATCAACCCGGCCTGCGACTGGCTCCAGCATCCAGGGCCGAATATCGCCGCGCCCATAAGGTCCCATGCGAAACTGCTCGACCAGTAGCACACGATCCTTCACCGGATCATAGGGCAGAACAATTGCCGCATCCGTAGCTACAAAAACCTCACGCCGGACCACCGGGCTTTGCCCGCCAGAAAACGTCGGATGACGAAGCTGGAAATCGCGCGTAACAAAAAACCCCGCATGCGGGCTGTCTTGTTGCACAACTTCAATTTGGTCGTATTGCATCAGGCTGCGCAAATTTGCAGGCACACCTTTTGAGGCCTCAACCCGGGCATGGGCCCGTGATAAGATCATCTGCAACCCGGCATTGACTGCGTTCGCAGATCTGCGCTCATGGTAGGCCATGATTTCCTGCGTGACCTCCAGCGCAATTGCACCCCATGTCACGGACCAGCCATGAGGCGAATTACTCGCTTCCTGATGTGGTTGATACTTGTCACGCCAAAAGGTGGTCACCTTGCCGTCCTGCGTTTGCAGAGGATATACCCCTAAACAGGCCGCAAAATATGTCAGGCGTTCAATCTCGATCTCGTTCTCGGGTGTGAACAAGATGCCATCCACTTTGCCGCCATCTTTGGCAACAAGACATGGGAAACAGGCCGGGTCGTCGATAAGTGCCGTGTTTTCAAAGGATGACGTCTCGACATCCACTGCACAATCACGCCCCAACACAATCCGCAACAATGGATCATAGGCCATTGCTTTATATAGAAAATATCGCATACTACCAGCGCCGCGCGCACCATTCACCGATCAAGCCGATTAAGAAAGATGCCCCCAGCAGAAAGCCGATCAATGGTATGTATAAGGCCTGCAAACCGTAATCTATGCCAATCTCAAACACAGCTATCAATGCTTCAACCGGACCGTCATAGCGGCGCTCCAGCGCCAGTTTGAGCATCTCATTGAAGCTTTGCAGGAACAGTGCCCAGAACACCAATGCCCCCATGCCAGTCAGCCCGGCACTGATCCCTTCGGGATAGCCACGTCCTAGGCGAGATCCGGTCACAACCCAACCACAGATCAGTCCCAGCACGACATTGACCTCATTGAACCAACCAAAATCCGTCCCCTCAGTCATTAACGGTCTGATCATTTGCGACGCATGCCAACCTACTGCAGCAAAGCATACTCCTACAACCAGTCGGGCCCCGGTGGGCATATGATCGGTCAACGGCATCTTTATCGTCCCAATTGTTGCGTCTTGAGCTTGCAAATCGCTCAGGGTCGCCCTGTTTCACAAGAGCATCCTTTGTTCAATAAAAACAGCGCGGGATAACGGCCACAGAGCGGCATCAATATGGCAATTGAACTCTCAGAGCACATCATCCAGCGCGTTTATCAACTGATCAACTTCAGCTTTGGTGGTGTAATGCACGAAACTCAACCGCAAGACCCCCCGCTCCATATCGATCCCCATCGACTGCAACGGACGTGAGCCGTAGAAATCACCGCCTCCCGCCATGATTCCATGGCGCGAAAGGTCCTGCGCTGCCTCGACCCCCGGTCGGTTAAGGGCAACAGCAACGGTTGGGGCTTTTGCTGCAGCAAGGTCGGGCCCGATCAGACGAACAGAGTTTCGATCTTTCAAGGCATCCAGAAGTGGTTGAAGCAATTGTGTTTCATGTGTCCGCATCAAATCGTGCACCCCGCGACAACGCGCCGGTCCGTCACCCGTGATGCCATGATGGCTGGCCAGCGCATCGTAGTAGTCCACCATACCGGCACAGGCAGCGACTTGTGCGTGATCAGGTCCCGCTGGAGTGAACTTTTTGTAGAGCGTATCGCCATTGAACCAATGGCCCTGATTGGGCAACAGGCTGCCCAATTCGCGACGGATCACCATCACACCCTGATGTGGACCAAAGGTTTTATATGCTGAAAACAAATAGATATCGGGACCCAAGCCTCCGATATCAGGAAACCCATGCGGCGCATAGCTAACGCCATCAACACAGACAAAGGCCCCGGCAGCATGGGCTGCCGATGTAATTTCGACAATCGGGTTGATCGCACCCACGATATTGGAGCAATGCGGAAAACAGACAAGACGCACGTTTTCATCCAGTAGGTTTTCAAGATCTTGCAGCTCTAGCAAGCCAGACTCTGGGTTTATCTTCCATTCGCGAATTTCAATGCCGTCATCTGCCAGCCGACGCCATGGGCCAGAATTGGCCTCGTGATCCTGATCGGTAACGATAATTGCCTGCCCCTTTGTCATCCACTGGCGAAAAGCCTGCGCCAAAACATAGGTGTTCTGTGTGGTTGATGGCCCAAAGCTAACTTCGTCCGTCGCCACACCAAAAAGCGCGGCTAAACGACTACGGGCTTCGTCCATTTCCTCCCCTGCAAGGCGAGAGGCTTCATAAGGTGCATAGGGTTGGACTTTGCGTTGTCTATAGTAGCGATCTAAACGCTCAATAACCGGCGCACAGGTGTATGACCCGCCCGCATTTTCAAAAAACGCCTGACCTTGAAGGGTTGGCTCAGCAAACGAGGGGAATTGTGCCCTTACAAATTCAACATCCAGATTATTCATACTTCCCTCATCAAAAAAGCCCCGAAGCATTCGCCTCGGAGCTTTTGTAGCGGTCGCCCTGATTAAAGGGCAACCAGATTTATCGTATTTTATTCAGCTGGCGCACCAGATGCTTCATCATGTTTTTCACGCATCCCGCCGCGGATCAACGCTTTGACTATAGAGGCCCCCATCAATGCCATCACAACCGAAAATGGCAACGCGCCAATAATCATCGCGGTATTGATCGCACCAAGGCCGCCAGCAAGCAGCAGGCCACCAATCACCAGAGCAAGGATCGTACCCCAGGTGACGATGTGAACACGATCCTTGGGGCTTTCGTCAGTGGGACACCAGCTCAAGGTCGGAAACAAGTCCTGTAACGCCGCCCGTGGCGCACCTTATTACCCGCCGAGAAATTATCTCTATTTTTCCCATTGCGACTTCAGTAATCAGCCACATATATGCAGGCGAATCCTCTACGGTACGCAAATAGAGCACTTCAGTTTTTCTTTATCATATTCAAGATTATTTGACCTCAACCCATTCCATGTCGCATTTAAAACCACAAAAAGGTCGCAATTAGGAAAACTAATGCCGGAATCCTCCCTGGAGGCCCTCTTCCCACATGAGAGATTATGGTAATAAAGAAAAATAGGGTCTGAAGTCTGCTCGGCTTCAGTGCGCTTTTCTATTTTCTTTACGATGAAACAGAACAGGGACAAATTAATGAGCATCAAACCTCCGTTTACGGATCTTGAAATCAAAACAGAAGATTCAGGATTCTATGAAAACAACAGCCTTCCGATTGCTTTGCTCAGCAAGGGCATCATGGTCGCGCTGGTTCTCTGGGCCCTCGTTTGGCCTGCAAACGCAAATTCAACGCTGGGTAGCCTCAACAGCCAAATCCTAGCTGTCTTCAACCAGTTCTACATCATCATCGTAGGTCTGTTTGCTTTCTTCTTGTTTGTTGTCGCCCTTCTTCCTGGCACAGGTAGTAAAGTGATGGGCCCCGAAGGTGAAAAACCTGAATTCTCAAACTTCTCTTGGTTCTCGATGATGTTTGGTGCTGGTCTGGGCGTGGGCTTGATGGTCTTCGCGACTGCAGAACCGCTCAGCCTGTGGGGATCAAACCCTGTTGTTGTTGCTGGTGACGTAACAGGCAACACACCTGAAGCTGTCAAATCAGCCTACCGTTACACATTCGCGCACTACGGCTTCCACGCTTGGGCGATCTATGTTGTGACCGGTCTGTCGCTGGCCTACTTCGCGTATACACGTGACATGCCGCTGACAATCCGCACGGCACTGACACCCCTGTTTGGCAAAGCCGTAAACGGTACCCTCGGTCACATCGTTGACGTTCTGGGCGTTGTTGCAACCATTCTGGGTGTTTCCGTGACAATCGGCTTTGGCGTTAGCCAGTTCATCGACGGTCTCTTTGCCATCACAGGCATGGAATGGCTGATGAACATGGGTACCGAAGAAGGTGCTGTTCCGACACCGAGCAAAGTTGGCCTGATTGCTGGTCTGCTTTCCATCATGGCAATGTCGATCCTGTCGGCTGTGTCTGGTGTTGGCCGTGGCGTTAAGTACCTGTCGAACCTGAACTTGGTTCTGTCCCTGATCTTGCTGTTGACCTTCGTCATCTTCGGTTCGTTCATGTTTGCCATGACCACATATGGCTCCGCTCTGGTGGACTACATCATCAACTTCGTTTCGATCAGCTTTGGCTCATATGGCCCACAAGATGCTGCTGAATTTGCCGCCGCTTTGCCTGAAGCAGCCAAACCACTGGCAGACGATCTGTTCGGTGGTGCGACCAACGCTTGGGGCGCATGGGGCGGATCAGACGGTTTTGAGACCTTTAAATCTGGTCTTGAAGGTGCCGCAGCAGAGCTGGATGATGAAACGTTGAAAGCAGTTTACGCTGTCGGTAACGACGGGCGTCAATTTGGCTGGCAGTCAGCTTGGACAACGTTCTACTGGGCTTGGTGGATTGCGTTCTCGCCATTTGTTGGCTTGTTCTTGGCACGTATCTCCAAAGGTCGTACAGTTCGTGAGTTCATCTTGGGCTGCGTTATCGCACCCGCTCTGGTTTGCTTTGCCTGGATGACAATCCTCGGCGCGACAGCAATCGATCTGGAACTGTCAGGTGTCGCAGAAGGCGCGATCACCGGTGCTTCGAACACAAACAAACTGTTCGTAACACTGTCGTACATGATTGAGGGCGGTCTGCTGTCAGCATTGAACGTAATGTGCGTTATTTTGATCATGACCTTCCTGGTCACTTCGGCTGACTCGGGTATCTTGGTCATGAACACCATCATGTCAGGTGGCAGCCAGGAAACCGGCATCAAACACCGCATCGTTTGGGGTCTGATCCTGACGGCAGTGATTGGTACGCTGATCATCGCTGCAGGCGACAACAATCCGATGGATGCGCTGAAAAACGCGATGATCATCGGTGCCCTGCCCTTCACTATGGTTATGGGCCTGATGATGGTTTCGCTTTCCAAAGCTCTGTACCGTGATAGCCAGCGTGACAAGCAAGGTGTTGCATCGCAACCTGCTGAATAAGCGCAGCAACTGATATTAAAACGAAACGGCGCCGATCTTTCGGCGCCGTTTTTTTATGAACAACAGGCACAAAGATAGCCATCGCAAGTCATGGCTTGATTATTGGCCTGCCCCGATTTTTATCGCGACAGCTACCTCACCACCACCGCAGACCGGATGACCAAAACCAGAGGCGCTTGCCTCTTCGTTGATGTCATACAGGATGCCGTCATCGCCATTGGCGCTGACACCTGCAGGCACATTGCCCAATTGCAACGCATCACGTGTCCGCCAGGCGATATTGTGATCGGCACAGGACGTGTCCCCGCTGACACCTATCGCACCAAGCAACACACCCTTTGCATCATAAAGCGCCAGACCACCGCCAAAAACATTCACGCCTCCCAGTTTCTGACCAACCAGTGGGTCATTTTCAGTGCCATATGCAGTCGCATCACCATAAGCAATCTGCGGATTCACCGGGTTGGAAAACTGTAAACCGAACAAGCTGCCACCAGGTTGCGTTGCAGAATAAAGATTGGCCGTCGACAGCGCGAGCCCCGGCAGGCTAAAGGCATTCGCTGTATTAGCTTTCTGAGCAGATATCACCCGACTTCCCGGCCATTGGTCTCCACGGTCATCGCCGGTCATTGCAATCGCACAGATTTCCCCATCGCGGTTGACCAGACTGACCCACATATTGAGTTCCAAACCGCCATTGATCGTCTCAGAGGTGCTCGCCGTGCTGGCCTTGAGCGCTTCAGTGAGGGCCGCGTGATCAGGCAAATCAGAGCAATCCAAAGCGGCGGCCTGCCCTGCAGCCATGGCAAAACCTAATGCGGTGACAAGTTTTTGAGTTGTAGATGTCATTATCATATCCTTTCGTGATGAAAGGTATCTAGACCTTTTTGATAATCGGTATAATTATGACAATATGATAATCACTATTACATATATGCAATAATGGATCCGCGTGGAATCAAAGAGGCTATCTCCGTTGCCGATACCGGCAGCTTTACAGCCGCAGCCGCCTCTCTCACCACCACGGTCGCAAGCGTCAGCCGGCGTATTTCCGAGCTTGAGGCACGCTTGGGGGTCAAGCTTTTCATTCGAACGACACGACAGGTATCAGTCACACCAGATGGGGAAAACTACCTGTCCCGGTGTCGGGAGGCCGTCAAGATATTGGAGGCGGCCGAGCTTGAGGTAACAGCACAGCAGGATAAACTAACCGGACATATCCGAATTACAGCAGCCGTTGATTTTGGCGAGCGGGTGATTGCTCCGTCTGTTGCATCATTTCAGATGCTCCATCCCGATGTGTCTGTCGAACTTGACCTGTCCAACGATCGCTTCGATCTGGTTGAGCGCCGCTATGATTTAGCCGTGCGACTGGGCGAGTTTCCCGATTCTACGCTGATTGCACGGAAAATCGGAGAGCGCCGCCTGCTGGCATGTGCATCACCAAAATACATTGATCAACATGGCGCGCCTCAAACACTCGCTGACTTACGCCATCACAATTGCCTGAGAGGATCAGCACGACAATGGCGGTTTGCGCAAAACGACCGCCCTCTCCACCAGCACATAAATGGCATGCTACGCTGCAACAGCGGTACGGCATTGACCAGAATGGCCTTACAGGGGTCGGGGATTGCACAGTTACCAGATTACTATGTAAAGCGTCATATTGCTGAGCAAAGCCTGATCTCCATTCTACCAGATTTCCAACCCGAACCCGAAGGGATCTGGATCGTTCGCCCAGACAACCGTTATGTGCCAAGAAGGGTGCGAGAGTTTATCACTCTGCTGACCGATGACGTCGGAAACCTAGGCTCCGACACATAGCCTGCCTATCACAGCTTTCAGCACAAAATCGTACGACATTTGCGTCTTCTCCTCTTTGCATTCCAAAAACTGGGAACTATATAAGGTTTGTTCCCTCGGGAACTATGGACATAAACGCGCTCGTAATAAGCGGATCGGACCCGGGGGCGGTACCCGGCGACTCCACCAAACATCCCTTTATTGGAGGTTGGCAAGGGGTCGAAATAGGATCGACGAACGTCTAAAGGGGTTAGCTTTGTCTCGGTGAGATACCACCGTTATCGGTTCGCTAAAGCATAATTGCCAATAACAATCGTGCTCCGGTAGCTCTCGCAGCGTAAGCTGTTCGAAATACCGAAACTTAAGCCCTAACCTCTAGCCAGGTTAGGCGGGGTTCGCAGGCACCTGGCAACAGAAGCCTGCACTTCACCCAAATCATGCCTCTTTGGAATTGTTCGCTGCCTGTCTCTGGACATGCCAATCGATGCCAAATAAGTATTTCAACAAATCCAGACATAAGGCTGCGAGGTCTTTTGTTTTGGATCGAATCCCTTATGCTGAATTGTGCAAGACAGGAATTTGCCCATGTCACAGACGATTGACTACGGAAGTTTGATGCATCGCGCCATGCGCGGTTTGATCCAGCAGGTCCTGACAGATGTCAGGGACAACGGCCTGCCCGGCGCGCATCATTTTTTCATCACCTTTGACACCGGACACCCTGATGTCAAAATCGCTGACTGGCTGCGCGAGCGTTACCCTGAGGAAATGACCGTCGTCATGCAACATTGGTTTGACGACTTGATCGTCACCGATGAAGGGTTCTCGGTCACATTGAATTTTGGTGATGCACCAGAAAACCTTAATGTCCCATTTGACGCGGTTCAGACCTTTGTTGATCCGTCCGTCGAATTTGGTCTGCGGTTCGAATCTCAAGACGATGAGGACGACATGGATGATCTGGACGAGAATGATCTGGACGCCACAAGCGAAGATGATAACCCAGAGGCCCCCAGAGAGGACGCCGAAGTTGTCAGCCTCGACAGTTTCCGCAAATAGCCAACATTTCCCGAATAAAACAGTACGAAACAGCCCCGATGCCCTGCATAACATTGCACTTTTGCTCTGCTGCGGTATGACAGGGACAAACGGACAGGAGCCCCCAAATGACACAGACACGGACCGAAACCGACAGCTTTGGCCCCTTGGAAGTCCCTGCGGACAAGTATTGGGGTGCTCAGACGCAGCGGTCGATCATGAACTTCCCAATCGGTTGGGAAAAACAGCCGGTCGCCATTGTTCGGGCTTTGGGTGTGATCAAACAAGCCTGCGCCATGGCCAATCAGGCCTCGGGAAAGTTGGACGACACGTTGGCTGGCGCAATCATTCAGGCTGCGGGCGAAGTTATTGAGGGAAAATTTGACGACAACTTCCCGCTCGTTGTCTGGCAAACCGGTTCTGGCACGCAATCCAACATGAACTCGAACGAGGTGATCGCCAACCGTGCAATTGAAATCCTCGGCGGCGAGATCGGCTCCAAAGACCCTGTGCACCCCAATGACCACTGCAACATGGGGCAGTCATCCAACGACACCTTCCCCACAGCCATGCACATCGCAACCGCGATGAGTGTACGCGACGTGTTGCTGCCGGGTTTGGAAAAGCTGGCCGCAGGGCTAGAGCAGAAAGCCGAAGAGTTCAAAGGCATCATCAAAATCGGCCGTACGCACACACAAGACGCCACGCCTCTGACACTGGGTCAGGAATTTGGCGGTTACGCCCATCAAATCCGTCAGGGTATCAAACGGGTCAATGCCACCCTGCCCGACATTTATGAACTGGCACAAGGCGGCACTGCAGTCGGCACCGGGTTGAACACACAAAAAGGCTGGGGCGAAACCGTTGCGGCTAATATGGCCAAGATCACCGGGCTTCCTTTCGTGACCGCCCCCAACAAGTTCGAAGCTCTTGCTGCTCATGACGCCATGGTCTTTATGTCTGGTGCGTTGGCCACGATTGCTGGCAGCTGCTACAAAATCGCCAATGACATCCGATTCCTTGGCTCTGGTCCGCGTTCCGGTTTGGGCGAGTTGATCTTGCCCGAGAATGAGCCCGGCTCGTCCATCATGCCCGGCAAGGTCAACCCGACACAGGCGGAAGCACTGACACAGGTTGCCGCTCATGTCATGGGAAACAATGCCGCGATGACCTTTGCAGGCTCGCAAGGTCATTTTGAGCTGAACGTCTACAATCCGATGATGTCTTACAATCTGCTGCAATCCATCCAACTTCTGGGTGATGCCGCAGACAGCTTTACCGAACGTATGCTGCTGGGCATTCAGGCCAACGAGCCGCGCATCGATAAGCTGATGAAAGAAAGCCTGATGCTGGTCACAGCACTGGCCCCGACCATCGGCTATGACAACGCCACCAAGGTTGCCAAAACCGCGCATAAGAACGGCACCACGCTAAAGGAAGAAGCCATCGCGCTTGGCTTTGTGGATGCGGCGACCTTTGATGCGGTTGTCCGCCCTGAGCAAATGGTTGGGCCCAAGGACTGATGGGTAATTCTGGTTCAGGGCCGGTCAACCTGAACCGGTATCGAAAAACTAAGGCGCGGGCTGATAAAAAATCTCGCGCTGAAGAAAACTCCATTAAATTCGGCCAATCCAAAGCTGGCAAAGATCTGGACCGTGCCCGCACAGAAAAACAAGAGCGTGATCTCTCTGATCACAAGCGCGATCCCTGATGGCGCGTCCGGTCAAACATTCACTGACGTTGCAGGGTCACCGTACCAGCGTTTCACTTGAGGAAGAGTTCTGGCAGGCCTTTCGCCAAATTGCAAAAGCACAGAATCTACCCCTGAACGCATTAGCCGCTAAAATCGATGCCGGACGAGATCCTGATACAGGATTGGCGTCAGCCATCAGACTCTATGTGCTGGATTATTATCAAGCACAGATACCCGGCACTTAGCGCGGGCTGATCTTAAGCCATATCCCATCTTTGCTGCGCACGGTCAGATGCGCTTCTGGGACCGGCTCTTGCCCCTCAATCGCCTCAAATCGGTAGCGAGCAACCAGCATCGCCAGCAAAAGAGGCCCTTCGATCATGGCAAAACCCGCGCCGGGGCACACCCGCTGTCCGGCAGAAAACGGCATATAAGCGTTGCGCAGGCAAGCTCGACCATTCTCTGTCTGAAACCGGGCCGGATTAAAGGCATCAGGATCTTCCCACAAGCGCTCATGCCGATGCAAATGCCAGGGGCTGAGGACAATCTGCGCTCCTTTGGGAACTTTCCTGCCGCGAAATTCCTGCGGGCATCGCGCCTCGCGCACCATCATCGGAACCGGAGAATAAAGCCTGAGAGCCTCGCGAAACACATCTCGGGTGATACGCAACTTTGACATATCTGAAAACTGAGGGACTTCATTAGCAAAAACGCCCTGAGCTTCGTTCGCAACTTGATCTTGCCACTCAGGGTAGAGCGCCAGAAGATACGACGCCCAAGCCAAGGCCGAGGCGCTGGTTTCATGCCCGGCCAGAAAGAAGATAGAAATCTGATCAACCACCTCATCAAAGCCGAACGTTGTGCCGTCTTCAGGGTCAGCCGTTGTCATGATCTTGCTGGCCAAATCATCCGGGGCTGTGCCTGCCCTGATCTGCTCCATTCGGTTCTGTACCAGCTGTTCGATCAGTTGCAGAATATTGCGCGCCGTTGTTCGGGTTTTACGCCGGTGAAACCGGGGAAACCACCGTGGCAAAGGCAGCAATGCCCCAAGATTCACAACCGGTTGGCTACGCTGATGGGTTTGAAATTCCTGAAACACAGACATCGCCAGCTCATGTTCTATCGGAATGGAAAATAACGTTCGAAAGATCACATCCGCAGCGACATGGCTGCTGTGCAGCTCAACCTCAACCGGGGAACCGTTAGCGAGTGGTTTAAACCGCTCCACCGCGCTCTGCCCTGCGGCGACCATGGCGGGAAAGGTATCGCGTAGATTGCCACCCTCAAAGGCTGGATCAATAATACGGCGCTGCTTTTTCCAAACCTCACCATTGGTGACAAAAACCGAATTGCGCAGCAACGGCGCCAGCCCTTCACGAATGCGGTCTGATTTAGGAAAATCGTCAGGCCTCTGTTTCAACACCAGATCGACAAGTTCTGGATCATTACACATAAACGACCGAAAGAACGGCGTGCGAAACTCGGCCATCCACGCCCGGTAAAACCGCGCAGGCAAGGCCGCAAAGATATCCTTCTGAAAGAGGCGAGCAAATTTCAGAATCGAAACCTTGCCTTCACGTGACGCCGGTTTGGAGGGCAAAGTCATCCTGACACCTCAGTATAGCGCGACGCAGGTCTTTCGATCCGGCTTGGGGATGGCTTGCGACCCTCATAACGATCTGCAAGCGTCTCAGGCCCGGCTGTAATTTCAAAATAATCATAATCACCCGGGCGATCAAACGCGCACAGATACTGGATATGCAATTTAAAAAAGCGCCAGCGCATTGCGTGCCATTTCTCGGCGCTTAAATGTTTTGAAAACGCCGCAGACAGAACCAACGGCCAGCGTTTATCTTCCGTTGCCACACCTGTCACTGCAACCGGATCACAAAGAGCGAATGTTCCACCATCCGCTGGGGCGCTGACGTCAACCCAAGTCAATTCTGACCGTTCACTCAAATACTGCAGATCGCAACGAAGCTTATCCGCTTTGGGCAAAAAGGAAACCATCGGCACCACCTGCCCCAATGACAGAAAGGACAGTTTGGCCTGCCATTTCTGGTTCGGGTTTTGGCGCAGCATATCTGCAAGACAAGTCACCGCCAGATAGGCCCCCGACGAATGCCCAACCACCAAAACTTCGTCCACATCACTGTGCAGAGCCCCCACTATTTCTTGGGAAAAATCAGCCATTTTTTGAGACAACGCTGTCGGGTATGCCCCCCATTCTCCCGCGGAATAAGCGTAATCATTCATGAGATAATAAGCATAAAAGCGATTGTCGTTTTTGAGGAACCAACGCAATATGAGGGGAATAACCACTATACCCGCCCAAAAAAGATGGGGGTGAAAAAAGGTCAGCATTTTCCCGACACCCCATGCCAGCAGCATCGCAATACATAATTGCAGCAGCAAAAACCCAACCGGATAAAGCGCCGCAATCACCGGCCCCTTACGCAATCGCATTAGCCGGAACAGGGCACCGGTACTGATATAAATCCATGCGGTTTTGATCAGGCGCAAATAGGTATCAATCACCCCACCTGTCATACTTTTACGCACCAGATCGGACCAGTACAGAACCTCGACTTTGGTCTCGATGTCCTGGCCATTTATCCGCGCGGCAACATTCCAACCAAACTGCGTGCCGGTCTCGGCCCGTGAAACTGATAGTTCATAACCTGAAACTCGTGCCTGCTCCGCTCCCTCGGAACGGTATAATTCGCGATAACGGCGCGGATGAAATGGATCATAGCCCGGCACATAAAACACGTGGCGACGTCGTACTGATGCCTTGGCTGAACTGCTCATCTTCATCCTCTTGCCTCCCACTCTAAAGTACTTTCGGGAGGTCTGTGAAGCGCTTTATCAGCCCCACAACAGAGGAAAAATCACGGTAATTTCATTATACCTTCAAAGGTTTGCATAGTCTGCGTAACCACGGTGTTACCCTATGGTTGCCAATGCTGGAAAGGCCTCAAGCAACCAGAAGGAAAAGGCCGAAAATCCGCCGGTCAACATCAACAGACCAATCGTCCAGAGCAATAGCCCCATGACCTTTTCAATCTGCTCCATATGACGTTTCATCCACGTCATTGCACCACCCAGTTTGGGCAACATCATCGCCACTACCAGAAATGGCACACCAAGTCCGATGGCATAAACTGCAAGCAAAAGGGTCCCACGCGAAACTGAGCCTTCCGAGGCCGCCAGCGACAAGATCGCCCCAAGTTGTGGCCCAATGCATGGCGTCCAGCCAAAGGCAAACGCCAACCCCAGAATATAGGCCCCAAAGGCTGACCCACCTCGGTCCCCTACATCCATACGCGCCTCGCGGTTGAGGAACGGAATGCGGTAAATGCCAATGAAATGCGCGCCAAAGACCATCACAATGACACCGGCCAAAGTATTGAAAGTACTTTGGTATTGCAAAAACACCGTGCCAAAGGCCGAGGCTGCAAACCCAAGCAGCAAAAACACCGTCGATAACCCTAACACAAAGCAAAGCGCGGGGCCCATGGCCTTAGTGCGCGCGCTTTTATCTTCATTCAGGTCCGTCAGTGTAACCCCGCTCATATACGCCAGATACGGTGGCACAATGGGCAAAACGCAGGGGCTGAGGAATGAGATTACCCCCGCCATTAGCGCCACGATCATGGCCGGCACAAGGCTGGCGTCTATGATTTCGATTCCAAACATATCCCCCACATAATCAATTACATGGCAAAGGTCACGCGGCGTGCTGTCACATCCTTGTGGACAGCACGTGATCGCTTCGTTATCTCGCGCTTATGGAACCAACACTGACCATTGATGCCCGCGGGCTGCTGTGCCCCCTGCCCGTGTTGAAGCTGCAAAAGCGGCTCAAGGCGCTCGAGAGCGGTAATATTCTGGAATTGATCGCCGATGATCCGGCAGCTGTGATCGATGTTCCGCATTATTGCAATGAATCCGGGAACGAGCTGGTTAAAACCGAAGAGCGCGCGGGCAGCAACGCTTACTTCGTTCGCAAAACGGCCTGACCTCTCTGCCCTCCTGACATAAAAATGGCCCACAGAGCGGATCTGCGGGCCATAATCATTCTATATTGTCAGCGGAACCTTAGCTCAGCGACCACCAACCACGGCGTTTGGGCTTGGCCTCAACCGGCGCCTTAGCCACCTCTTCCACTACGGGCGCTACTGCCTCCTCTACCGCAACCGCAGCAACAGGCTCTGGCGTTGGCTCAGGCGCAGCTTCCACGGCAACAGGTTCTGGTGCCGGGGCAACTTCTGGTTCAGCTTTAACCTCTGGGGCAGCTTCCTGAACCGGCTCAGGGGCTGGCTCAACAGGTGCCTCTGCAGCTGTCGGAGCCTCCTCAGCTGGTGCAGCAGGCGCTTCCTCAGCAGCAACCTTGGCCTTGGCAGGCTTACGACGTGTGCGCTTTGGCTTGGCCGGGGCTTCTTCTGCTGGGGCTTCTGCCGCAGCATCGGTTGCCTTTGGGCTTGCTTCAGCTGTTTCAGCCTCGGCTGCCTCAACCTTCTTTGCTGGCTTTTTCCGCGTGCGTTTGCGCTTTGGTGCAGGCTTGTCAGCATCCGCAGTTGCTTCGGCTTCGCCCTCTTGCGCAGCTGGGGCCTCTACGACCTCAGCATCAGGTTTTGCCTCTGTGGTATCGGCTTTAGTATCATCCACCGCAGCGTCCGTTGCGGCATCAGCCCCTTCGACCTGAGCTTCACCCGTTGCCACATCACCCTCATTGCGCTGCCCTTTAGAGCGACGACGACGGCGGCGGCGCTTTTTCTTGGGCTGCTCTTCAGATTCGGTCTCGGCCTCAGAGGTCGCAACGACCTCTTCCGCTTCGTCCTCAACAGGCAAATCATCCATCAGCGAGCTGTCAACAGACACAACCGGTGCAGTGGCTTCGGGCACGGCACGGGTCGCGGTTTTGAACTTCTCAATCGTATAATCCGGGCTGATCAACATCGGATCACCTTCAATCCGAACCGACAGACCATAACGTGCTTCGATTTGCGCCACATGCTCACGTTTTTGGTTCATCAGGAAGTTGGCAATGCCGACCGGGCATTTGACCAGAACTTCGCGTGACCGACGGCGCACACCTTCTTCTTCAATCTGACGCAAGATAGACAGCGCAAGGTTGTCATCAGAACGGATCAAGCCCGTACCGTGGCACGATGGGCAAGGCTGTGTTGTTGCCTCGATCATACCGGGACGCAGACGCTGACGACTCATCTCCATCAGGCCAAAACCGGAAATCCGACCCACCTGAATACGCGCACGGTCGGTTTTGAGCTTGTCTTTCATCCGCTTTTCAACGGCAGCGTTGTTCTTGCGCTCGTCCATATCGATGAAATCGATGACGATCAGGCCTGCCAGATCGCGCAGACGCAGCTGGCGGGCCACCTCTTCAGCTGCTTCAAGGTTGGTCTTGGTCGCGGTATCCTCGATTGAGCCCTCTTTGGTCGCTCGACCAGAGTTCACGTCGATCGCCACCAACGCCTCGGTCACGCCGATCACAATATAGCCACCCGATTTCAGTTGTACCGTGGGGTTGAACATTGACCCCAGATAGCTTTCAACCTGGAAGCGCGCAAACAACGGCATGGTCTCGGTGTAATGCTTCACGTTTTTGGCGTGTGACGGCATGATCATCTTCATGAAGTCTTTGGCGATGCGGTAACCACCTTCACCCTCAACCAACACTTCTTCGATCTCGCGGTTATACAAATCGCGGATCGAGCGTTTGATCAGGTCGCCCTCTTCATAGATCTTCGCAGGCGCAATTGATTTTAGCGTCAATTCACGAATTTGCTCCCACATCCGTTGCAGGTATTCATAGTCGCGCTTGATTTCGGCCTTGGTGCGCTTGGCCCCAGCGGTACGGATAATCAAACCCGCCCCCTGTGGCACATCAATCTCGTTGGCGATCTCTTTCAGTTTCTTGCGGTCGGGTGCGTTGGTGATCTTGCGGGAAATGCCTCCACCACGTGCAGTGTTAGGCATTAAGACACAATAGCGACCAGCCAGTGACAGGTATGTCGTCAGGGCCGCGCCCTTGTTGCCGCGTTCTTCTTTGACCACCTGCACCAGCAAGATTTGGCGCACTTTGATCACTTCTTGAATTTTATACCGACGCGCACGCGGTTTGCGTGGTGGGCGAATGTCTTCGCTGTCGTCTTCATCGGCCACAGATTCGATGGAATCGTCTTTATCTTTGGCGTCTGCACGCCGCGCATTGCGACGTGGGCGACGTCGGCCGCGGGTTTTGCCTTCGGGCTTGTCCGCATCCTTATCCGCATCGTCTGTGCTATCTGCGTCTTCTGATGAGGCGACTGCCCCTTCTGCCTCAGAAGTTTCATCACTCGCAGCTGCGTCTGCGGCATCTGTGTTGTCTTCTTCTGCTGCGGAATCCGCGTCAGCAACCTCTGCAGTAGATTCTATTGTGGCTTCGGCCGCAGCGCCTTGTGCAGGGCTGTCTTGTTCATCGACATCTTGAGTGGATGTTTCAACAGCATCATCCGCAGCCAGTGTCGTGTCGGCACCGGCCTCGTCCTCAAGGTCGATGGTTTCCATGCCGGAGATTGTATCGTCCGACGCATCTGCGGTGACAACTGCGTCTTCTGATTTAACTTTCTCAGCCTTGCTGGAGCTGCGCGATCGTGACCGGCGTTTTGGCGCCTCATCTTCGTCATCTCGCGCTTTCATTGCCTCAGCATAGGCGCGCTCTTCTTCCAGCAATGCCTCGCGGTCAGCAACCGGGATCTGGTAATAATCCGGGTGAATTTCTGAAAACGCCAGAAATCCATGACGGTTGCCACCATATTCAACAAAAGCCGCCTGAAGCGAAGGTTCAACCCGTGTTACTTTTGCGAGATAGATATTTCCGGCGAGTTGCCGTTTGTTTTCGGATTCAAAATCAAATTCCTCGACCTTGTTTCCGTCAACCACCACGACGCGGGTTTCCTCCGCGTGGGTGGCATCGATAAGCATTTTCTTAGCCATGTGTTCCGTCTTGACCACGGCAAACGGACCAGCCCCGGTGGGGCGGCGTTCTGCGGCGGTTTTGTGTTGATGGCAATGGACAGCGCAAAAGCAGGGGTGCCGTTTTCGGCCCCTGCCCCAAAGATCTGTTGTCTCGCGCGCCTCATCGCGTTTCTTCTACTCCGGTCCGGATTTGGACCTGTTATGTGCAAGCGGCCGGTTATCCAGGCTACAGGCATTTGGTTTGCCCGAATAATACGGGCACAATCGGTCTGTTCAAACGCGTCGGAATCTTTCCTGACTTATGTTCAGAACAGCGAAACTCTCGGATGCGTTACATTATCTTCGCGCATCTTAGTTTTACACTAATGTCTCATTGAGACGAATTACAATGGAAAAATGTGAATAACCCTGCCCACTGGGTCATTATAAGTAATCTGAGCGCTGCAATCCATATTTGGCCATCTTCTCGTTCAAGGTCCGGCGTGGCAGACACAGCTCATCCATGACCGAGGCAATCGACCCTTTGTGCCGCCGCATGGTGTTATCGATCAGCATCCGTTCGAACGCCTCGACATATTCCTTGAGCGGTTTGCCCTCGGTGGTCATCACAGGCTGCATTTCCTGATGATCCGACATCAAGAGCGAGGCAATTGTCCCACTGCCACGGCGCGATTGCAGCACCGCGCGTTCGGCCAGATTAATCAGTTGACGCACATTGCCCGGCCAAGGGGCCTGCAGCAATTGCGCCGCTTCTTGCGCAGACACCTGCGGTGGCTCACATCCATAGTCATCAGAGAATTGCTCACTCAGACGCGTAAACAACGTCAAAATATCTTCACCACGCTGGCGCAGCGGCGGCACAGTCATGCGTAGGCTGGCCAGCCGGTAAAACAGATCAGCCCGCAGCGCGTCTTCGCAGGTGCGATCCTGCTCTTGCAGGTTGCAGATGGCAATGATCCGGGTTTCTGGCGGGGTACCTTCGTCATTGATGAACGTCAGCAGGCGCGCCTGCGCGGTATCACTCAACGCCTCGATATCTTCCAGAACTAACGTCCCACCACGGGCTTCCTCAACAGCTGGTAACTGGCTGTCTTCTGGTTGCACGGGGCCAAACAGGCGTCGCATCAGCGCGTCGTCTTCAAAGGCCGCGCAAGAGACTAAAACAAATTTGCGCCCGGCACGTGCGCCAGCGGCATGCAAGGCATGCGCCACAAGGGTTTTGCCAGTGCCGGTTTCCCCTTCGATCAGAATATGGCCATCCGCTTGCCCTAGATCCAAAATATCCTCTTTCAGACGTTCCATCACCGGGCTAGCCCCGATCAGCTTTTTCATCAACTGACCACCATCGCTGAGCTCACGGCGCAAAATACGACTGTCCATGGTCAAACGGCGTGCATTCGTTGCCTTTTTGGCCAATTCACTCATCCGATCAGGATTGAACGGTTTTTCCAGAAAGTCAAAGGCCCCAAGGCGCATCGCTTCAACCGCCATGGGCACATCACCGTGCCCAGTGATCATGATCACTGGCAGCGAGGAATCTGTTCCCATCAGCTTCTTCAAAAACTGCATACCGTCCATGCCAGGCATACGGATATCGGTGACAACAATGCCTGGGTAATCAGGACCCAACACCTTGAGCGCCTCTTCCGCGGATGCAAAGGCCTGCGTGTCATAGCCCGACAAGGCCAGCCACTGGCTGATCGACTGGCGCATGTCCTGTTCATCGTCGACAATCGCAATTTTCATCGCTGTGGGCATATCTCTACTCCGCTGCCTGCGTTTCTTCTGGCAAGATCGGTAGCTGCATCTCAAATACAGCCCCGCCCTGTGCCGCATCGCGGGCGGTTAATCTTCCACCAAGGTCGTTCACGATACCTGAAGAAATGGCAAGCCCCAACCCCACACCATCACCGGGCTGCTTGGTCGTATAAAATGGCTCAAAAAGGTTATCTATATCCTCAATCCCATGGCCATTGTCACGCACGGTTAGAACTGCTGTTTCGCCAGCGGCCAACAAGATATCAACCTCTGCATCACGGGTGACCTGTGTGGCGTCCATTGCGTTGCGCAACAGGTTGATGATGACCTGTTCAATCCGCAACCTGTCCCCCATGACAATCACTGGCTCATCGGGCTCGGATCGGGTGATATTCACCTTACGTTGGCGCAACTGTGGTTCCATCATAGCCAACGCTGAACTGAGCGCATCACCCATATTTACAGGCACAAACGCATCTCCTGCGCGACGCGCATAAGACTTAAGCTGCTTTGTGATGGCGCCCATCCGCTCAATCAGGTCATCAATGCGTTGAAACGACGAAATCGCCTCTTCCGGACGGTTACGCTCCATCAGCAGCTTTGCCCCCGAAAGATAGATTTTCATCGCCGCCAAAGGCTGGTTCAACTCATGACTTACGGCGGCTGACATTTCCCCCAAAGCTGCAAGTTTTGAGCTCTGTGCGAGCGTCTGCTCAGCCACGGCGAGGGTCTCTTGCACCCGCTGGCGTTCGGCAATTTCCCGCTGCAGCCGGGCATTCAATGCGCGAAGCTCTGCCGACTCGCGTTGGAACAAAGCCATGCGAACCGTGATTTTACGGTTCAGTAAATAGAATGCTGCCGCCAGAAGAATCGCGAAGACCATAATCTCTAAGGCCAGAACTCCATTCACTTTTTCCCGGATGCTGGCAAATGTGGTAAAGCTGGCGATCCGCCACCCGCGAAAGGCTACGCGCCCTTCAATCCGCATCACGCCCTGCCCTTCGACATAAGCGTCGGGCGGCAGTGAACTCCAATCAGCCGTAGCCTGAATGGCGCGCTGGATGGCGCTGCTAACCGGTTCGCGCGCCAACGCATCAGTTTCCGTCAACCCGCGCCAACGGGGTTCTGTCGCCAGAATGACCCGACCCTCACTATCGGTGACCACAACAGCATCCGAAATGCCCGCCCAAGCCCGTTCATATTTTTGTAAATCGACCTCAACCACAATAACACCTGCCGGAGTATTTTGGCTTTTGATGGCACGAGAGTAGAAGAACCGGAAAAGTCCGGTTTCATCCTGCAGAACCTTAAAAATCGTGTCCTTTGAACGGATAGCTTCAATATAATATGGCGACTGCCGGTGGATCTCGCCCAGTGAATTACGCTCGGTCGAAGCCACCGTACGACCGTCTTTATCCAGCAAAGACAACGACGCTGCGCCAATTTCTTCGTTAAATGAAATCAACCGTTGCGTGGACTGGCTATAATCTGAGGTGGACAATGCGCTGATCAAGGTAGGATCACGCGCTAACAACTGCGGCACAATTGCGTTTTGTCGCAATTCGCTCAACAGGTTCCCACTGTACAGCGCCAACCGCAGCTCGGCCCTATTGCGAGTGTTTTCCGTGAACCTGTCGGTCAACAGTGAATTGGTGACCAGAATGATCACGATAAATATGCCGACCAATATCAGCAACGCCGCACGCGCACGCCATCCAATGGTATGCGCCTTTTCAGGCGTTGCAGGTGTATTGTTATCAGTCATAGTTCCAGAATACGCCCCCAAAGCACGGGCCTCAAGTGGCGCAACCTCACAACTTCGAAATCAGGCGTTGGTCAGCTGACCAACCAATCCGTCAAACAATCCAGCCCCATCGGTGGCCCCATGTACAGGGTCTGCCATCCGCTCGGGGTGAGGCATCATGCCCAAAACCCGTTTGTTCGGCGACAGAATGCCAGCGATATCTTCAATCGCACCGTTCGGATTTTCCGCGTACCGGAACGCAACGCGACCTTCGCCGTTCAATTGCGCCAATGTCTCAGCGTCCGCAAAATAGTTGCCATCGTGGTGGGCAATCGGAACTGTAATGCTCTGCCCCGCCTCATAGGCTGAGGTGAAGGCATTGCTCGTGTTTTCCACTTTTAATTCAACGTTTTTGCAGATGTACTTCAACTTGGCATTGCGTAATAAAACACCGGGCAGTAGCCCCGTTTCTGTCAACACCTGAAAGCCGTTGCAAATCCCCAGAACAAAGCCGCCACGTTCCGCATGCGCAATCACAGACCGGCAAATCGGCGAGTTGGCCGCAATCGCACCACAACGCAGATAATCCCCAAAGGAAAATCCACCAGGGATGCCAACCACATCAACATCCGAGGGCAGTTCTGCATCCTTGTGCCAGATCATCGAAACCTTTGCACCGGCCTTTTCCAAGGCCACGGCCATATCCCGATCACAGTTAGATCCGGGGAAAACGATGACGGCAGCATGCATCAGCCAATCTCCACTTGGTAGCTTTCAATTACAGTATTGGCGAGCAGCTTTTCGCACATCTCACCCACTTGCGCACGGGCGGTTTCGGCATCGATATCAGCCAGTTCCAGCTCGATCACCTTGCCTTGGCGAACACCTTCGACGCCGTCAAACCCAAGCGCACCAAGCGCGTGACGCACGGCCTCGCCTTGTGGATCCAGAACACCCTCTTTGAGCATCACATGCACGCGTGCCTTCATTGTCTTATATCCCGTCGTTTTGGCGCGTCCTGCGCCCGGTTAATTCTTATCGTTCAACGATCTCAGTTGATCAGTGTCGGCCGTGCCATCGGTGTGGCGCCCTTGGGCAGAACGCCCAGACGTTTGGCCACTTCGGTATAGGCATCCGTCAGACTGCCCAAATCACGGCGAAACACGTCCTTGTCCAGCTTCTGACCTGTCTCGATATCCCACAGGCGGCAGCTATCTGGGCTAATTTCATCAGCCACGATCAAGCGTTGGAATTCACCGTCATAAACCCGGCCAACTTCGATTTTGAAATCGATCAGACGGATACCAACGCCGTACAGAACGCCAGCCATGAAATCATTCACCCGCAGCGCAAGGCTCAGGATATCATCCATATCCTGTTGGCTGGCCCAACCGAATGCGGCGATATGCTCTTCAGTGACCAGCGGGTCCCCAAGGGCATCGTCTTTCAGGCAATATTCAACGATCGGGCGCGGCAATTGCGTGCCCTCTTCCAGACCCAGACGTTTGGCCATGGTTCCAGCGGCATAGTTGCGCACGATCACTTCGAGCGGCACAATCTCGCACGAGCGCACCAGCTGCTCACGCATATTGATACGCTTCAGAAAGTGCGTCGGAACACCAATATTGGTTAGGCCGGTCATGAAATACTCAGAAAGGAAGTTGTTCAGAACGCCCTTTCCTTCGATGACAGCCTTTTTCTCGGCGTTAAAAGCGGTCGCATCATCCTTAAAATACTGAACAATTGTTCCTGGCTCAGGGCCCTCATAAAGGGTCTTGGCTTTGCCTTCGTAAATTTTCTTGCGCCGTGCCATGCGTTCTCCGTCGACTGATGGGGCATGAATCTACCCGCCACTCATGCGCTCTCTTAATCCATGGACCGGATTGTCGCAAGGTGGCTGTGCCTCCTTGAGATTTATTAAGTGCGAACACATATTGTAATTGAAGAAACAGCAGACTGAGGGAGCATCATGACAACCTTTGACGAACGTGAACAAGCCTACGAAAACAAGTTTGCCCACGACGAAGAGATGAACTTCAAGGCCGAAGCCCGCCGCAACAAGCTCTTGGGGCTCTGGGCCGCTGAATTACTGGGCAAATCAGGCGACGACGCAGATACTTATGCGATGGAGGTCGTGCGCTCAGATTTCGAAGAACAAGGCCACGAAGACGTGGTGCGCAAGGTCACAGGCGACCTTGGTGATCTGGCTGACGCTAACACCATCCGCGCCAAAATGGCCGAACTGCTCGCCACCGCCCGCGAGCAGGTGCTGAGCGAAACCGATATCTAAGTCAATTTAATTGATCGGGCGTACCATTGGGGCGCCCGCTATTTATTTCCTCGCCAATTTCAACTTCATTTTTTAGCTAAATTCTTTTAAATCTGGCTTCCCCGACCCTCCAAGCGAAAATTTTACTGCATCCTTTCAAGAACTTCAGCGTTAGTACGATATACGACACATACTCTCGCGTTGCATTTAGTATGCTCTCCTCATTGCTGAACTGCGGAGACGTTTTGTGTGGGTTGGTGCCGATCAAATATTTGCTAAAATTACTCAGGTGTCTTCCGGCGCCTCATCACCCGTTATTTCAATCTCACAACCCATAATTGGCACATCTCTCGAAATCCACGATGCGCAATCCCTAAATCGGATCACCCATACTCAACTCACCACCGCTTACGCAGATCATTTCGGATACTTCTTCAACGGGACAGCGTCATCTCCGCCAAACAGCGAAGGTGTCGTAACCGCGATTGAAGACCTGGTGATGTTCAACCAAAAAAACTTCACGAAGCAGATACTTGAGCAATATCTCCTATTGGTTTTTCAAGGAACCCTCCCTCAAGAGTATGCAATAAGCATGTCGAAAAAACTGACTCGCAAATTGCTCAAAAATGAGCCCACCAATTCGCAAAAAATGAACAGCGCCGGTTTTTCGGTTTTCCAGTCTAAAATTCAGATAGACACACTCTTCATTTCAGAATTTCTGCAACCAGCTCCGCAACAGATATTTATCATGATCAGATACGCGTCACTCGCCTATAACACGAAATAAATCGTTACAGATCCATGAATTTGGTGTATAGTGAACAGGGAATCACCCAGTAAAAGCACTTGTAACAAGTTGTTTTTATTAATTAATTTTTAATTATTGCTTTTATTGGAATTCACATCTTTAAACCTTAAAGAGGATTCCAAAATATGACTACTGCAGTAACAGAAATCGTCAAAGTTGTTGGCCCAATTGCACTCAAAGGTCTGGCCGCTGCTGCCGAAGCACTGATCGCCGGGGCCGTCTTTGATGCCCAAAGAAATACCCGTGATTTCAGGGTTAAAGCCCTGGCAGATCAGCTTGCGGCTGCAGGGGCAGAAGCCAATAACATGGCAACAATTTCGACAGATACAGATACCTATACCACCTCGAATTTCGCAACAAACTTTGGCTATTACTACCAAGGCATCCGGTCCCAACCGACCACAGGTGCGCTGCCAGTTTCAGCAACAGATGATCTGGTGGTCTGGGACCCCTCTGAACAGGGTGTTTCTGACATTCAGAAGTATCTGCAAACAATCTTCAAAGGGGCAATCGCACCAGCCGATTCGATCACTATTTCCCAAAACCTCGGTCAAATCTTTGACGAGCGTTTCAAGGAAACATCTCTTCAATGGGAGCCGCTGATGAAGCGTTTCAACAATCCGGATGGGCTGATTGTCGACACCTATATGGTTACCGCATCAGTCATGGCAGACAGCGGGAAGAAGGCCGGCATCGCTCGTTACGCCTACGTTGCTTATAACAACAAATAACCCCTCTTAAAAAAACAGACACCGAAAGCTGTGAGCATGGCCTCTCGGCTTTCGGAGATTGGAGAAATCTCATGCGGTATTTTCGCAATATATTATTATTTTTCAGTGCAATATTTCTATTGTTCACTGGTACGGCCTCGGCCCAACCCATTGTTTATCGCGGGATGGAGGCAAATGGCGCGGGTCAGCCCGTCACTGGCGATGCATTGGGGCGTCAACTTGGCATTCGTAATGCCGATGTTGATACCTATATGGCCAACGAAGTAGAGTGGCTAAACCCGTTGAACAACGCTGGCGTTCCACAGGGGTTGTCAGTAGCAACGGTTAGCCCGTGCAATCTCCCCTCTTTTCGAAGGCCTTTTGGCCCGCCATGGGGTGGAACAAGCCACGTCGCCGGAATGACCGTCTTTCAAATTGATACGGCACAACTGGATCCACAACTGGTTTTGAGAGCTGCGCCTTTGCCCGGTCAACCCAATCACGCTATCATTGGGCCAAATGCAGCGATGACTCTGGCCAATTTTCGGGCTTTGATCCACGCAACACAGGCACAATGGGCCACCACCGCAGCACCAAATCCGCCGTGCGCCCCTCCGCCGCCGGCACCCTCTAGCAATGAAGTGACAAAGATGAATAATCCAATACACGACTTCACCAATGCCCTAGCGCAGATGGGCGGCACGCAGCCAACGCCCGAAGTCGAACTTGAAGGTCATATTCATGCGGTCAATGCAGCAGGTCACTCCCAAGCGCAGATCATGACACTCATGGACGCAGTGGCAGGCGCTTTGGAGGCCGCAGATCTTGCCGATAAGGCGGACCCGATCCGCACTCTTCAAGAGCGAATATATGGTGCTGGACCACGGCCAATCCGGCTTCGTCCATAAAACCCTTCGCAACCGTAGCAACGCTTCAAGGCGTTGCTACATTCTTGTGTTGACAATATCCTCCATCAATTCAAACAAACCTCACAATCATCATGAGAATTATGAATTTGCCTAATTCTCGCGCGCGTGTGATACAGGCGCGCTAGAGAGTAGGAATTCCCCATGACAACCACTGTATTTGCTGACTTTTTAAAGGAACGTGACTGGATTCTGGCCGATGGGGCCACCGGAACCAACCTGTTCAACATGGGGCTTACCTCGGGCGATGCGCCAGAGCTTTGGAATGATACGCAGCCTGAGAAGATTCACAAACTGTACACCATGGCTGTGGATGCAGGTAGCGACCTGTTTCTGACCAACTCTTTTGGCGGTAATGCGGCGCGCCTGAAACTGCACGATGCTGCCAAACGCGCACGCGAACTGTCGCGTATTTCGGCCGAAATTGGCCGCGAAGTCGCCGACCGCCGTGACCGCACTGTAATCGTTGCTGGCTCTGTTGGTCCAACCGGCGATATTTTTGCCCCAATGGGGTCAATGACGCACGAGTTGGCTGTGGAAATCTTCCACGAACAGGCCGAGGGCCTGAAAGAAGGCGGCGCGGATGTGCTGTGGCTGGAAACCATTTCGGCCCCTGAGGAATACAAAGCCGCGGCCGAGGCCTTTGCCCTCGCCGATATGCCATGGTGTGGCACCATGAGCTTTGACACTGCCGGACGCACTATGATGGGTGTGACCTCAGCCGATATGGCCACCATGGTCGAGAAACTGCCAACACCGCCGTTGGCCTTTGGGGCAAACTGCGGCGTTGGGGCATCTGATCTGCTGCGCACCGTGTTGGGCTTTGCTGCACAGGGCACCGAGCGTCCGCTCATCGCTAAGGGCAATGCTGGCATTCCGAAATATGTCGATGGCCACATCCATTATGATGGCACGCCGGATTTGATGGCCGATTACGCCTGTCTGGCGCGTGATTCCGGGGCCAAAATCATTGGCGGCTGCTGTGGCACCATGGCCGAGCATCTGAGCAAGATGCGTGAAGCGCTGGAAACCCGCCCCCGTGGTGATCGCCCGACTCTGGACCAGATCACCGAGAAACTAGGCGCATTTTCATCCGCTGCGGATGGCACCGGTGACGATGACACACCCCCTGCCCGCAAATCACGCCGTCGTCGCTCGGCTTGATATCTTACCCATTCAAAATCCGGGTTAAGTAACACGAGGTTGATCCGAGGGCTGACAAGAAACGTCAGCCCGTCCAACCCAAACCAGATGCGATACAGTTCATTGATTGCAGCAAAGGGATCGAAATTTTCGACGCCTCATCACTGCGCAAATGTTTCAACTGTTCAATCTGAATCAAATGGATCGCCTGAAGATCATCGCACACACGATCATAACGCTCGGTCAACATCGTGAATCTCTGTGCCAAAACCTGATCTTGCGTGATCATCAAAATGGCCTCTTTTGAACGGGCGTATTCTGACTTGATCAATCCGAAAATATCATCGCGTTGCGCGGGGTCCGTAACCAGCGTGCAATATTTTTCCGCGATCTCCATATCTGCCTGAAACAGGGTTTTTTCGACTTCATCCACCATCAGCCTGAAAATCTGCGAGCGTTTATACATCTTGCGCAATAGGGTTTTGGCCTCTGTACCACGCACCTTGCTCAAGGATTCGCAAGCCGTGCCAAATCCGTACCACCCTGTCAGCAAATGGCGGTTCTGCGTCCACGCAAAGACCCATGGGATCGCACGCAGGTCAGCCAGGCTGCTGGCCCCAAAACGCCGCGCCGGGCGCGAGCCGATTTTCAACATGGCCAGTTCTTCAACCGGGCTGGCTTGCTGGAAATAGGATACAAAACCCGGACGGTGCAGCAGGTTGCTATAGGCCACCTGTGACATACCGGACAGCGCCTCCAATGCATCATGGAATTCTGGCTCATCCTTGCCCGAAGGTTTGGAAAGTGCTGTATGCGCCAGCACCGAGGAGGCCATCAGTTCCAGCTCGAACAACGCAGTGCCCCGGTTGGCATATTTGGCAGATACCACCTCGCCTTGTTCCGTGATGCGCATGGCGCCGGCAATGGTGCCCGCAGGTTGCGCCGCAATTGCGCGACCCGTCGGGGCGCCGCCGCGGCTGACAGATCCACCACGACCATGGAAAAACAGCGGCTGAAAGCCATGCTGCGCCAGTGCGCGGGTGATTTTACGCTGCGCCTTATCCAACTCCCAGGTGGAACAGATAAATCCGCCATCTTTGTTGCTATCAGAATAGCCAAGCATGATCTCGACCTTGCCGCCTTGTCGTTTCAGGCTGCGGCGCACCAGTGGCACCTCAATCAGGTTGTGTAAGATTTGTGGCGCATTGCGCAAATCATCAATGGTTTCAAACAATGGCACGATCGGCAGGCCGATCGCATCCACCGAAAACCCGGCGTAGCGCGCCAGTAGATAAACCGCCAACAAATCATCCGTTGAACGGGTCATCGATAGAATAAACCCACCAATGCTTGCCGGATCCTCACCTTTGCGGGCCTCATAGATCACGGACATAAGTGTCGTCAGCTCGCGCGCATCAGCGCTCAACTCATCCACAGGCATGACAGGAAAATCATCACGGGCGATCTCCTTGCGCAGCCGCTCGGACCATGCGGGTGTGCCAAATTCGGTCGCCTCGCCCTGCTTGGCCCAGATTTCTGACAATACATCGGTCACAACGGTCGAGTTTTGCCGGATATCCAGCGATGTAGTCCTGAAGCCAAAAACCTCGGCCCGCCATCGGATAGGGCGTAGAAACTGCCGTGCCAATGTGTCCGCTTCTATCGCTTCCAGTGCGCTTTCAATGGCGCGCAGGTCCGCAATCAGATCTCTGATATGCTTGTAAGGATCTGCACCAGACAGACGTGCCAGAATCGCGCTCAGCGCTTGCCGAAAATATTCACCCCGATTGCGCGCTCGAATGGATTCGGGATTGGGCGCGCGGTCAACCATGGCAGTGAGTGCGGCAAGCGAATCCTGCGGCAGTTTTGCCAGACTGCCACTGATACTAAGCCCCCTGATCGCATCCACCAGCGCCGCACGATAGCATTCAATCGCGGTCGCACGCCCGCGATCAATTGCATCCTGTGTGACCTCGGCTGTGACATTCGGGTTGCCGTCCCGGTCGCCTCCAATCCAGGAATGGAACCGGACTGCAGGATGGATCTCAGATTGAGTATCGTCAAAAACCTCTGCTCTGGCGCGGGCGAATTGCTCAAACAACTGCGGCGTCGCATCAAACAAGCTGTCACGGAAAAACTGCAGTCCCCATTCGATCTCATCTGCTAGGCTGGGGCGTTCCATCCGCAACTCGCCAGACAACCACAACAAATCGATTTCATTGTGTAGGTTTTCAATCAAATCTTCACGTTCACGCGGGGTCCAACGTGGCGTTTCTAGATCTACCAACAGTCGATAAATCCGGCGGTGAATTTCAAGGATCGTGACACGTTTGGCCTCGGTCGGGTGCGCGGTCAATGTAGGCCCAACACAAAGCTGCGCCGCAGCCGATGCAAACCCATCGGCATTCTTCTCTTTGATCTGTGCCATGGCTTGGGCAAAGCTGCCATCGACGGCCCCTGCCCCGTGGCTGGTCTCAATTTTGCGGCGCTCCCGGACGGCGGCGTTTTCATCAACGATCTTTTGAAGCTGGAACCAGATGTTCGCCGCCTGAAGGTAATCACCCATCATCGCGGTGTCCGGGATTTTCTTGGCACCTTCTCCGTTCAAAAGCGGCGCAATTTCCGGGGCTCGTTTTTCGACGATCGCCAGCAGTAATTCCCGCAACATATGTCGCAGGTTCTGCGCATAGACCGCAGTGCTGTCAGAGGCGTAATCCATTCGGTCAACTCCAGTGCGCGTAGTTTTCATTCGGCAACCCCTCAAGAGCAGATTCGCGTTGGCCCTGAACACTCAATTGCGACACAAGTTCATTTCACACCGAAACCCGGGCAGGCTCATCGGCAATTTCGGCAATTAAATCTATTCCGTCAAGTAATATTATTTTCCCAATGGGAATTTATTGTAAAAACATGTGAGCGATAACGCATCAAGAAACTAAGGCTATTCTCTACAATTCAAGACTCATCTGAGCCCCCTGCACTTTTGGCGGTACAAACAGACCACAGTCCAGCGGCACCATCTGTTGCCGCAATCCTAAACACCGGGTGGCCCGGTCAAATCGACTGGCCACCAACTTGGCATAAGGACCCTCCCCACGCATGCGTTTGCCCCATTGTGCGCTGTATTCACGCCCGCCGTGCATATCCCGCAGCAGGGTCATCACTTTAGCGGCCTTATTGGGGTAATGTTGCTCGACCCACTCGCGAAACAAGTCCGACACTTCCAATGGCAACCGTAGCATAACCCAACTGGCAGCCACGGCGCCTGCGTCCTTGCCCGCGGTTAGGATGGCTTCCATCTCATGATCGCTGAGCCCCGGCACCATGGGTGATGCCATGATCCGCACTGGAATACCCGCCTGCGACAAACGCCGGATCACCGCCAACCTACGTTTGGGCGATGGCGCGCGCGGCTCCATCTTGCGCGACAAATCGGCATCCAAGGTGGTGACTGACACCCCAACAGCAGCCAATTTTGCTGCGGCCATCTCAGACAGGATATCAATGTCACGCTCAATCAATGTGCCCTTGGTGACAATCGCCACAGGATGGGCAAACCGCCGCAGCACAATCAAGCAAGAGCGCACGATTTCATACTGTTTCTCAATCGGTTGATACGGATCCGTGTTGGTGCCAATCGCAATCACCGCTGGTTTATAACGCGGCTTTCGTAGCTCTCGCTCCAACACCTCTGCCGCATTAGACTTTGCAATCAACCGGGTTTCAAAATCCAACCCCGGCGACATGCCAAGCCAGGCATGGGTTGGGCGGGCAAAACAATACACACATCCATGTTCACACCCGCGATAGGGATTGATAGATCGATCAAACGGCAAATCCGGGGACCGGTTATAAGTGACCACACTACGCGCCTGCTCAAACGTCACATGTGTTCTCAGTAGTCTCTCCTCCTCCGGCAAACCCCAGCCGTCATCCTCATAACTGAGGGTCTGCTTTTCATAGCGACCGTTTGCGTTGCTCAGACTGCCCCGCCCGGCAAGCCGCACCCCCTGTTTGATCGTTTTTTCGTCTCGCATACCATCACCAAGAACATTTAGCGAACATTGTATAAAAACCTTCCCAAGGGATGCAAGTTTTTCCTCCACGACCCCAAATTAGCTGGTATGAAGTCGGAACCGCTTCCGTCTGTGTCGCAAATCGCAAAGTCCGACTGCGACAAATTGACGAAAGCTGGGACAGAGTTAACACGCGCGCCACTGCGCCCAACATCAAGGAAGCCGCATATGTCTGACGAAGAAGACGACATCATCCTGTCGGAACTGGACGACGAAGAATTAGTCCAGCAGATGTTTGACGACCTTTACGACGGTCTCAAAGAAGAGATCGAAGAAGCCGTAAACATTCTTCTTGAGCGTAAATGGGCGCCATACGACATCCTGACCGAAGCTCTGGTTGGCGGCATGACGGTCGTTGGCAAAGACTTCCGCGACGGCATCCTGTTCGTTCCTGAAGTTCTGCTGGCCGCAAACGCGATGAAGGGTGGCATGCACATCCTTAAGCCTCTGCTGGCTGAAACTGGCGCGCCTCGCGTTGGTAAAATGGTCATCGGCACCGTCAAAGGCGACATCCACGACATCGGCAAAAACCTTGTCGGCATGATGATGGAAGGCGCAGGTTTTGAGGTTGTCGACATCGGTATCAACAACCCTGTTGAAAGCTACCTCGAAGCGCTGGAAAACGAAAAACCAGACATTCTGGGCATGTCCGCCCTGCTAACAACCACAATGCCGTACATGAAAGTTGTGATCGACACGTTGATCGAACAAGGCATTCGTGACGACTATACTGTTCTTGTTGGTGGTGCGCCGCTGAACGAAGAATTTGGCAAAGCCATTGGCGCAGACGCCTATTGCCGCGATGCGGCAGTCGCGGTTGAAACGGCCAAAGACTTCATGAGCCGCAAGCATAACCAAGGTGTGACAGGTTAATTAACCATCTCATCTGTGTGAATTTGAAACGGGGCCAAGCTGGCCTCGTTTTTTTGTGACTGTCGCTAACACCGTCGCTCGCAGATCACAAAATGGCGTTGCCCCTCGTGTGCTGACCAGCTCAGTCTTATATCTTAAACGTATCACTCTCCTCGCGAGGCCCAGCCATGACAAGCAACCCTGTCCTGCCCGACGACGAAACACTGACAGAATCCGGCCTTGCAGCCGAACAGCGCGGCAGCATCCTTCTGATCGCCTGCGGTGCCCTGGCGCATGAAATCCTTGCTTTGAAGAAACTCAATGGCTGGGACCACATGAGCCTGACCTGCCTGCCTGCCAAGTTGCACCTTTACCCAGACAAAATCACCGACGCAGTGGTCGAAGCAGTTGAAAAACACCGTAATGATTATGACGACATCTTTGTAGTTTACGCCGACTGTGGCACCGGTGGGCAGCTTCAATCCAAATGTGATGAACTGGGCGTTAAAATGGTCGAGGGGCCACATTGCTACTCATTCTTTGAAGGCAACGATGCTTTTGACGCCCGGTCAGAGGCCGGTGAAATCACTGCCTTTTACCTGACTGACTTTCTGGTTCGGCAATTCGATGCTTTCATCTGGAAGCCCATGGGGTTGGATCGTCACCCGGAACTGCGCGACATGATCTTCGGCAACTACACCAAACTGGTTTATCAGGCCCAACTGGAAAACCCAGCCCTTAAAGAAAAAGCCAAAGAATGCGCCGACCGCCTTGGCCTCGAGTTCGAATACCGCTTTACTGGCTACGGTGATCTGGCCACCACCTTGGCCAAACATGCATGACGGATCAGTTTTGATCCGCCTATAAGAGGATCAATTCATGTTGTTGAAAGTCGGCAACGTCGAAGTTTGGCGCATTCTGGAAATCAACGGCCCGTTCAAGCCGGCCGAGGAGCTTTTCCCAACGGCTGGGCCAGAATTGCATGCGGTCCTCAATGCCCATGCTCCGGATCAGCTTTGCCCTGACAGCGGCAAATTGATCATTCCAATTCAGGGGTTTCTGCTGAAAACCTCGTCACACATCATTCTGGTCGATGCCTGTGTGGGCAACGATAAAATCAACCACGGCACGGCGGATTGGAACAAACGCTCTGACACGCGCTTCATGGCCGCCCTGACCGCAGCAGGCGTGACCCCGGATGATATCGACTATGTTCTGTGCACGCATCTGCACGCCGATCACGTTGGCTGGAACACACGCCTTGTCGATGGCCGCTGGGTCCCGACGTTCCCGAATGCCAAATACCTGCTGCCGGATGCGGACAACGACCATTACGCCGCCAATCCCAACGACACCTACCAGGAAAGCGTTCTGCCGGTCATCGCCGCCGGACAGGCTGAACTGGTTACAGCCGATCACAAGCTGGGGGATTACGTCACGCTCATCCCCACGCCCGGCCACACCCCCGGCCATGTCTCTGTCTTGATCAAAGATGGCGCCTCCGAGGCGCTAATCACAGGCGACGCCATCCACACCACGGCACAATGCCACCGCCCTGATTGGCATTTTCGCTATGACATGGACCCTGAGCTGGCGGTTGTCTCTCGTCGCGCCTTGCTGGAAAACGTCAGCGAAAAGGGATGCAAAATCCTTGGCACACACTTCACGTTGCCCTCCACCGGGCGGGTCCGTGCGAATGGTGATACGTTCAAATGGGAAGCAGATTAACCCCGTCAGGTTTCAGGGCATTTGCCCAGAACCCCAAGCATGCAGCGCCTCGATTATCGGCTGAAGCTTTTGCCCTTTGACCGTCAAACTATATTCTACTTTTGGCGGAACCACGGCAAAAACCTCACGGTGCAAAATGCCATCAGCCTCTAACTCTCTAAGTTGCTTGGTTAAGCTGCGTTGTGTCACACTGCCCATCCGTCGCTTCAACTCGCTGAACCGCAGCGTTTCACCCAGCAAGTGATAAATCACCAACCCTTTCCATTTACCAGAAATCTGTTCCAACGCCAGCTCAACCGGGCACCCATCGCTACAGTCATACTTGGTAAAACGTGGCTGTGTGCCGTCCAATTTCCTTACAGTATCCATATTGTACCTATATGTCATTTTTGTGCGTATTGCGCAGTATGCTCCTTAAGACATATTCATAGCCACAACTGAAAGTCAAAGGAGTATCACCATGTCGCTCACAATCGTCGCTCACATCACTGCAAAACCGGGACAAGAGGCATTGGTTCGCTCTGAACTTGAGAAACTCATCCCAATCACCTGTGCCGAAGCGGGCTGCCAGCAATACGATTTGCTTTCAGACAACGATAACCCAACTCATTTCATGTTTTTCGAGAACTGGGAAAGCCGCGCGCTGTGGCAGGACCATATGAACGCCCCACACCTGAGCGCCTACATGGTGGCAACCGACGGAGCGGTCGACAGCTTCACCCTACATGAAATGACCAAAGTTGACTAATCCCATAGCGGAGCAAACACTATGACCAAGACAATTCTCATTACTGGCGCAACCGACGGGATCGGGCAGGCCACAGCCAGACTGCTTGTCGCGCAAGGCCACACTGTTCTTTTGCACGGCCGCAGCCCAGCAAAGCTCAAAGCAGCGCTTGATGAGCTGCAAACGTCCGGCACCGTCGAAGGCTTTCTTGCTGATCTTTCCCGCATGGATGAGGTTGAAAAGCTGGCCACTGACATTGCCGCGAAACATGACATTTTGGATGTTGTGATCAACAACGCAGGGATCCTCAAAACATCCGCCACAACGACGGCTGATGGTTTTGATGTCCGGTTTGCGGTCAACACCTTCGCGCCTGCCTTGTTGACTAAGCGGCTGCTTCCTCTGATGCGCGCTGATGGGCGCGTCATAAACCTCTCGTCCGCCGCACAGTCCCCTGTGGACCTGCAAGCGTTGAGCACCAGCCAGCCCATGCAAGACATGGAGGCCTATGCCCAAAGCAAGCTGGCCCTGACTATGTGGTCACGCCATATGGGCGTAGAACTTGGTGCAAATGGCCCCGCGATTATAGCCATCAATCCAGGTTCTCTTTTGGGCAGCAAGATGGTCAAAGAAGGTTTTGGCATTGCAGGAAAAGGTCTGGATATCGGTGCCAAAATTCTTGCGCGCGCCGCCCTGTCGGATGAATTCGCACAGGCCACGGGTAAATACTTCGACAATGACATCGGCCAGTTCGGCCCGCCCCACCCTGATGCGCTGGACGTAGAAAAGGTACAACACGTTGTCGATTCTGTTGAGGCAGCGCTTACCCGAAACACCTAACTAAACTCACTCAAGATTCATAGGAAAATACAATGAAAGCTGTAGGTTACACCGCCACAGGTCCAATTGACCGTGCCGACGCGCTGATCAATTTCGACGCCGAAAAACCCACCCCAACGGATCGCGATCTCTTGGTCAAGATCGCGGCTATCTCGGTCAACCCGGTAGACTATAAAATCCGCCAGCTGCGCGCGCCTGAGGGCGACACGCCGGATATTCTTGGCTGGGATGCGGTTGGCGAAGTGGTCGCGGTCGGCGATGCCGTTGAAACATACAAAGCGGGTGACACCATCTGGTACGCCGGTGCCATCAACCGCCCCGGCACCAATGCTGAATATCACCTCGTGGACGAACGCATTGTTGGTCATAAGCCCCAATCGGTCAGCAACGCCGCTGCCGCGGCTCTGCCTCTGACCACGCTCACCGCCTACGAAATGCTATTCGACCGCCTGTGTGTCACTAATTCTGTTCCCGGCGCGGCCCCTGCAGTGTTGATCATCGGCGGATCTGGCGGCGTTGGTTCCATCGCAATCCAGCTGCTGCGCGCCAAGACCGATCTCACCGTCATTGCCACCGCCTCACGCCCGGAAACACAGGCTTGGGTGCAAGAGTTAGGTGCCCATCATGTGGTCACCCACAGCCAACCCCTTGCCCCACAGATCGATGCGCTTGGCATCGGCCAACCGGGCTATGTGTTTTCGACCAATCATACCGGCGACTACATCGAACAGATTGCAGAACTAATCGCACCACAGGGTCGTTTTGGCCTGATCGATGATCCCGAAGATTTGAACATTGCCCCGTTCAAACACAAATCGATCTCAACCCATTGGGAGTTCATGTACACTCGTTCGCTCTTTGGTACCGCCGATATATCCCAGCAAAGCGCCATCCTGAACGAAGTCGCAGAGCTTATCGATGCGGGCAAGGTCCGTTCCACCGCAACTGAAACACTGGGCACAATCAACGCCGAGACCCTCAAACAGGCCCATGCCATCCTTGAAACAGGAAAAGCCAAGGGCAAACTGGTGCTCGAAGGGTTTTAATCACTAACGTACTGGCGGCCTTCACGCCGCCAGACACCCATTCAGGCCGCCGCTGCGGTTTCCTGAATTCTGACAATCATCGCGCGCAGGCCATTAGACCGCTGCGCCGAGAGATGTTCATTGAGGCCCAATCGCGTCATTTCAGCCATTGCATCCACATTGGCCACCTCTTGCACGCCAGCACCGTTATACAGCGCTTTGAGAACAGCAATCAGCCCGCGCACGATCATCGCGTCGCTTTCGCCTTCAAATGTAAAAGTATCGTTCTCAATTGTGATGTGCAGCCAAACTTGACTGGCGCAACCATCCACCTTGGTCGCAGGCACTTTCAACGCCTCCTCCAACGGCTCCATCGCCTTGCCCAAATCAATCACATGGCGGTATCGGTCTTCCCAATCTTCCAGAAATTCGAAATCTTCGACAATCTCTTCAAATGCCGGTTGGGCCATTTTGCGCTCCTGATTTTCACGATCTGACACCTATGTTTCCCGAAACCGAAGGTCCAGCCCCGTAAGTCTCTTTTCATCGCTCGCAGGATGCGGTAACCGAAAGGAAAGAACAAAAGGCCGTTAAAATGCGTATCTTTCTTTGTGGTGTCCTACTCTCTTCTATCGCGCTGTCCGGCTGCAGCTGGTTTGGCGGCGGCAAATCCAAAGCCACCTCAGTTCAAACAAGCGGCGCAACGACAACCGTGAACCCGCTGATCGACTCGGAAAAAAAGGGCGAACTTCAGCCCGCTAAGAACACAGCCACAATCAAAAAAACCGGCCTGTTCAAGAAAAAAGTAAAAGTCATCCCCTATCAGGGCATTCCTGTGGCGCAAGTGAAGTCGCTACAAATTGACGAAACCTCTGGCGGTGCAATCATTCTGGCCACTGGCCTGCCAACGCAGCAAGGCGCTTTTGATGTCCGGTTGATCGAGGTAAAGACAGAACCCGGCGTGTTGCACTACACGCTTAGCGCTGTCCAGCCCGCGACGACCCCGCAAGGTTCTGAGCGTTCCCGCACTATTCAGGCCGCGTTGTTTGTGTCCAATCAGGACCTGCAGGGAATCAACACCATTCGGGTCTCAGCGGCGGCCAACAGCGTCACCGCAAGACCCTGAGGGTCATAGCTCCACGATTTTGATCGCCGATTTCTTGGCTGCCAGTGCAATCTCGCCATTGCACAGGCGGATTGCATCGGTCCCAAAGACATCATTGCGCCAGCCTTTGAGAGCTGGCAAATCACGAATCCCCGCCGCAATGGCATCCAACTCGGACGCATTCGCGATCAGTTTGGACGCAACCCCGTAATTTTCGGTCTTAGCTTTCAACAAAACCCGCAGCAGATCAGCCAATGCCGGATTGACCTGCAGCTTGTCACGGGAATCGTCCACTTTCGGAAGCTGATCTGTGGGGCAGTTTTTGCCTGCAGCAACGGCCGCCAAAATCCCATCCCCGATCTCACCTCGACGGGCCTCACGCAACAGCAGCCGTGCACGTGACAGATCTTTACCATCTGCAGGCTTAGTTGAAGCCAGCTCAACCAGTGCATCATCTTTATACACGCGATTGCGGGGAACATTCCTGGTCTGAGCATAATTTTCGCGAAACCGCGCCAATTCTCGAACAATCGCAAGGAACCGACCGGACGAATTGCGCGTTTTAACCCGCTTCCAGGCATCTTCTGGGTTTATAATATAGGTGTCGGGGTTTTCCAGAACGCTTACTTCCTCAGCAACCCAGGCCGCGCGATTGGTTTCAGCCAGCTTTTTCGCCAAAAATTCATAGATCTGGCGCAGATGTGTGACATCCGCCAGTGCATAATCCTTTTGTGCATCCGTCAATGGACGGCGTGACCAATCGGTAAACCGTGAACTTTTATCAACCGATTCCTTGGCAATTTTGCGCACCAGCGTTTCATAACCAACCTGTTCACCAAAACCGCAAACCATCGCAGCGACCTGCGTATCAAACAAGGGCGTAGGAATAACGCCTTTGTCGACGAAAAAGATTTCCAAATCTTGTCGCGCGGCATGGAAAACCTTCACAACGGATGTATCAAGAAACAACTCATAAAGCGGCGCCAAAGACAGCCCCTCTTCCAACGGATCAAGCAGAACCGCGTCATCTTCACCATCCCCGGGAAAGGCCATCTGAACCAAACAAAGTTTGGAGTAATAAGTCCGTTCACGCAGAAATTCGGTGTCTACTGTGACATAGTCATGCGCGGCGGCCCGGCTGCAGAACTCGGCCAGCTCTTGCGTCGTTTTCAGAGTTTTCATCAAGCTAGGTGAATCTTTCATAAATCTTTTCGTCTTTCTTTTCACCTATAAGTGAACGGGCACTGAAATAAAAACATTTCCTCAGGTCAGATTGATTTGACGTTTATCTCCGGCCGCAAAATGCTGCAGCACAGCAGGATAAAGCAGATGTTCTTGGACCAATACACGCTTCGCTAAAAGGTCCGCCGTATCCCCGGCCAAAACCGGCACCCGTGCCTGCCCCAAGATCGGACCGTCGTCCAAGGCTGGCGTCACTTCATGTACGGTACATCCCGCTTCACTGTCGCCCGCTTCCAGCGCTCGCGCATGAGTATTCAACCCGCGGTACTTGGGTAAAAGAGAGGGGTGAATGTTCAGCATCCGCCCCTGCCAATGGTTGACAAAATGCGCCGTAAGCACCCGCATAAACCCGGCCAAACAGATGATATCGGGCTGCTCCGCTTCCAAAGCGTCAATCAGTTGCTTTTCATAGCTGACCCGATCTTCGCCGTAAGGCCGGTGATCCACCACAACTGTGGACACACCACGCTCCTGCGCCTTGGCCAAGCCACCAGCATCGGCATTATTCGATAGAACCAGACAAGGGCACGCCGGGTGATCGCCGGTCATGCTATCGACCAGCGACACCATATTAGAGCCACCCCCAGAAATCAGAATGGCAACCCGTTTTGTCACCGAAGCGATCCTGTATAGCTCACGCCCTCGCCCGCAACGACATTGCCCAACACTGACACGTCCTCGCCCGCGTCACGCAGCAACGCAGCGATCGCATCCGCCTGTCCGGCCTCAACCGACAGGATCATGCCAATACCGCAGTTAAAGGTCTTGAGCATTTCGGCCTCGGCCATGCCACCCTGCTCTGCCAACCAGTTGAACACCGGCGGTAAGCTCCAGCTGTCCAGATCAATCTCGGCGCCCAGATCATCCGGCAGCACCCGTGGCAGGTTTTCTGTCAAGCCGCCACCAGTGATATGCGCCAACGCATGAACACCGCCCGCACGGATCGCATCCAGCACTTGCGTGACATACAAACGAGTCGGCGCCAGCAGCGCCTCGCCCAGTGTTCCCTCACCCCATGGGCAATCAGAATCCCAGCCAAGGCCAGACATCTCAACCAGCTTACGCACCAGTGAATAACCATTGGAGTGCACGCCATCACTGGCCAACCCCAGCAAAACATCGCCCGCTTGCACGCCATCCGGCAAGGCTGTGCCCCGCTCCATCGCGCCAACTGCAAAACCCGCCAAATCAAAATCACCAGCGCCGTACATGCCGGGCATCTCAGCCGTTTCACCGCCAATCAACGCACAGCCAGAACGTACGCAGCCCTCGGCAATGCCTTCGATAATGCGCGCGGCCTGCTCTGTCTCCAGCTTGCCGGTCGCAAAGTAATCAAGGAAGAACAGCGGCTCGGCGCCTTGGCACACCAGATCGTTAACGCACATCGCCACCAGATCGATCCCGATCGTGTCGACATTACCGGTATCAATCGCGATCCGCAGCTTGGTACCAACACCATCAGTGGCACCCACCAAAATCGGATCATTGTAACCTGCATCTTTGAGGTCGAACAAAGCACCAAAGCCACCAAGACCAGACATCACGCCAGATCGATTGGTACGCTTCGCTGCTGGTTTGATCCGGTCGACCAAAGCGTTGCCTGCATCGATATCTACGCCTGCATCAGCATAGGTGATCCCGTTTTTTCCGTCGCTCATGGCCTTGCTCCCACATCTATCGCGCCCCCGTTAGCCTATCCGCTAAATCAGCGCAATCGCAAAGCCTTGACGACTCTGTTCAACCGCCGTACGAGGGGCCTCAGGCGGGCCTGTAGCTCAACTGGTTAGAGCAGAGCGCTCATAACGCTTTGGTTGCGGGTTCAAGTCCTGCCGGGCCTACCAAAATCGCCTAATTTCAAAGACTTTTGATAAAGTTCACTGCGGGTCAAACCGCTGGTCGTTTCCTGCGGCCTATCAACCCAAAACCACCCAAACCCGCAAGTAGCAACCCAGCCGACGCAGGCAGGGGCACAGTCGAGATGCCGGTCGAGATGTCAGCAACTACGAAATCGATCTTCCAATCAGCGGAAAATTCGGCAATCAGACCATCGGTGTTCAGTCCAACCCCAAGAGAATATACACCTGTTGTATAAGGATCGCTAAAAATATTGGACAAATCGAGCGATCCATTCCCGGTTATCGAATTGATGGTCCAAGCCGTTATCGGATGAGTGACATTTACATTGGAAATCACTGGATCAGGGCCATTTCCTGACGAACTAAACCCGCTAAATGCATTGGATATAGAAAGAACCATAGACACGATCTCACGATCAGTTCCCAAATTAACTGAGAACGTATCTGATACATCACTTGAACCGCAGTCACCCAGAAAACAGCTCGCCATCAAACTGCCCTGAACGGAGTGTGCCCCGACATCAGAAATATCAAAGGGGCTAGCGGACGGACTTAGAAGCCCGGTTAACGTCTGCCCTGCGAAATCTGTGCTTTCAACGATTGTGGCAGCTTGTGCGGTAGAAGCGGCAAGAACGATTGCCGTTGTGATTTGCAGAATTTTCATAAAATTGGTCCCGAGAATACAAACAATACACCTGAGGATAGCCGCCGTATTCACGAAAAATCAAGCTGATTTCAGTGCGGGTTAGGTCATAACACGCCAAATAGGTGTCGGTTTTCGCGACAATTTGAGGCTCGCGATCTGTTTCAAAATTTTCTCCGACAGATCTATTTCGCTACTCCGAAGCGTTCGCGCTCTTTGGCTCCGCTCTTTCAGCCAACCGCGCCTCAATCCCCTCAAGCCGAGCCAGAACTTCATCGCGGTAGTGATCCGTGCGCTCATCCGCTTCGGCGTTATGGGCGTCCTGCATCGAATTCACGATCAGACCCACCACAAGGTTCACCACCGCAAAGGTGGTGATCAGGATAAAAGGCACGAAAAACACCCAAGCATAGGGGAAAACCTCCATCACCGGGCGCACAATGCCCATCGACCAGCTTTCCAGCGTCATGATCTGGAACAAAGAATAGGCCGAGCTTCCAATGGTGCCGAACCATTCCGGAAAAGCATCGCCAAACAGTTTCGTTGCCATCACCGCACCGATGTAAAAGATCAGCCCCATCAGCAAAAACACCGACCCCATGCCCGGCAATGCATTGATCAGCCCTTCAACCACCCGGCGCAGGGATGGCGCAACAGAGATAACCCTCAACAAACGCAAGATCCGCAGCGCCCGCAGAACGGCAAGACCCTGTGCCGCCGGGATCAGTGCTACGGCCACGATGACAAAATCAAAGATATTCCACCCATCGCGGAAAAATCGACCACGATGCGCCACCAATTTCGCCGCAATCTCCACCACAAAAATCGCCAGACACAGTTTATCCAAGCTCGAAATCAGCCCACCTGCCGCCTCCATCACCACTTCCGAGGTCTCCAACCCCAAAATGATGGCATTGAACAGGATCACGCCCAGAATAAAATTGCGCACAATAGGACTGGCCAACGCACCTTGAAGCCTGGCGCGAAACGAAGGGTTCGGAGTGTTCGTGGTCTGTGTCATGCGCCTGCATATGGGGTACACAGCCGGGTTTGCCAAGGTGTTATGGAATGCTATTCGCAATCCCAGTGATACCGGCATCGAAGACAACCATGACCACTTTTATCATCCTCATCGGCGCAATAACGCGAACAAGCTGAAACCGTACAGAATTGTGGCGGCCCCCAGCCACTCAGTAATCTACGCGACAACGCCCGCTTGATCAGAGATTCCTTAATCAGATCACACTGAACATCATCCAATGTATCGTCCTCATACATGTCCCACAGAGCTTCATCCTCTGTCTCATGCACAAGGTATTTGATCAATTGATCAGCGTCCTGCTCATGAATGACATGCAGGTACGCCTCATCCACGATCAACTCCATCGCCTTCAGGCGATCAGCACGGGGCGATTTGGCACATGCGATCAGCGCCTTGCGCTCCTGCGAAATAAAATCCGGATTGATATGAACCATCTCAACCCTCCCAAACAAACGCTTGTAAATCCGAAAACAAAGAACGTCTCGTAACAATAAGATTAGAATAACACTTTTCTGGTCTACCATCCAGTTTCATGCATTTGGCACGTCGCCCAACCCACCAAAGATGCAAACCCAGACTGTTGTTGTAACCTTCCTCACGCCGTTGTGCAGAAGCGTTGTTTGCATCTTTCAGCCGCCACAACCCATAACGTTGGAAACGCCATCAGACAGGACCGCCATCATGCTGCGCAAATTCATCATCGTGCTGACCATGCTCACCCTGCCCAATACGCTTTTGGCCGGGTGGAGCTCTTCTGCCCCTGAAGCTTGGGAGATCTGGGAAGACAACAACCCGTCTAATACAACCCCAATCAATCACGGTACTTGGGATAGGCTACTCAAGAAATATGTGCGCCAAGATCAAAACGGCCTCAACCGGTTTGCCTATGGCAAAGTTTCTGCCGCAGACAAAGCTGCGCTCAACACCTATCTCGGCCAACTCAGCCAGATTGAAATCACCGACCGCGCCCGCCCCGTACAATTGGCCTATTGGATCAATCTCTATAATGCCCTCACCGTTAAGGTCATTCTGGACAACTACCCGGTCAAATCGATCCGCGACATTGACACTTCAGGGCTATTTTCCAACGGTCCATGGGGCTCGGAACTGATTACCGTTGAAGGCGCAGACCTTGCATTGGACGATATCGAGCACGCCATTCTGCGCCCGATCTGGAAAGACCCGCGCATTCATTACGCCGTCAACTGCGCTTCGGTCGGCTGTCCGAACCTGCACAATCAGGCCTTTACCGCTAAAAACACCAACAAGCTGATGGATAAGCTGGCCCGCGACTATATCAACAGCCCACGCGGATTGTCGGTAAAAAACGGCAAGATCACCGTTTCCAAGATCTACAAATGGTTCACCTATGACTTCGGCAATTCCGAAGCCGCCGTTCTCAACCATCTGGCTAAATACGCCAACGCAGAACGTAAGGCAGCCATCAAACAAATCGGCCGCATCTCAAACAGCGCCTATGACTGGTCGTTGAACGAATAAGCCGCTTGCACCAATCACTTGGCGGTGGTTCATAGGGCTTATGCCCCACGCCCTGACCACCGCCATACTGATCGCGCTTAGCAGTGCTGCCGCCTTCGGGGCGCAATGGCTTAGCCTACCACTTCCTTATCTGCTGGGTCCGCTGATCCTAACCGGCGTGATCTCCACCCTTGTGCCGCAACACCTGCCAAGCGGATATAGCTTTCCCAACTGGCTGCGCCTGATTTTCATCGCCGTCATCGGCGTGATGATCGGTGCCCGGATCACACCAGATCTCTTTGTGCTCACCCCCGAACGCGTTGCTGGTCTGATCGCGGTTTTTATCTTTGTGCCTTTGGCGCATGCCTATAGCTTCACTATTTTCAACAAAGTTGGGCAATATGACCGCGTCACATCGTTCTATGCAGGTGCCCCCGGTGGCTTATATGAATCGCTAGCCATTGGCGAAGAAATGGGCGCGGACCCCGCCCGCCTGACCTTGCAACAGTTCCTGCGCGTCATTCTGGTAGTCACTGCCCTACCCTTTGGCATTTCGCTCTGGATTGGTGAACCCGTCGGCAGCGCGGGCGGCGCAACGATGGCAGAGACCAATACCGCACTTCTGGATCTGCCCCCAACGATCATGGTTATTGTCCTTGGCATTCTCGCTGGGCGCATTCTCCCCCTGCCCGCCAAACAATTGACCTGCCCGCTGGTCGTGGCGGCGATTGTCTCGCTCAGTGGAATAATCGACCTGCACCTGCCGCAATGGTTGGTAAATGCTGCGCAAATTGTGATCGGCACTGCATTGGGCAGCCGCTTCGGCGGATTGAACCGCAGCCAGCTGCAACGTGGTCTCTGGCTCTCAATGCTTTCAGTTGGTGGAATGCTGGCAATGGCCGCTCTCTTTGCCATCGCGTTGCACCACTACACAGGCTTGCCCTTTGATGCCCTGCTGATCAGCTTCGCCCCCGGCGGCGTCACTGAGATGGCGTTGGTGGCTCTTAGCCTTGAGGCCAGCCCAGCACTGGTGACACTCCATCACGTTTGGCGCATCTTGCTAACAGTGGTCGGCCTATCGATCAGCGCCCGTGTAATGCGGCGTCAGTTTTGACAAAGTCATAACATCTGCTTATCTGAACATATGTTCAGTTAAGGGATTTACCATGAAACTTGACCATACCGCCGCCATCATCACGGGTGCCGCCTCTGGCCTCGGCGCGGCCACAGCCCGTCATTTCTGCACTCAGGGCGCACAAGTCACTATACTGGATCGTGATGTCACGGCAGGTATGGCACTGGCATCTGAAATCGGTGCTCATTTTGTCGAGGTCGATGTCACAGACGAGGATTCGGTGCTGGCTGCGATCGCAACCGCGAAATCGCACATGGGCAAAATCTCCGCCGCCATCAACTGCGCGGGTATTGCCATTGGCGAAAAAACCCTCGGTCGTGACGGCCCGCATGATCTGTCTGCCTTTCAGCGCACCATCGACATCAATCTGGTGGGCAGCTTCAACATTGCCCGTCTCGCCGCCGCTGAAATCGCCCAAAACACACCATCACCTGACGGTACTCGCGGTGTCATCATTAACACTGCGTCCATTGCCGCCTTTGACGGCCAAAAAGGTCAGGCTGCCTATGCCGCCTCCAAAGGGGGTATTGTCAGCCTCAGCCTGCCCATGGCCCGCGATCTGTCCCGTGACGGCATTCGGGTGATGGCCATCGCACCGGGCATTTTTCTGACCCCGATGCTGCAAGGTCTGCCGCAAGAGGTGCAAGACACCCTTGCTCAAGACGTCACCTGCCCCAAACGCTTAGGCGATCCATCTGAATACGCCAAACTGGCGGCATTCATTGTTGAATGTGATTATCTCAACGGCGAGGTTATCCGCCTCGACGGGGCGCTCAGAATGCAGTGAATGCGACAGCCCGATTTGTGTACAGAACTGACCCCATTTGTGTACAACCTGTACGCAAATTTCAGGAGCCCGCTTCGGCTTTTTCTTCCAGAACCAACCATTCTTCCTCGGCGGCCATCAAGGCCTCTTGCCGCGTGGTCAGGGCTTCCATCGCCTTTTTGAACTTCACGGGTTCACGCGTGAATAGCGTGGGGTCAGCCATCAGCTCTTCTAGCTTGGCGATCTCGGCGTTCAACCGATCAATTTCCGAAGGGATCTTCTCTAACCGGTGCTGTTCTGTAAAGGATAGCTGGCTTTTAGGGTCAGACTTCGACTTGGATGATTTATCCTTAGCCTTTGTTTTATCTTTACTTTCTGAACTTTCAAACGCAACAGAATCACGTTTCTGCGCCTGATAATCTGACCAACCACCGGCATAAGCCACCGCCTGACCATCACCCTCCATGGCGACGGTAATGGTGGCCACACGGTCCAGAAAATCACGGTCGTGGCTAACCAGAAGCACCGTGCCATCATAATCGTCCAGCAGTTCTTGCAGCAGATCCAGCGTCTCAATATCCAGATCATTGGTCGGTTCATCCAAGACCAGAAGATTGCTTTCCTTCGCCATCAGTTTGGCCAATAAAAGCCGGGCTTTTTCACCACCAGACAAGGACTTAACCGGTGCGCGCACCTGCCGTTCATCAAACAAAAAGTCCTTGAGGTACCCAACAACATGCCGCGGCATGCCCCGGACCATCACCTGGTCTGACTGGCCAGAAATCCGCATTTCATCATCAGCGGTTAGGTTATCCCAAAGGCTTTGCTCAGGGTCCAGTCGCGCTCGCGATTGATCAAACACTGCCTTATGCAGCTTTGTGCCCAATCCAACAGTGCCACTGTCCGGTTCAATCTCTTTCAGCAGCATCTTGAGTACGGTAGTTTTGCCCACGCCATTAGGGCCAACAAAGGCCACCCTGTCGCCGCGTTGAACTTTTAGATCAAAATCAGACAAGATGATCTTATCCTTGTAAGTCTTTGATATTCCTACAGCTTCTATTACCTTTTTACCCGATTTTGGACCACTGTCCAACGCCATGGCTGCACCACCTTCGCGTTTAATCTGGGCAGAACGTTCTGCGCGCAGGTCCTGCAAGGCTCTCACCCGGCCTTGGTTCCGCTTGCGCCGTGCGCTGATGCCTTCGACAGCCCATCGGGCCTCGGATTTGATCTTGCGGTTCAGCTTATGGCGGGCTTGATCTTCTTCATCCCAAATCTTGTCACGCCAGGCTTCGAATCCTTCAAACCCTGTTTCCTGACGACGCACCATTCCCCTGTCGATCCAAAGGGTTGCACGCGTTAGTGCGCGTAAAAATGCACGGTCGTGACTGATCAAGATATAAGCCGAACGGGTTGATTTCAGCTCCTGCTCCAACCAGTTAATCGCCTCGATATCCAAATGGTTCGTCGGCTCATCCAATAGCATCAATTGTGGTGCTTCAGCCATCAGTTTGGCCAATGACGCACGGCGCCGTTCCCCACCAGAGGCCGTTGCGACTGGGCGATCAGGGTTAAATTTCAACCCTTCACCGGCCATTTCAACCCGGTACATCTCGCCCGGATCCAAAGCACTGGCCGCATAATCACCCAACGTTTCAAACGCAGACAAATCGGGGTCCTGCTCCATATATCCCACGCTGATACCTGCGGGGACGATGCTTTTGCCCTGGTCTTGCTCAACCAATCCGGCCATGACTTTCATCAGGGTCGACTTGCCAGAGCCATTACGTCCAACCAACGCCACCCTATCACCGGGCTGCACCACAAGGGAAAGGTCATGAAACACCGGCTCGCCGCCGAATGTCAGTGAAATATCGTTGAGCTGAAGAAGGGGTATACGTGCCATGAGACGCGGCTATCTCGGTAGCACAGCGCCGTCAAGCTATTGCGCCACCGCCCGCAACAAACGTTTGCGTGCAGTTGGAATCGCATTGATCTCCAACCCGGTGAAAACATGCAATGTGTCCATGTGACTGTCTATAACAGCATGGTCTGAAACCCACCCCCCCATCAAAAGATAGGTCCGCAACAAGGGCGGCATTCGCGACATTGCCATCTTAGCGTCTGGCTTGCGTAAACGCAGCGCCTGCGCGAACCGAAAGACCGCCGGAGCCTTGACACGTGGCTGCCAACGACGTGGTGCCAGATGGCGCTCTTTCAGCATTGCAAAGGCATCAAGATACGCTTCAAAATCGGTGCCCTTAAATGATGAGCACCCAAACAACATTTCTATATTGTTTTCGTCAACGTAGCGCGTGACTGCCCCCCAAGCGAGGCGCAGGATATCCGGGTCAGAGTAATCCGGATGAATGCAGAACCTTCCCATCTCAACCATAGGACCGGTGAAATTGCTCAAGCCAGACAGCTCATAAAATTGTGCAGAATAGCTGCGCTCCACCTCCGCCCCACCAGAAAGTGGAAGGATCCGAAAACAACATACCAATGTCTGGCTTTTCACTTCATGCACCAAAACATGCGTACAGATGGCGTCGAAGGCGTCCTGATCCAACGCTTGTTGTGCCTCATTCATCCGGTGGAAGGCTAGATGCCTTAGGGCCTGACAGGCCCGGATATCTGCCAGAGATTCGGCCACACGGAACGAATATCGGCATGTTTCTAATGCGCCCATGCCTTCTAGCCCTTCATCAGCCATACTGGATACGCTCCATTTGACCCTGAGGATATGTCATGGCGATGACGTGGGCTAGTTCAAGAATTGGCTTGGGTCGAAATTGCCGATATTGCCAAGAAGTTGTTTGAGGAACCCCTGCCCATGAACGGACGTCTCGGTCACGCGGCGCGCCAAAGGAACGATATTGCCATCTGCAAGGCTGAAACGTTCGATATTCTTGATCTGATCAGCCTCATCGAAGCTGATTGCTAAAACCTGACGTTCAACAACCTCTGGGGCTTTGACACCATATTTTCGAATGCGGCTGCGGATATAATAGTAATCACCGCCACTACGCACACCAGCCGTGGATGGCGCACCGATGACATCATCAACGGTGGCACGACTGTCGACACCAACAACCAGCTCGGCCAAGTCTTCTTGTGGTGGTACATAACCATGATTGCTATATTGTGCTGTACAGGCTGTCATAGCCACCAAGCCAAATACGCCCACACCGGACAGAAACCGTTTTTTTACTGTGAACATCACTGCCCTCTTGAACTTGGCCCCTAAGGCCTTTTATCCCGCATACAACAAGGTGGCCTACAGGTTCAAGAAACTAGAGACCAAACATCATGCAAGACATACAACACACGACAACATCCTACTACGTTGCAAAGCTCTCTTCGCACAAGCCTGTCGCGTTCAATTTAACGCCAGATTCGAAGAAATGTGAGATCATTGCGCAATCTCTTGGGTTAAGTGGGCTAAAAAAGCTACGCTTTACTGGCGCTCTTAAGGCGCACGGAAAATCTGACTGGACGGTTGAAGCACAGCTTGGCGCAACCGTTGTCCAACCCTGCATCGTGACACTTAAACCGGTTACAACACGTATTGATCAGCCTGTGACGCGTCAGTTCGTTCGGAAACTGCCTGAACAGCAGGCAACGAACGATGGCTTTGAGATGCCCGAAGATGATAATCTTGAGCTTCTTGGTGAGGTTATCGATATCGAATCGATCATGGTGGAATCACTGGCGCTTGCCCTGCCCGACTATCCCAGAACAGAAGACGGCGCTCTTGAGCAGCAGAATTATGCTGAACAAGGCGTCACCCCGATGACCGATGAAGATACACGCCCATTTGCTGGCCTATCCGCCTTAAAGGCAAAGCTGGAAAAGCCAGAGTAGCGTGACAAAAAAACACTTGCCCCCGTGCGAATTCACTGTATTTTCGCGTTTTCACGGGATTTGGACTTGAACCGGATGCTCTTAACCGATTAAGAGCCGGTCAAGCTATTAACATTGGGTCGTATGTACCCACTAAAATTGAGGTTGCGACATGGCCGTCCAGCAAAACAAAGTATCGAAATCACGTCGCAACAACCGTCGTGCCCATGACGCACTGGTTGCTGCGAATCCTAATGAATGCCCAAACTGCGGTGAGCTGAAGCGCCCGCACCATGTTTGTGCATCTTGTGGTCACTATGCTGACCGCGAAATCGTCGCCATGGCAGACGAAGTCGATCTGGAAGACGACGCAGCCTAAGCAAACGGGGATCGCGTCCGCATGACTTCTGCATTGGATCAGTCCAACGCTCAAAGCGGACGCATCATTATATCTGTTGATGCTATGGGTGGCGATGAAGGACCGGCAGCTGTTGTTGCCGGTATTTCTAGTTCTGCCCAGAAAAACCCTGATATCGGGTTCATTCTTCACGGCCCGCGTGAAGAACTGCAGCGCTTTGTCGCGCGCCGCAAAAATCTCGCCGGACGTTGTGAAATTCGCAATGCACGCGACGTCGTTCAGATGTCGGATAAGCCCAGCCAGATCATGCGTCAGGGCAAAAACACATCCATGTGGTCTGCTATCGAATCTGTGCGCAAAGGCGAGGCCAGAGTCTGTGTCTCTTGCGGTAATACCGGCGCATTGATGCTGATGTCGGTTATCCGGCTCCGCAAGCTTCCCGGCATTTACCGCCCCGCTATTGCCGTGCTGTGGCCCTCGCAAAACCCACAAAACTTCAACATCATGCTTGATGGTGGCGCCGATATCCGCGCCGACGCCAAGGACCTGATGCAATACGCGCTCATGGGCACATCCTATGCCCGCAACGGTTTTGGCCTTGAACGCCCACGCGTGGGTTTACTCAATGTTGGCACTGAAGAGCACAAGGGCCGGGCCGAGCTGAAAGAAGCCTATGACCTAATTGCCGCCAACGCGCGCAATGCAGACTTTGAGTTCGTCGGTTTTGTTGAGGGTCGCGACCTTCCTGGCACCGTTTGTGATGTCATCGTTACCGATGGATTTACCGGAAATGTTGCTTTGAAGACCGGCGAAGGCACAGCAGGTCTCATCACAACCCTGTTGCGTGAGGCCTTTAAATACAGTGTCTTGTCGCGGTTGGCCTCACTTCTGGCCTTTACGTCATTGCAACGCCTCAAGAAACGCGTTGACCCGCGCCGCGCCAATGGCGGTGTTTTTCTTGGGCTAAACGGTACCGTTGTTAAATCCCATGGGGCTGCTGATGCAACCGGGGTTTCAGCAGCGGTCAAACTGGCATATCAGCTCGCCGAAACAGGTTTTACCGAAAAGCTGGCCGCACGGGTTGCATCTGCCTCTCTGCTTGAGCAGGATGACCTGACCGAAGACTCAAACAACGGTGAAGATGAATGAAGTTACGCGCCGTTGTCGAAGGCGTCGGTCACTATCTACCTGACCGCATTGTCCCGAACTCCGAATTCGAAAAATCACTCGATACAAGCGACGAATGGATTCGCAGCCGCTCTGGCATTGAACAGCGCCATTTTGCGGCCGAGGGGCAGCTGACATCAGATCTGGCCATCAAGGCGGCGCAGGCCGCGCTTGAGAGTGCTGGCCTGACAGCTGATGATATCGACGGTGTGATTGTCGCGACATCCACCCCAGACCTGACATTCCCCTCTGTCGCAACGATGGTGCAACAAGGATTGGGGATGACACGCGGTTTTGGGTATGATGTCCAAGCCGTCTGTGCCGGCTTTGTCTATGCGCTGACCAATGCAAATGCGATGGTTGTTTCTGGGCAGGCTGATCGCATTTTGGTGATTGGTGCGGAAACCTTCAGCCGAATCATGGATTGGACGGATCGCGCCACCTGCGTTTTGTTCGGTGATGGGGCTGGTGCGCTGATTTTGTCGGTACAAGATGGCGCAGGCACCAATGCTGATCGTGGTATCCTATCGGCGGATCTCAATTCAGACGGTCGCCATCGTGACATGCTCTATGTTGATGGCGGCGTATCTTCGACCGGCACCTCGGGCAAGCTTCGCATGCAGGGCAATGCCCTCTTCCGTCAGGCGGTTGAGAAGCTGGCGAGCACTGCTGAAACGGCAATGGATAAAATCGGACTAACAAGCGCCGATATCGATTGGATCGTGCCACATCAGGCGAATATCCGCATCATTCAAGGCACAGCCAAGAAGATGGACATCCCGATGGATAACGTCGTGGTGACGGTACAGAATCATGGCAACACTTCTGCCGCATCGATTCCCTTGGCCCTGTCTGTTGGCGTTTCTGAGGGCAAAATCAAGCAAGGTGACCTCGTCTTGACCGAAGCCATCGGAGGCGGATTGGCTTGGGGTGCTGTGATTTTGCGTTGGTAAGCGCCTAAGTGTCAGAGAAACATCGCTTAAAGACCCTCTCTCAAGCCATTGACATTGACTCGTAAATTCCTTCCGCCCTAAAGTCATACAACAGTCGGAGGGGACATCATGAGTGATAAAACATTAACCCGGATGGATTTAAGCGAGGCCGTCTTCCGCGAAGTTGGTCTATCGAGGAATGATTCTGCACAGCTGGTAGAAAGTGTTCTTGATCATGTCTCCGATGCTTTAGTTAAAGGTGAGCAGGTCAAAATTTCGTCCTTTGGCACCTTCTCAGTTCGTCAAAAGACCGCCCGTGTTGGACGCAACCCCAAGACTGGCGAAGAAGTTCCGATCAATCCACGCCGTGTCCTGACCTTCCGCCCTTCGCATCTAATGAAAGATCGCGTAGCGGCCGGGAACAAGAAATAACCTCGGGAACTGGTTATGGCCAAATCTGCCGATGCCTTTCGAACAATCAGCGAAGTGGCCGACTGGCTAGAAACACCTGCGCATGTCCTCCGATTCTGGGAAAGCAAATTCAGCCAGATAAAACCGGTCAAACGCGCGGGTGGACGGCGGTATTACCGCCCCAATGATATGCGATTGATCGGCGGTATCAAAAAATTGCTGCATGATGATGGCATGACCATCAAAGGGGTTCAGAAAATCCTGCGCGCTGATGGTATCAAACATGTGGCCTCGTTGTCTCAATCGTTGGATGATGGCGGTGCTGGCCCTGCCCCAAGCATAATCGATGCAACTGTTGCTTCGACGCCTCAAAATCCGGCACAGAAACCAGAGCCTCTCCCTGTCGGCACAACGCAGCCAGTCACTGATATACCGGTTGATGCAACTCCTTCACCTACACCAAGGGAAGAGCCTTCAGAAGCCAGAGAGACCGCCGCGACAGCAAAAATTGTGCAACAAGCAGACGCCGAACCATCTGTTTCACCTGAAACCGCTGTGAAAGATACCACTCCCACAACTGTCATAGATGCAGATCCCAGCCCGGCAGAGGCGCCCATGGTCCGGCCAGAACAGATTTCCATACAGCAGGACCCTGCCGATGACTGCATGGCGGGCTCTGGCGTATTGACGGCTCTGTCACGGTTTGACCGGCCTTTGACAGCTGCACAAATCACCGCGCTCGCGCCAATTGCTGAACGTCTGCAAGCACTGGCATCCCGGCCGGGCAGCAAGGCATCCAACTAACGTGGAAATTTCGGGAATTCCCTCTTGTTCCCTCAGAAAAATAGGGTATGTAACGCCAATCGTCGGGCTATGGCGCAGCCTGGTAGCGCGTCCGTCTGGGGGACGGAAGGTCGCAGGTTCGAGTCCTGCTAGCCCGACCAAATTCAAAACCGCCCGCCCGTTTCTCGGGTGGGTGTTTTTGTATCCGCATCACGGCGACGAGGGAGAACGCAGATGAAAACCGGCGTTTTAGCAGATCAGCAGATCAAAAAGATGATTGTCGAAGGCGGTATTTCGGCGTCCTTGCCGATTCTGAATGAACAAATTCAACCCGCCTCGCTTGATTTGCGGTTAAGCGACGTGGCTTACCGCGTACGCGCCTCTTTCTTGCCGGGAAGGTCATCAACTGTATCCGAACGGCTGGACGAACTAACCATGCACGAGGTCTCGCTGACAGGTGGTGCCGTGTTGGAAAAGGGCTGCGTCTATGTCGTACCCTTAATGGAACGATTGCACCTGCCCAAGGGCATGACAGCCGCCGCCAGCGCCAAAAGCTCTATCGGACGGCTTGACTTGATGACCCGCGTGATCACCGATCATGGGATCGAATTTGATCGCGTGCCCGAGGGTTATGATGGCCCGCTTTACGCCGAACTTTGCCCACAGAGTTTCTCGGTCCTGGCGCAACCAGGTCAGTTGCTCAATCAGGTAATTTTTCGACAAGGAAAAACGATCCTCTCCGATGAGAAACTGCTTGAAGTTCATCAACGTACACCCATCGTGTCGGGCGATCCGGTGATTTCGGATGGGTTGGGGTTTTCGGTCGATCTGAAACCAACATCAGGCGACCTTGTTGGTTACCGCGCAAAACGCCACACGGGTGTTGTGGACCTGTCGAAGCTCGCCCATTACGATCCGGCAGAGTATTGGGAAGAGGTTCACACCTCAAATGGGCGGATCATTCTCGACCCCGGCGCATTCTACATCCTTGTCAGTCGTGAGGCGATCGCCATCCCACCAGATTGCGCGGCAGAAATGGCCCCCTATCTGGCCATGGTTGGTGAGTTTCGCGTTCACTATGCCGGGTTTTTCGATCCCGGATTCGGCTATGATGCAGCCGGCGGTTCAGGCTCACGTGGTGTGCTTGAGGTGCGCTGTCACGAGGCTCCATTCGTGTTGGAGCATGGTCAGATCGTCGGTCGCTTGGTCTATGAAAAAATGGATCAGGTACCCGAACAGCTTTATGGCGTAGAGCTTGCATCAAACTATCAGGGTCAGGGGCTAAAGCTGTCCAAACACTTCAAAAGCTAGGGTCAGAACTTTCCGAACCGCCGCGTGGTGCGCAGCGACTGTTTGGTGCGCTTTATGGTGTCGCGATTCTGTGCTGTCATGGCTGCATCTTGCTGTGGTTGGCCTTTGTTGATCTTGCGCTCAATTGCATTCATGCCAAGGTTGACGCCCTTACCGATCACGCGGCGCATGATCATTCGCATAGCCATGTTCAGGATCTGATTAGGGTTCATCTACGTCATTATCCATTGTCTCTTGATGTCTAAATATAGTAATTGATGCCGCCAAAAACAGCTCAACTCACGAAACTGTCAGTCTTCAAACAGCTCACTTTGACCTTCTTGTGTCTCTTCGCCGGCATCTTCATCCCCCTCACCCAGTTGTGGCATCGATCCTGGCGGCGGGCGATTGTCCAGCAACCCAGCAGAACGCAATTCTTTCAATCCTGGCAGGTCGCGCGCGTTTTCCAGACCGAAGTGATCCAAAAACCCTTGCGTCACCACAAATGTCACCGGGCGACCTGGTGTCATCTTGCGGCGGCCGAAACGGATCCACTCCATTTCCAACAATTGATCCACAGTACCGCGTGACACAGATACGCCACGAATTTCCTCGATCTCAGCCCGTGTCACCGGTTGGTGATAGGCAATAATAGCCAAGGTTTCGATCGCCGCACGGCTGAGCTTGCGGATCTCAACCGTTTCTTTTTGCATCAAAAACCCGAGATCCGATGCGGTACGCATGGCCCACGCATCCCCGACTTTGACCACGCTGACGCCACGCCCTTCATAGCGTTTTCGCAAATAAACCAACGCCTCGGCCGCATCGCATCCATGCGGCATCCGCGCCTCGATCTCCTTCACTGTGACCGGCTCGGCTGTGGCAAATAAAATAGCCTCACACATGCGCTCCTGCTCCGCCATGGGAGGGGCCTCAAACAGGCTTTCTTCTTGTTTCACTATATCTTCGGACATCAATTATCTTTCTTACGGCGCAGCTCTATTGGGGCAAATGTGTCAGATTGCCGAAGATCGACCTGCCCCTGTTTTGCCAATTCTAGCGAGGCCGCAAATGTTGAGGCTGTCGCACTGCGGCGACGCGCCGGATCGCTGGTAAAATCATCGGGTAAATAGCTGACAATGTCGGTCCACATTCCTGCAAAACCAATCAGTCCGCGCATACGTTCTAACGCCTGTTCCATGGTAAAAATCGCGTCGCGGTCCATGACAAAGGGGCGAAATTCATCCTTGGTTCTGATCCGCGCGTACCCCTGCATCAGATCCAGAAGGGTTGCGGTATAGGTCACTTTTTTAACTCGGGCGACATTCTCAGGGATGCCGCGAGCAAAGAAATCGCGCCCCAACTGATCTCGTGCCATCAGCTTAGCAGCAGAATCGCGCATCGCCTGCAGACGCTCCAACTGGAATGCCAAATGCGCTGCCAGTTCTGCGCCTGATGGCCCCTCTTCAGTCGGATCGGGCGGCAGCAACAGGCGGGATTTTAGGAATGCCAACCATGCGGCCATCACCAGATAATCGGCAGCCAGCTCCAGCCGTAAGCGCTTGGCCTTTTCCACAAACTCAAGATATTGCCGGGCCAGTTCCAAAACCGAGATTTTTCGCAGATCTACCTTTTGCGTCCGGCTTAACGTCAGCAACAGGTCCAACGGCCCTTCAAAACCGTCCACATCCACGATCAACGCCTCAGAAGCGATCCGTTCCGCTACCGATTCCGTCTGGGTCAGGTTCTCAAAAGTTTCGTCAGCCATTCACGCGCCTGTTTATCAGCGCCTCCAGCTTCGCTTCTGTGGCTGCGATGTCAAGCTCTTGCGGGGTTTTGCGTGCGTTCAGCGCCCGTTCCGCCCGATGCTGCGCAATTTCTGTCATCGCGCCTGCGGCTTCCGCCACTTCGGTTCGCTCGGCCAGTGTACCGTTACAATGCAGGATCACATCACATCCGGCTTGCAAAGATGCCTGCGACAGATCCGCAAGCGAGCCTTTCAACGCCTTCATCGAAATATCATCCGTCATGATCAAACCATCAAAACCGATCTGATTGCGAATAATATCCATCATCGCCGGTGACGTGGTTGCCGGGCGCGGATCGATTGCATCATAAACAAGGTGAGCCGTCATCCCCATTGGTAGATCATTCAATGCTTTAAACGGCGCAAAATCCACTGCATCCAGCTCTTCGCGCGACGCTTTGACCACCGGCAGGTCCAGATGGCTATCAACCACTGCACGGCCATGGCCCGGAATATGCTTGGCCACCGGCAGTACGCCACCATCCAGATGGCCATCGGCCACTGCACGGCCAATCGCGGCGACTTGGGCCGGGTCCATGCCATAGCAACGATTTTGCAAAAACGGATGGGTCTCGTCGCTGGCCACATCAATCAACGGCGCGCAATTGCTATCAATCCCCAAATCATAGAGCTCATGCGCCATGAGACGCGACCGCAGATACATCGCCTCGGCGGCATCCTCGCCTGCAGCCTGAACATGGTCCAGTGCAGGCAGCCATTCACGCCAGAGCGGCGCACGCAGGCGCTGCACGCGCCCGCCCTCTTGGTCAATCGTAATCGGTGCGTTGTGCCCGGCGGCCTCGCGCATCTCCGCACAAAGCGCCCGGATCTGATCCGGGGTATCAATATTGCGGGCAAACAGGATAAATCCAAATGGCTTAGCCTTGGCAAAAAGCGCTTTTTCTTCCGCACTCAGGCGCAATCCCTCTGCATCCAGAATGCAGGCACCATAACGGCTCATCGGCTGACAACTGGAATGCAATCAGCACCTTCGGCCACAAAGGCTGAACAGAACCGGCGCGCATCGCTCAGATCAGCAAAACCCATGGCGCGCAAACGGTAGAACACCCGTCCGCCACTCGTGGCTTTTTGAATCACGCGTTGCTTACCCTCTAAATAGTCACCAAACGTGCCTGACAGGCGTGCCCATTCAGACCGTGCAACAGCATCGCTTTCAAATGCGCCAAGCTGCGCCAGACGTGTTCCGACAGGAACACTCGCAGGATCGACATCCAGTGCCACGGCAGGAGCTGTTGCCGAGACCGGCTTAGCCTTGGACAGGTTTGCAGGCCGCAACTGCGGGCGCAGCGACTTTGCTAACCCGGCCTTGATCACTTTGGCCTCAGGGGCTTCAGCGACTTCCTTTGGCGCATCTTCTGCGACTTGCAAAACAGCCAGCTCAATCTGGTTTGTGGCCGGCGCCGCGATCTCTTCTTGTGCCGGTGCTGTGTCGGTGTCAGCTACGGTTGCAACTTCAAGATCGTCAAGACTAAGCTCAAGCGGCTCTGGCGCCAAAATCAACTGCTCTGCCGGGCCTTCAGCAATGCCTTGCGCGGCAACATTGTTGACCGCCAAGCCCTGATTGAGAGCCTGTTTCCCACCCGGGTCCTCTGGCGCTTCGCGCATTGGACCTTCGGCTGCACGCACTACGGGCACGCCACTCACATCACGCACCAGCAGATCATACCCCCACATGCCAAGCCCCACCAGCAACGCCAGTGATATGCCTGCCCCCATGAGGTTGGTCATTTTGCTAACTGCGCCCGCCCCGCCCTGATCGGCTTGAGATTGAAAGTCCTGATAACTCGCCATTTTACTGCCTCGCTGCCGCCGGCGGTAAAATGCATCGCCGGGGGTCATTGTTCTGCCTCACCCCGGCGCGCGTTCGGATGTCTTATCGCATCTCTTCCGCCGGTGTTACGCCCAGAATACCAAGACCTGCAGAAATAACAACGGCTACGGCACTCGCTAGGGCGATTTTTGCCTGTGTACCCTCGACATTTGCCTCATCAAGGAAGCGCAACTCTGGTTTATCATTGCCGCGGTTCCACAACGCGTGCAATTCGCTGGCCAGATCATAGAGGTAGAACGCGACGCGATGCGGCTCATTCGTGCGGCCCGCAATTTCAACCAGACGTGGCCATTCAGCCAATTTTTTCATGGTGCTCAATTGCGCAACATCTGTCAGGCTAGACAGATCAGCCTTTGCAACACTTGCGTCACCTAGATCAATTCCAGCTTCACGGGCCTTACGCATAACCGAATTGATCCGCGCATTGGCATATTGCACATAGAAAACAGGGTTGTCTTTGGATTGCTCCAACACCTTGTCGAAATCGAAATCCAGTGGCGCGTCATTTTTCCGGGTCAACATCACAAATCTAGTGACGTCTGCGCCCACTTGATCCACCACATCGCGCAGGGTCACAAATGTCCCTGCCCGCTTGGACATTTTGAACGGCTCGCCATTCTTGTAGAGCTTCACCAATTGGGTCAGCTTGATGTCCAGTGACACTTTGCCATCGCTAAGCGCAGAAACTGCCGCCTTCATGCGTTTGACATACCCGCCATGATCCGCGCCAAAGACATCGATCAGCGCATCATATCCGCGTTCGACCTTGTCATAATGATAGGCAATATCAGGCGCGAAATAGGTCCAGGCCCCGTCGGATTTTTTCACCGGACGGTCAACATCGTCGCCATGCTCTGTTGACTTGAACAACGTCTGCTCACGTGGCTCCCAATCTTCGGGCTTCTTGCCTTTTGGCGGCTCTAGCACGCCATCGTAGATCAGGCCTTTGTTTTCCAACGCTTCCAGCGCCGCTTCGATCCGACCGGTGCCATAAAGCGATTTTTCGCTGTAAAACAGATCCATCTCAATGCCCAAGGCTTTCAAATCAGCACGGATCAGGTCCATCATCTGCTCGGTGGCATAGTTGCGGATCTCTTCCAACCAAACGCTTTCAGGTTGGCCAACGTAAGCATCTCCAACCTTATCCTTAAGCGCGACGCCCACAGCAATCAGATAATCGCCGGGATAAGTACCATCCTCGAACGCCACTTCTTGACCGTGCGCCTCCAGATACCGCAAATAGACAGAGCGCGCCAAAACATCGACCTGCGCACCACCATCATTGATGTAGTATTCGCGGGTAACTTCGAAGCCGACAAAATCCAATAGGCTGGCCAGGGCATCGCCAAAAACCGCACCGCGGGTGTGGCCCACATGCAGCGGCCCGGTTGGGTTAGCGCTGACGTATTCAACGTTCACTTTTTGATTTGCACCCATATCTGAGCGACCAAAGTCGGAGCCCTCAGCCAAAGCCGTGCGCACAACACCGTGCCATAGCGCATCAGCAAGACGCAGATTCAAGAAACCCGGCCCCGCCACCTCTGCCGAAGTGATACGATCATCCTCGGCCAGCAATCCCGCCAATTTATCAGCAATATCACGGGGTTTCATCTTAGCCGGCTTGGCCAGAACCATTGCCGCATTGGTCGCCATGTCACCATGGGCGGCATCGCGCGGGGGTTCAACGGCCACGTTTTTCAGATCCAGCCCCTCGGGCAGATCGCCAGCTGCTTGCATCTGAGCAAGTGCGTCCAGCACCAACGTCCGGATCTCGGTGAAGAGGTTCATCTCAAACTTCCTTGTCATTCGCGGGCCGGTTTATCACTGCTAGCCCGCACGTCAATGCAATCAGGCTTAATCAGCCCGTGAAATCATACGCCATGACGTTCTCGCGTGCGCCGCGCGCCGCCCAATAACCGTGCGTGTTGCTCCAGCGCGAAGCGATCTGTCATACCCGCGATGTAATCGCTGACCAGACGCGCCAACGACGTATCGGATTGGGTTTGTTTTACATCGTCCTGCCAGCGTTCCGGCAGTAAGTTGGGGTGAGACATGTAAAACGGAAACAATTCCTCAACCACTTGCGTGACGTCCGCGCGCATGATCATGACCGACGGCGCACGATACATTCGGGCAAAAAGGAAGGTGCGAATTTCCTTGAGTTGCGCAAATAGCTTGTCTGAGAACCGGATCACCGGTCGACCCAGATGGCGCACATCATTGACAGTCGACGGCGCGGCCTCTTTTAAGATGGCGCTTGAAGCATCAATCACATCCCCGACCATCACACCAAAAACACGGCGCAACGCCTCGTGACGGCGACGATAATCATCCAGTCCGGGATGCAGCGTATCGACTTGCGCATAACACTCTCCCACCACTGGTAAGGCTCGAATATCCGCTTCGGTGAAGAGATTGGCCCGCAGCCCGTCATGCAGATCATGATTGTTATAGGCAATGTCATCGGCCAATGCCGCCACCTGCGCCTCGGCGCTGGCGTGGCTGTGCAGCTCCAGATCATGGCAGGCATTATATTCCGTCAACGCCCATGGCAGATCACCCAAAACCGGACCATTGTGTTTTGCAAGCCCCTCTAATGTCTCCCATGTCAGGTTCAATCCATCGAAACCGGCATAGTGGCGTTCTAGGGCCGTGACGATCCGCACTGCCTGTGCGTTGTGATCAAACCCACCGTACGGGAGCATCAGCTCATCCAGTGTATCCTCGCCTGAATGGCCAAACGGCGTGTGCCCCAGATCATGCGCCAACGCGATTGCTTCGGTCAGTTCTTGATTAAGTTCCAAAGCACCCGCAATCGTTCGCGCCACTTGCGCCACCTCGATCGAGTGGGTGAGCCGGGTGCGAAAATAATCACCCTCATGTTCGACAAACACTTGGGTTTTATGCTTGAGCCTGCGAAAGGCGCTGGAATGGATAATCCGGTCGCGATCGCGTTGAAAACAAGAGCGAAAAGCGCTTTCTTCTTCGCCCACAAGCCGCCCGCGTGCGACGACCGGATTGGCCGCATAGGGTTGATGCATCTCAACTGTCCTTGTCGTGTGTGCCCAAGACCCATATATTGCACTTTGGAACCCAAAGGAAAGATCAGGACTGCGCAATGCAATTGCCCCCCAAAGTTACCGAACGCGCATTTGAACGCCTCTCAGAGATTGGCGCTAGCGATCAGGGTCAGGCCCTGCGCATCGCCGTTGAAGGTGGCGGCTGTTCCGGCTTTCAGTATGAGATCAAGCTTGATGCCCCAGCACAAGACGATTTGATCCTTGAAAGCCAGGGCGAAAAGGTAGTGGTCGATGCGATCTCACTGCCATTTTTGACAGGGGCTGTGATTGATTTCACCGAGGAACTGATCGGCGCACGCTTCACAATCAACAATCCAAATGCGACCAGCTCATGCGGGTGTGGCACTTCTTTCTCGATGTAACAATAGGTTGTATCAGTAAGATAAACTTGTCCTGTGCTACTCTGCCGGCACCAGATCGCTGTCATCAACGGTCCTGATTTGCAAATAGATGAGCCATAGTCCGGCCCCGGCAACAATAACCGCGCCAAGGAAAACGCCATATGCAGGACGTTCGCCAAACACCAGATAGCCAATTACCACCATCCACAGGAATTGCAGGTTCATCAGCGGTGTGACCACGTAGGCAGGCAACAGGCGCAATGCGGCAACCAGCACCCATCGCGCGGCAAACAGACAAACAGCATAGACAATCACCCAACCCAGATCATGCAAGGACATCGGTTCAAATACAAACGGAAGCGCGCACGTCATAACCAGCATCAGCATCAAATTCGGGTACAACACCTGCGCCAAAAGGTTGTCTTCACGCAGCCCGATGAACCGCGATGCCACCATCGAAACTGTGCCGCAAAAGGCTGCAAGTAATGCAATTAAATGTCCGGATTCCAGTGTTTTTATCCCTGATGGGAATAGAAACAGGATCCCAACAACCCCAACGATTAACGCGCCCCACACCTGGGATTGAACCGGCTCTTTCAGCAGCGGGCCTGAGACCAGCGCCGCAAGCAGCGGGATCATGGCGATGAACAAAAACACCTCGGCGAAAGGAAGCAATCGGAAGGCATGGAAAAACGTGATTGTTCCAGAGACAGTGGCAACACTGCGGATCAGCATTGCCTCGGGGCATGAAGTCTGCAGGCCCCTTGTGCCCTTGCCCCGCAACAGCCCAAGCAAGCTAAGCCCGGCGACAATCCCGCCAGACAGGGCGAACAATTGCGGGGCTGCGTAGCTTTTGGCGATGAACTTGGTAATTCCATCCGCCCCCGAAATCAAAAGCGTATAAAGAACTGTCAACGCGACCCCGCTAAAAGTCGCCCAGATGATTGGCGCGCGCGTCATGACCGCCCTCCTTGCATCCCGGTTCTTGAAAAACCTGCAAAAAATTCATCAAATTTGTCAATCGATGCTTCTGCAGCATTCAATACTGCACGCGCATCATCAGACAGGGCCTCACTCAGCGCGCCGCGCATTTTTGTCCAATCGGACGAGCGTGACCCATCCATGCTGTACATTTGCTCAGAAATATCACGCAGCGGACCACGCCCGGGATCCGCTTGAATAAATCTGACCGGCCCTTCTGGGACCTGATGTGCAAAACCGCCTAATCCGGCCGTATGCAGGAACCAGTTGATCATCAAAAACTGATGATATTCATCTGTTGGTGGGGCATGCGGCACATCCTCCAGCACAAAACATCTGGCCTGTTCACTCAGCCAACCTTGCCAGATTTGTGGGCACGCCTGCCCGGCAAAACGCAACGCAATGCAAATCTCAGACAGCAGATCCACGTTCAGATCAAGATAGGCCAATGTTCCGGCAAAACGCAGACTGTCGATGAAACCTTCGTCCAGTTTCGGATCAATCCGACCATATTCAGAAAGGTAGAACACGATATGCGTCAGTTCATATGCAGCCTTTTTGTTTGGCATTGAAAACGTTGCGCTGCGTTTGGCAAAACTACGTAAGCGATCCTCCAACCCTATGTCTCCAGCAACTGGATCAACCCCACGTCGTAGACACAGCCGCCGCGCTTCAGCGCGTTGCAGATCCGACAGCTCGGCCTGTGCCAGTCCTTGGTCGGCCACCCACTGGGACAGACTTTCACCTTTGTTCCCCGGCATACCAAGACTTTCGAGATCCAGACAGATCGACAGAAAAAACCGGTAATATTGCGGGAAAAACCCCAGACGACTTTCGATATCGTCATAAAAGTCGCGGTAGGCATCCAGTGCCGCCTCAGGCAGTGCCGCACCGCTGCTTTCCAAAACATTAAGCACTTCGGCATTTTCTTTCAGCCAAAACACATCTTCGAATCCGCGCCGCTCAGATGCAAAGCAGCGCAGCAATGCAGTTTGCCGCGCTGCTTTGTCGTTCTGACGAAACGGCACATCCAGTTTTACAATCATTCCCATGGTATAGGTCTCCATCGTGGTCAAATCAGGCTGAATGCCCCGTTTCAACTATGCTTACAGGCTAGATGTAAACATTTCGCAGCCATCGCCCTCGTCCGTTGCCTTAGCACTCAGCGATGATGTGAAAGCGCCAACAGCGTCTCCCTGTGCCGCGACCGGGGCCAATGACGATGTGAACATCTCAATCCCTTCTCCAGCACCGGCAAAAGCCACCACATTTGGGCCAAGGCTCGAGGTGAACATTTCAACACCGTCCCCTGTCGCACCATCTGCTTGTGCAGTTGGGTTCAAGCTCGAAGTAAACATTTCCACGGCCTCGCCTGTATTCATGTCGTCGGACATCACAGGCCCAAGCGATGATGTGAACAAACCTGTTTCCTCGCCGCCGTGCAGGCTGGGCGTGGCAACTTCTGTGACTGCCAATGATACGTTTTGCATTTTACGTTGTGTGTGCATAATTTTCTCCCGGAATAAATTTCGACCTCTAAACGATTACACGTTTAAATTGTTTTTCAATATATTTTTCACCCAAAAAACTTATCCCCAGGCCACTGGACGGCGTGAAAAAAATAACCGCATGGTTTTCATTCTGAAAATAGGCCCGCATGATATTGATAAAAAGTTATGCACAGCCCCGTATGTTGGCTGGCACTTATGGTTATACCCAAGATAATGCGAATCAACCTTAAAGAGATTTACCTTTTACCCCGATCATAATCACCGGCTTGCCAGTGGGGCCGAGCTGGGCGATAGATGCAGACAGGTCTTTGAAAGGTGCATCATGAAAATCGCCAGCTTCAACATCAACGGTATCAAAGCACGCATTCAGGCCTTGCCAGATTGGTTGGATGAGACACAACCAGATGTCGCCCTGCTACAAGAGATTAAATCTGTAGACGAGGCCTTCCCACGTGAAGTCTTTGAGGAACGTGGCTACCGCGTCGAAACCCACGGGCAGAAAAGCTTTAACGGCGTGGCAATTCTATCCAAGCTACCTCTTGAAGATGTCTCACGCGGGTTGCCCGGTGATGGTAATGACGAGCAGGCGCGCTGGATCGAAGCGACAGTTATCGGCGACAAAACCGCTGTCCGCGTCTGTGGACTTTACTTGCCCAACGGCAATCCGGTTGAGATCGAAGACGGTGCCCCGGTTCCGGGTGGTAAATATGACTACAAATTAAAATGGATGGACCGCTTGCACGCCCGCGCGCAGGACCTTCTGGCATCGGAAGAGCCGTTTTTGATGGCTGGCGACTATAATATCATCCCCCAGGATGAAGACGCCAAAAAGCCAGACAGCTGGCGCGAAGACGCCCTTGCCCGCCCCGAAAGCCGGGCGGCATTTCGGCGGTTGCTTAATCTGGGCTTTACCGAAGCATTTCGCGCACGCACGCAGGGCCCCGGTCATTATTCCTTTTGGGATTATCAAGCTGGCGCATGGCAGCGCGACAATGGCATTCGTATCGATCACTTCCTGCTTAGCCCGCAGGCTGCCGATATGATGACAGATTGCCAGATCGACAAGGAAATCCGCGGCCGAGAGAAACCATCAGACCACGTGCCAATTTGGGTTGAGCTCGACGCATGATACAGGGCTTTGATGTCATTGTGGTGGGGGCTGGCATGATGGGAAGCGCGGCAGCGCGCCATCTGGCCAAATCCGGAGCCTCGGTTGCGGTCATCGGCCCGAGCGAGCCTGACGATAAAGCCAGCCATACCGGTGTCTTTGCCAGCCACTACGATCAGGCCCGCATCACCCGCAGGCTGGCCACCAGCGCCGATTGGTCGCGCTTGTCGACCAATGCCATCAATCGGTATGCCGAGATAGAGCAGGAAAGCGGGCAACAGTTCTATCACAACGTTGGTGCGATGATGGCCGGATACACAAATGGGCCGGAAAGCGCATTCATCAATAAGGTTGAGGCCCTGGACCGCGACCTCAACATCAAAGCCACTCGTTATCAGGGACAAGAGTTGCGGGACCACTTCCCCTGCTTCACCTTCCCCGAAGACACTCGCGCCTTTTATGAGGCCCATGATGCCGGCCACATTAACCCACGCCACCAAGTGCAGGCCGAGATCATCGCAGCACAGCGCGCCGGTGCCACATATATTCAAGCTGAAATTGTAGACATCGCGGAAACCACCCAAGGCACGGCCCTGACCGCGGCAGACGGGTCACGTTACCATGCGCAAAAGGTCATTGTGGCCACAGGTGGGTTTTCGCATTCCACAGGCCTTCTCCCTAACCCGGTGCCACTGACTGTCTATGCGCGCACCATCACATTCTTTGAATTGGACGCCGCCGAATGCGCGCGTCTCAAAGACATGCCTTCGCTGATCTATGTACGCAAGGGATTTACCGAGGGCATATATGCACTGCCCCCAGTACTTTATCCGGATGGCAAAACCTATATCAAGATCGGTGGAGATCCGTCAGATATAGCGCTGGAAACAGATCAGGACATCAAGGAGTGGTTTCGCACGGACGGCAGCTCCGAAGTCCGTGATTTACTTGCCCAAGAACTGCTAGGCTTTATGCCGGAACTGAAATACCACAGTATTTCATCTGGCAGTTGTGTGACCTCTGTCACACCAACCGATATGCCGCTGATCTATCCCCAAACAGATCGCATCATCGCCTTGACTGGTGGGAATGGTGCCGGGGCCAAATGTGCGGACGAGCTGGGCCGACTTGGAGCCATGGTGGCAAACGGTCAGTCGCTGGACAAAGAAGGCTACGACGCCCGTTTCACCCCAGAGGCTTAACGCGCCAGATCCCGCATCCCGCGATCAAGCCCTTCAAGCGTCATCGGCACCATGCTATCTTCAAATATATCACGGATCATCTGAATCGATTGCGTATAGGGCCAACTGCGCTCCATCACTGGATTGATCCACAGGTGATCGGGCCATTGCGTGCGGGCGCGTTCCAACCAAACCTGTCCGGCCTCGGCGTTCCAATGCTCATTGGCACCACCGGGATAGGCAATCTCATAGGGCGACATCGAGGCATCCCCAACAAAGATGCATTTGTAATCAGGTCCATAAGTACGCAACACTTCATCCGTTGGAATTTGTTCATTCCAGCGACGTGAGTTGTCGCGCCACACGCCCTCGTACAGACAATTGTGGAAATAATAGTATTCCAGATGTTTGAATTCGGCCCGGGCCGCCGAAAACAGCTCTTCCACCAATTTGATATGCGGATCCATCGACCCGCCAACATCGAGAAACAACACCACTTTGACCGCATTGCGCCGTTCGGGCCGGGTTTGGACATCCAGATAGCCATGTTCAGCCGTGGCCCGAATTGTGCCTTCGAGGTCCAGTTCTTCATTCGCCCCGTCCCGCGCCCATTGCCGCAGGCGCTTCAGCGCCACCTTGATGTTGCGTGTCCCCAGCTCGACCGTGTCATCGAGATTGCGGAACTCACGTTTATCCCAAACCTTGACTGCACGCTGGTGGCGGCTTTCATTTTGGCCGATGCGCACGCCTTCCGGATTATAACCGTAGGCCCCAAAGGGTGAGGTCCCGGCGGTGCCGACCCACTTATTCCCACCCTGATGCCGCCCTTGCTGTTCCTTCAGGCGCTCTTTCAGGGTTTCCATCAACTTGTCAAAACCGCCTAGCGCTTCAATCTCGGCTTTCTCTTCAGGACTGAGAAATTTCTCGGCCATCTTCTCCAGCCACTCTTTCGGCAGATCAACAGCATCGACCACATCCTCGGCTGAGATTTGATCAAGCCCTTCAAAACTGGCGGCAAAGGCACGATCAAACCGATCGATCAGCCGTTCATCTTTGACCATCGCGCTACGGGCAAGGTAATAGAACCCTTCCACATCATAGAGCACGATATTGCGGTTCATCGCCTCAAGAAATGTGAGGTACTCCCTGAGTGAAACCGGGAGACCCGCCTGTCGAAGGTTTTCAAAAAACGGCAGGAACATCTGTGATTACAATGAGCTGCGATGAACGATTAGCGTCACGAACAGGCCCACCAACGCAAGGATCAGGCAATAGACAAAGGCATATTGCAAAATATCTGCTAGCTTGCCTTTGCGCCGCTTCGCCACTACTGCACCAAGGATGGCACCGATTACTGCCCCGAAAATCACGAACATCTGCTGTCTACCTGCCTGTTATTGCCGCGGGCTGAGGGCCGAGATTTCGCGCAGCTTTGCCCGAATAACCCAATCCGCGCCGAACCCGTAGCGTGCCCAGCCGATACTGTCCAGACGTGCGGCATGCGCCTCGCTTGCCCGGCCCTGCATATCCAATGCTTCAGCTTTCAATAGCAGCAACGTCGCCAGTAACGAGGCGTTTTCATACCGCTTCGCAACTTCAATCTGCGGCGACACCAAGTTTAGCGCTGCCTTGGCATTGCCTTCGTTGATTTCATGCGCGGCCAATTGCGAGGCCGAATAAGCACGGTGCAGCTCGGCTCCCGGAGTCTGGCGATAAAACTGATCTGCAATCAGGAACTGCTGCTTGGCAAACGCCACATCATTAGGCTGCGTCAATCGTCCCAAGGCAAAATGACTAAAAGCCCGACGGTGATCGGCCCAACCCGCCCGCTGCGCGGTCCGCAAGGCGTTTTGCGCCGCATTTTGGCGCTGCGCCGGGCGCGCACCGGGGCCAAGCGCGGTTTGGATATCTCTCACCCAGCTACGCGGCGTGGCCTTTGGATAGCGCGCGGCAATGCTTTCGCCACGTGGGTTCAGCCGCGCCAGTATACGTGGCAATCGCGCGGCAACTTCGCCCCGGCTCATGCCGTTGCGCAGCTCTGGTGCGTAATACGCACGCAAAACCAGCATATCAAAGCCGGTCAAAATAGTGTGAACATTGTCATCATTAAACACGCTGTCAGGCAAACGATACAAATCATTGAGCGGTCCCAACGCCTGTGCCAGTTCTTCATGCAGGCAATCTCGCACTTCCTGGGGGCTGGAATCACTGGGCAGGAATATCGCCAGCTTTTCCCGTTTCTCCAACAGTCCCCAATTGGTCGCTCGGCTGTTTTTGGCTCTACGATAATCCGACAGCTTATCAATATTGGGCACAACAAAACAGGCAGCCTTGGGCAGTTGCCGTTGGATTTGTGCCCGTGTCACAGCCTGAATGGTGATATTGGCCTGTGCAGCATTGGTACGCCGCACGTCAATGCCCGCCTCGTTGCGCAACCTGCCAATCAGACGGTCCAAATCGGGGATAAGCGTTGCCACAGGTGCGCCAGTGACCCGCACACTGATCGGCTCTTCAAAACGGGTGAACTGGCTCAGTTCCCGGCCCGATTCCAGTTCAAACGCCAGATCTAGAAAATCGCGGGTGATATCCCGGTTTGATCGCATGGGCACTGTCGGACGTGTCGGGCCAAAGGTTTTCATAGCCCGGACCGCCTTTTCGTCAGGCATCGCTGCACGCGTCGGCTGATCACTGGGCGTATTGGAATCGCAGGCAATAAGTGCCAAACACAAAGGCATAACCCAAATCTTGTGCAATGTTTTACGAAGCGATGCTTGTGCTTCAGTCATTGCCATCACGACGGTGGGTTCTGAGTTGTGTTTTATAAACGGCAATAGCTCATCCTGACTACAAAGGTCACCTCTGGCGTCGCGCCATAAAGGCTAGACGTTCAAACAGGTGCACATCCTGTTCATTCTTTAATAGCGCACCGTGCAATTTCGGCAAGGCATCTGCCCCATCGCGTTTCAGGTCCTCGGATGTCAGATCTTCTGCCAGGATCAACTTCAACCAGTCCAGAACCTCCGACGTTGATGGTTTCTTTTTCAACCCAGCTTGTTCACGGATCTCATAGAATTGCGTCAATGCAGTGGTCAGCAGCGCTTCTTTTATGCCCGGATGATGGACTTCAACAATCTTTTTCATCGTCTCTGCATCCGGGAAGCGGATGTAGTGGAAAAAGCAGCGCCGTAAAAACGCATCAGGCAATTCTTTTTCGTTATTGGACGTGATGATTACAATCGGCCGGTGACGGGCGCGAACGGTTTCACCTGTCTCATAGACGTGAAACTCCATCTTATCGATTTCTTGCAACAGGTCGTTGGGAAATTCAATATCCGCCTTGTCGATCTCATCAATCAACAACACCAGCTTCTGATCTGCATCAAAAGCCTGCCACAGCTTGCCTTTCTTGATATAGTTAGCGACGTCATGCACGCGCTCATCACCCAACTGGCTATCGCGCAGACGGCTGACCGCATCATATTCATACAGGCCCTGCTGTGCCTTGGTCGTGGACTTGATATTCCACTCAATCATCTCCAACCCCAGCGCCTGCGCCACCTGACGGGCCAGCTCGGTTTTGCCGGTCCCCGGCTCTCCCTTGACCAACAAAGGCCGTTCTAACGTAACGGCAGCGTTTACAGCTACTTTCAGGTCATCGGTGGCAATGTAGGCATCGGTGCCATGAAACTTCATATTCTTAACCTTTTTCCGCCATTCAGGTGCTCAGATCAGGCGCACACTAGTGCGTTGCATCAAACACATCAATGCGGTGTAATTGCCTAGTGACAATCCCCCATTGTGAGTGTAAATGCTGCGTCGAGGAGAGCACGGTGCCCGAGCATATTTCATGCCGGTAACCAGCCTTTTACAAGGGGACCACAATGAAAGCCGAAGCTTTTGTGACTGACGATTATCGCCCGGCCGAAGATGAACCATTTATGAACGACCGGCAGCTTGACTATTTTAGCCGAAAATTGCTTGCGTGGAGAGAAGAACTGCTTGAAGGCAGCCGCGACACCATCGAAGGATTGCAGGATGGCACACGCGCCATCCCAGATGTCGCCGACCGCGCCAGTGAAGAAACAGACCGCGCACTGGAATTGCGCACCCGTGATCGCCAGCGCAAGCTGGTTGCCAAGATCGACTCCGCCCTGCGTCGCATCGACGAAGGCGAATATGGGTATTGCGAAGTAACTGGCGAGCCCATCAGCCTCAAACGGCTGGATGCACGTCCAATCGCAACCATGAGTCTTGAGGCACAAGAACGCCACGAGCGCCGCGAAAAAGTTCACCGCGACGACTGATCGCAGATTAAATATCAATGTTTTAAACGCCGGGGCTTTTGTTCCGGCGTTTTTCGTATCAACTAGGTCTTATGACATTGGATGGAATGAAAATCGCCATTATCGGCGCAGGTATAGGCGGGCTGGCAGCAGCACGGGCGCTGGCCCTGCGTGGCGCAAAGGTGACGGTGTTAGAACAGGCCGATGCTATCAAAGAAGTCGGAGCGGGCATCCAGATCAGCCCGAATGGCTTTGCTGTGCTGCATGCGCTTGGCCTGGGCAACGATCTACGCGCCCAATCGGTGCAAGCTCAGGCTGTCAATCTGATTGATTATCGTGGCAAACATATCACCCGCCTTGATCTGGGACAGTTGGAAAATCAATCATACTATTTCACCCACCGCGCTGATCTGATCAATCTTTTGGCAGATGGTGCACGGGACGCCGGTGCTAAACTGCGCCTGCTGCAAAAGGTGGAACAGATCGAAATGGGTAGCACTCCCGTCATCCACATGGCCAACGGGGCCAGCATGTCTGCCGACCTGGTGATCGGTGCTGATGGCCTGCATTCCATTACACGCACTGCAATTAATGGCACCAGCTGGCCGTTCTTCACAAACCAAGTCGCGTGGCGCGCCGTTATCCCAAATGACTTTGACCGCGGGCCTGAGGTGCATTTGCATATGGGACCGCACAGGCATCTGGTCAGCTATCCCCTACGCGATAGGTCTCTACTGAATATTGTGGCCGTGCAGGAACGCGCGGCATGGACAGAGGAAAGTTGGAGTCAGAAAGATGATCCCAGCACGCTGCAGGCTGCATTTTCAGATTTCTGCCCTGAAGTGCGTCAAATGCTTTCACAGGTGAATGACGTGCATCTGTGGGGCCTGTTCCGTCACTCTGTTGCGCCGCTCTGGCACACCGAAGGTGTCGCCATTTTGGGTGATGCCGCCCATCCCACTCTCCCCTTCATGGCGCAGGGCGCATCAATGGCGCTGGAAGACGCCTGGGTTCTGGCGGATGTACTCTCAAGTTCCAGCCCTCTCTCGCAACGGTTGACCACTTATCAGTCCAGACGCGAAACCCGAGTGCGCAAGATTGTCGACACTGCCAGTGGCAATGCATGGAAGTACCACCTGTCCTTTCCTCCGCTTCGCTGGGCAGCTCATAGTGCCATGCGACTTGGTGGCTCCTTAGTCCCTGATAAAATGCTGCACCAATTCGATTGGCTTTATAGCCATGACGTCACAAAAGCCCCGGCAAACCCCCGCTGATCTACAGGCATACGGTAGAATCTCAGGCCACTCTCTGGCATGGTTACGTCAAGTAAAACACACCGGCCAACATCGAGCAGAGCCGGAAAGATAAAACATAAACAGAAAGGCCACCTATCCCGTGACCGCACTCACCCTCGCCCGCCCGGAAAACATTGATCGCCTGTTGCGTCTGGTTACGGATTTTCACCTCGAAGAAGGCATTGAGCAAAGTGAAGGCACACGTCACGACGCGCTGATGCCCCTGCTCGAAGGTTCCCCTCATGGTGCGATCTACTTGCTAGGGCCAAGTCGCGCGCCCATCGGTTATATCATCATCAGTTTTGGCTGGTCGGTAGAATTTGCAGGTCTCGATGGTATGATCGACGAGATTTACATCCGTCCCAGCGTGCGGGGACGTGGTATCGGTTCCGAGGTGCTCAATGCTCTGCCCAAAGCACTTGCAGGTGCGGGCCTCAAGGCGCTGCATCTAGAGGTTAACCGCGACAACCCACGTGCCCGAAAGCTTTATGAAAAACTCAGGTTCGCCCCGCGAGAAAATTACATATTGATGTCACGCAAGCTTTAGCTTTCTGATCTCGGCCTTATAGTGGCAGCATGAGCATCACGATCCCATTTGAGAACAGTTACGCACGCCTGCCGGATCCCTTTTTCAGCCGTCGCAATCCGACGCCAGTGAAAGATCCGCAGTTGATTGCCTTCAACACCGAACTTGCCACTGAGCTGGGCATCACAACCGAAGGCAACGATGATCTGGCACAGTATTTTTCCGGAAACACCATCGCCGCGGGGTCCGATCCACTGGCACAGGCCTATGCCGGGCACCAGTTTGGAGGATTTTCACCGCAACTGGGCGATGGTCGTGCCAATTTACTAGGCGAGGTTCTCGACACCGGCGGTCAGCGTCGTGACATCCAGCTCAAAGGGTCCGGTCCTACACCCTATTCCCGAAACGGGGACGGGCGCGCATGGCTAGGGCCGGTATTACGTGAGTATGTCGTGTCCGAGGCCATGCACGCCCTTGGCATCCCCACCAGCCGTGCATTGGCCGCCGTCACCACCGGCGAATCCGTCTACCGTGAACAAGGTGCCCTGCCCGGTGCCATCTTAACCCGCGTGGCCTCCAGCCACCTCCGCGTTGGCACCTTTCAATTCTTCGCAGCCCGGCGCGACACTGAGGCGCTAAAAACTCTTTTCGACTACACTGTCACCCGGCACTACCCTGACGCTGAAACCCCAACCGACTTGCTAAATGCTGTCATCGACCGACAAGCGCGACTGATTGCGCAGTGGATGGGTGTGGGGTTTATCCACGGTGTAATGAACACCGACAACACCACCATTTCCGGTGAAACCATCGATTACGGCCCCTGCGCCTTCATGGATGTCTTCCACCCTGACATGGTGTTCAGCTCAATCGACACCCAAGGCCGTTATGCCTATTCCAATCAACCCAATGTGATTGTCTGGAACATGGCGCAGCTGGCCACCTCTCTGGTGCAGATCATGCCCAACCGTGATCAGGCCGTGACAGATTTCACCGAGGCCGTGCATGCCATGCCCGACGTTATCCACCGCTATTGGCTGCAGATCTTTGGCCGCAAACTGGGGATCACGAACGCCACGCCCGAAGATGAAACCCTAATCATCGGCTTGCTAGAGATCATGGCCAATAACCGTGCCGACTTCACCAACACCTTCCGCGCCCTTGGCACTGAAAAAGCGCGTGATCAATTCCTAAACCCCAAAGACTTCGACACTTGGGAGGTTGATTGGAAACAACGCCTCAACGGCGAATCTAATCCCGAAAGCATTATGCAGGCCAGCAACCCTTGGATCATTCCACGCAATCACCGGATCGAAGAATTGATTCAGGCCGCCGTTGCCGGTGATTATACCCTCTTTGAAACACTGCGTGGTGCTCTTGCAACACCATTTACCCCGCAGCCAGAGCTTCAGCCCCTCACTCATGCCCCGACATCAGATCAAGTGGTGCGCCAAACCTTCTGCGGAACATGAAAATTCCGCCCGTTGCATCTGACCCTAAACATCTCCACCGGAGGTAATCCCGAGGCGGAGACCGCAGGACGACAACGAGAAAACCTGTGCGCCGCAGGCGCTCCTTGAGGGCACGCCATAACAATAAAACGACATTCCCTGTCGGCGCACAACAAGACGTGAACCTTTTCCCTTCGCACACTCAGCGAATTGAAAAGCGAAAGGATCCCGCATGCCCCTGCATTTTGACGCTACCGAATATGCCGCCCGTCAGGCCCGTGCCACGCAGGCCCTTCAAGAGGCAGAGCTGGACGCGCTGATCATGTTCGCGCCTGAAAGCCACTTTTGGCTTTGCGGCTATGACACTTTTGGCTTTGCGATGTTTCAGACGTTGGTTTTGACGGCGAACGGCGACCTGCACCTGCTCACTCGCCTGCCCGACCTGCGACAAGCGCGGCTGACCTCTTCCCTGAGTGAAGAACAAATCCACATCTGGACAGAAGTCGAAGGTGCAACCCCGGCGCAAGACTTGGTGAAGCTCCTGCAGCAGTTAGGCGTTGCCGGGGGGCGTCTGGGATTTGAGAGCCAAACCGCCGGCCTCACCGATTTCAACGGCCAGATGCTACGCGCCGCCCTGCCCAATCTCCAAGATCACTCTGACCTGATCCGCGCCTTGCGCCGGGTTAAATCCCCTGCAGAAATCACCATGCACCGTAAGGCGGCAGCGCTGTCTGATGATGCGATGGATGCAGGTCTTGCCGTAACCCATGCTGGCGCGTTTGAGGGCGACGTTCTGGCCGCCATGCAGGGTGCCGTGTTCAAAGGCGGCGGCGATTACGCGGGCAATGAATTCATCCTCGGTTCCGGCCCCGGCGCACTGCTGTGCCGTTACTATTCTGGCCGCCGTCATCTGGATGCGCAGGACCAAATGACGTGGGAATGGTCCGGGGCATATGCGCGTTATCACGCGGCCATGATGCGCACGGTTGTCATCGGCGCGCCGAATGACGCCCAAAAGCGCATGCAAGCTGCCGCCGAGGAAGCCATCGCAGCCTGCGAGGCCGCAACCCGCCCTGGTGATCCGATGGGAAATGTTTATGACGCCCACGCCCGGGTGTTTGATGCCCACGGCCTCAGTCACGCCAAAATGCAGGCCTGCGGATACGGCATGGGCGCGGTATACAACCCGATCTGGGTCGATTTTCCGATGTTCTATCAGGGCAATCCCCTGTTGATGCAAGCCGGTCAGGTGTTCTTTTACCATATGATATTGATGGACAGCGAAGCAGGCCTTGCCATGTGTCTTGGCCATTCCGTGCTGGTCACAGAAACCGGGGTAGAGCGCCTGTCACGTCAGCCGCTTGATATGTTGGTGCGGTAGAGGGTTAACCACCCAATCACACTTGCACCGTGTTCGCTCATCCC